>CAYQBU010000134.1:0-10922 GCA_964415785.1 uncultured Bradymonadales bacterium
GAATCTCGAGTGTTGGATGGGGCGGGTGGGGTTTGCGGTCGGAGGGGCAGGTCGGTGGTGGAATCAAGCACGAGAGCCTCCCCAGGGAATGGGGTTGATGAGCTGGGGAGGTGGGCGCGAGCGGTGTTGGCGAGCGGTCGGAGGGGCAGGTCGGGTGGCCTCGATGGTCAATGAGGTTTGCGGTGTGCCCCTCTCCGTCGCCTGCGGCGCCGGTGTCTCCCCACGGCGCGTTGCTTGTGGGGAGAATCTCGAGTGTTGGATGGGGCGGGTGGGGTTTGCGGTCGGAGGGGCAGGGGGTGGCCTCGATGGTCGCTATGGGTTTGCGACGTGAGGCCAAACCATGGACATTGAGAGGGCTGTGAAACTCCGGCGTATATTCCAGGGGAACCCAGGGAAGATCAGGTCCCGGAGAGAATCTCGAGTGTTCGATGGTTCGATAAGGAGGGGGTTGTCACGTCAATCACAACGCTCCAGTCCGGGTTCGAGTCCCGGCGGCGGTATGAGCATCAAGATCGCATCACCCAGCGTCCGTCAGGGCGCCTGGTGAAGCGGTTTCGGACTTCTTGGAAGGCCTCCACGATGGCCCTGTTTTTCTCCGCCGAGGTCGGCGAGGAGCCGGAGCTCGAGCCCATGCCGTTTCGGGTGACGCCGCGGGTCACCAGGCGGGCGGCGCGGCGGCTTCCCCGACCGAGTCCCAGGCGACGGAGGATCATATTCTGGAAGATGGACACCAGGATGGAGACGATGACCGAGCCGCCGCCACTGGAGCGGGATGAACGACCAGAATTGCTGGAGGGAAGCGTTCCGTGACCGGTGACGGATTGGCCGGTTTCGGGGCAGCGGAATTGGACCTCAAGGCGTGGGCCGCGGGTCGAGGTATTTTCCACCAGTGACGCGATATCGCTGTAGTCGACAGGTTGATGCATGGCTAACCCCAGGAAGCAGTGATCGAAATAGTAAGGCAGTGACTTAAGTGTGCATAACGAGGGCGGCGATGGCAATGGCGGCCGGGCGTTTATTCCTCACCGTAGTGGGCGGAGATGATGTGGCGGCCCGGGTCCAGGGCGAGGAGGTATTCCGTGGCCGGTCCCGTGGTGTCCAGGGAGTCCAGGGCGATGGGCTCGTCGTCGATGACCAGGGAGCTAAGGGGCCGGTCGCCATGGGCGACGGGGATGGCGACGCCCGGCGACGCGCTGGTGTCGAGGGTCGGCAGTTGGGCGCCCAGGAGGTTCACAGAGATCGTCAGTCGATGCTCGGAGCGGTCCCATTGGGTGGTGAGGACCGATTGGCGCCGGGCGGAGAGAAAGTCCGTATAGTCGCGGACCGTGGTCGCCCAGTGGTGGTGGTCGTCGCTCAGTGAGGGCAGCTCGCGGAGGGCGAGCATCAGATCGGCGGAGGGGTGCAGGTGCATGGCATCGCCGTGGAGGTGGATCGCCAGCGGCTGGTGATGGGCGCTGTCGCTCGCCTCGAAAAGAGCCCGGAGGCGTTGGGGGGTCAGGCTGGCGCCGTCGAGGACGAAGGGCAGGGTGAGGACGGGCAGCAATCGGCCGCGGGTGTCGATGGGATAGAAGGGCATGCCCGAGCCGAAGAGAAAGCCGTGGTGGTCGCTCGAGGAGGGACCAAAGCTGAGATTGATATTGATGCCGGCGGCGGCGATGGCGCGAAAGGAGGTGTCCCAGTCGCGGTGCCAGAGGGTGTCCTCGGTGCGCACGAGGCGCAGGCGGTCGTCGAGCTCCAGGGTGTGCTCCATCAGGGAGCGTTGCTCGGCGAGGGTCAATTCCTGTTGCCAGGGCGTGATGGCGCCGATGCCGCGGTCGACGGTCAGGGGGGAGCGGCGGTGGCCCTGAATCCAGGACAGCCCCAATTCGCCGCCCAGGCGGTGGGCGAGGGTGGCGTGGTCCTGGTGCCAGTGATCGGCGGAGCCCAAAAAGGTGGTGGGAAAGTCCTGGTCGTGGAGGAATTCGGCGAAGGCAAAGGCCGGCGAGGGATCGCCGGTGGTGGGGTGGACGACCATGGTGGCGCCGCGATGATCGGAGGGATAGCCCCAGAGACGGGCCACCGGACGGGTCTCGTGGAGGCTCTCAAAGAGCAGGCGCTGGAGCAGGTGTGCCGAGGGGGTGGTGGTGGAGAGCATCTCGTCGTCGGCCACGCGATCGGAGGTGGGCAGCCAGGTGTCGCCATCGGGAGGTCCAAAGGCCATCTCGGCATCGGGCGTGCCCTGGAGCATGGCGGTCAGGGAGCATCCAAAGTCAAAGAGCAGCGTGTGAACATGGCCCTGGCCTCGGGCCTCGACGAGGAGGCCCGCCTGGTCATCGACGGAGAAGCGCCGCGGTCCCGAGGGGTAGGGATCGAGATCGGCGACGGGGAGCAGGCGGCCGGCAAGGGGGATGTCCAAAAAGGGTTCGCGATCCGGGCCGTGGAGGCCCAGTCCGTCGAAGTCGGTGAGGCTCTGGGCGCGCCGCACCTGGCCGACGGTGGACACGCCGGTGATGCGCTCCCAGCCGCGGCGGGGAAGCTCGACGATCAATTGGCCGCCCTCTTCCACAAAGTCCATCAGGTAGTCGCGGGCGGTCTCCGAGAGTTCAGCGGCCACGCGGCCGGGCACGACCACGATGGCGTGGCCCACCAGCAGTTGGGGATTGAGAGCGTCGGCGGAGGCGCTGGCGAAGGAGCCAAAGGTGTGGTTCAGGGCGTTGTGCCAGCCCAGGCTGCAGTCCAGGTTGTCAAAGCGGCGGGCCTCCACGGAGGGTGCATTAGGGGCCAAGAATAGCACGTCCCCCTCGGTGCGATCCGGAGGCCGCGATCCATCGCTGACGGGCATTTCCGCGGGGCGAACGCGGGGCTCTTCGAGCCATTGGTAAGCGACAAACCCGGCGATCAGGCAACAGGCCAGGAGCACGTCCCAGCGCAGGTGATCCCAGAGTGTGCGTCGGCGAGCCATCAGATCGACCTCATTGGTAATATAGCTCGAGATTATTGAAGCCGCGGCTCAGGCGCGCGCGGCGAAGAGAGATGCCCGAATAGGTGAAGGCCTCGGTGGAGAGGCGGTTGGTGACGATGTCGGCGCCGACGCGCTCCGTGCCCTCCAGGGCGCCGATGAATTCGGCGTCCCCGATGCGGGGCGGGATCAAGAGGGTCATGTCGGCGCGGGGGGCCTCGACGGTGAGGCGAAGAAGGGTCGCCGGCGATGAGGGGGCCTCGGAGCGATCGGCGAAGTCGTCGGGGAGGTCGACGCGGGAGTGAACGCGGCTTCGCATCGGGGTCTGGCGGCGCTGGCGGGCGTAGCGATCGAGATCGGCCATATTGGGGGCCCAGTGGGCGTGGCGGGCGATGGCGTCGAAGAGCTCGAGCCAGGCGTCGAAGGCCTCCATGCGGGGGCGGTCGGCGAAGCGGCCCGGATCGGCGAGGACGGCGACGGCCTGGTGGTAGCGGGTGGCGCTGTCAGCGAGCAATTCATCGAAGGTCGGGCCCTCGTCGGCACCGATGGGGACGACGATGGGCATGGTGCGAAGCGATAGAGGCATTCCCTGGTGGGTGAAAGCTCGCGATGGCAGTCCGGTGCCGAAGGCGTAGCCGCGGTGGTCGGGGGTCACAAGGCTTGAGTCCTGGCGTATGCCGGCGTGGTCCATGGCCGCCAGGGGATCATCCCAGCGCTCGAGCCACTGGCCGCGGTGGGTGCGGGCGCTACGAATCGAGCCATGGGGCAGAGTATCGAGGAGCACCTGGCGTTGGTCGTCGAGATTGACGGGGCGTCGAAAGGGTTCAAAGCCCGCGACCCCCTCGGGCGTCGACGGGGCGTCGGCGCTATTGGGCAGTCGCCACTGGACCCCGATCTGGCCGCCCTGGTCCAGGATCCGCGCGGCGCCCTCCTCGCTGAGGCCGCTGTCGGCGGTGGTCAGGAGGGTCGACGAGGCACGGTGGCGGCGCTCGTATTCCAGCGGCCAGGCGCCATCATCGCCGAGGATTTCGTCGGCGTGGACAAAGACCACGGCGCCGGGGGCAAAGTCGGCAAACGGCCACAGGGCGGTGAGATGGGCGTAGGGTTGGAGGGCGCCAAAGACGATGAAGCGCTCCAACAGGTCGGCATAGGGGGCCGAGGCGCCCAGGAGATCGGCGTCGGCGACGAGATCGGCGCTGGTGGGAGTGGTCTGGTCTTCGGCGGGGGCGACGGAGAAGTCATCGTCGGGCAGCCCCTGTTTGAGGGCCACCAGTTGGCGGGGGAGATCGATATCGACGGTGAGGACGTGGCCGTCGCCAAAGGAGGAGGCATAGATCACGGGAGCGCCGTCGACGGCCATCAGGGTGGTGGCCTCATCTCGGGGGCCGGTGGAGCCGACGTAATCGACGAGCATGGGCATGTCGGCCAGGACCTCGGCGATCTCCTCATCGAGGCCGGCGGCGTAGGTGATTTGGCCAGCGCTTCGGGTTCCGGCGTTGCCGTCGGCGCCAAAGAGCTGGCGGGCTTGTCCCCGGGGTCGATCGATGAGGACGGTCTGGCCGTCGATGGCGTGTTCGCGGCTTCGCTGGACGAGTACCTCCGGCATGTCGCGAGCGACGCTGTGGGTGATGACGAGCAGGCGGGCGTCGTCGATCTTGTCCGCGCTCAGAGACTCCGGCGTGGCCACGGACACGGGGCCGATCTGGCGCTCAAAGAGATCGATCCAGGCGGCGCTGAAGTCGCGTCCAGAAAAGGTGTCGGGGCTATCCTTGATGGCGTCGTAGTCGATGACGACCAGAATGTCGGCATCGCGGTCGACGTCCAGGGCCTCGCCCGAGGCCAACTCGAGGTCGCTCTCCAGGGCGATGGGGTGGCCATGGAGGTAGAGACCGACGGCGATCACCAGTAGGGTCGACCACAGGGTCAGCCGAAGGGGCAGGAGTCGGAGCTTGTTTTGACGGAGAGAAAAGGCCATGACGCAGGTGTCGGAAGAACCGATCGCCGGGAGGCGTTGACGCGACAGCGTCGCTTCGTTGTTGTGGTTCTACAATGGAATCGCTTCGATTGGAACCGACGACGGCGATGGAGACGCAAAAATAGCGAATACTTACTAGCGCAAGGGTTGCGGCGATGGCCATGAAACACTGGGAAATATACGAGGAGGAGGATCACCTGAGGGTGGAGGCCAGCCAATGGGGACGTTGGATGGCGGCCCTGGCCCGAGGGGTGATGGTCGCCCCGTTGGCAATGGGGGCACTGATGGTGATTTTTATGCCCGATTATCTCTTTCGGTGGGCGGAAGAAGAGCCGATGACGGGAGCCTACTGGTTGGCCTTTTCGGTCCTCGCCGGCCTGGTGGGGTTTCTCTCCGGGCTGGGGCGCTACTTGCGTCGCGATCGCTGGATCTTCGATGTGGAGACGGAGGCGATCATCGCCGAATCGCAGGGCATGTGGGGCCCACCCAAGAGTGGGGAGGCGTCGCTTCGAGAGCTGGAGGCTCTGGAACTCTACGAGGGTCCGATGTGGAAGCGAACGATGCTGGGCATCCGCCTGGACAGCGGGGAGCGAAAGCCCATCGGGTGGCGCTGGGGGGGAGTCCAGGAGTTGCGGGCCATCGGCGAGCAGGTGGCGAGCTTTGTGGCGCCCGTCGTCGACGTGGCGTTGGAGGAGGTCGATTCACCCCCGGAGCAGGCGCCCCCGGAGTCCGACTAGCCCGACTCCTTGCCTCAGCGCCGTCGGTGGTCAATAATCAGCGGTGAGTCAAGAAGCCTGATTAAGTCCATGGAGGAAGGTCATGTCGACCGGTCGATTGTGCAGCAACTGTAAAGCCGTGGTGCCCCGCGAGCATTTTTATTGTGGCCGCTGTGGGGCCAGCTACGGAGAAGACGAGCGGGAGCAGGCCAATGAGACGCTCTTTTTTGGAGCGATGCAGGCTCCGGGCAGAGCAAAGCTTATCTTGATCTCCGGAGAGGGATTGGAGGGATTGAGCTATCACCTCAACTCCACCGAGCACGGTGCCGGCAAGGAGTCGGGGGTCGTGCTCTTTCCCGACGACGACTACCTCGATGACGAGCATGCAACCTTTTATTATCGGTCCAACAAGCTCTACTTGCGCGACGAGGGGAGTCTCAACGGGACGTTTATTCGCATCGACGAGCCCCGAGAGCTCAGCGATGGCGACGAGATCCTTGTGGGCCGCCAGCGGCTGCGCGTCGAGGAGCTCTTTCTCCAAGACAAGTACAAGACGGCCGACGGCACCCTGAAGTACGTCAGTCCCTCCCATGATTATAAATTTCGGCTCGTCCACCTCGTCGATGGTGGCGATCCCGATGAGCCGAGCTCCAGGGCGGGACGAAAGCCGGGCGATGCGTTTTGCGATCACAGCAATAGCCTGACCATCGGTCGGGAAGGGGCGGATATCCTATTTGCCGACGATCGCCACATCTCGCGCCACCACGCGCGGGTGGAGTGGAAGGGCGACAAGATCGTGGTCCACGATCTGGGGTCCAAAAACGGAACCTACGTCCGAATCGATGACGAAGAGCCGTTGGGTCACGGCGACTACGTGGCCATGGGCAATGAATTGATGCGCGTCGAGATCAACGAATAGCTCTGACTGGGACAAGAAACCACAAAGGCCGCTATCCCCTCGGGGATCAGCGGCCTTTCTTCGTGGTGCGCCGTCGCAAAGGCGCGGTGATCTTCATCAGGCATCGGCTACCGCGTCTAAACCGATGCCCTGGGGGGTTGGCCTACATGGTGTGGTAGGGATGATCGAATTGGGATTGAGGCTGCCCCTGGGAAGGAGCCTCGTTGATCCGAATGACGTTGGCGGCATGCAAACCCTTGGGGCCTCGCCGGAGTTCAAATTCGACCACCTCGCCCTGCTTGAGGGTCTTGAATCCCTCCTGCTGAATCTGGCTGTAGTGGACGAAGATGTCCTCTTCTCCTCCCTGAGTGATAAAACCGAAGCCCTTGGCATTGTTAAACCATTTCACAGAACCCGTTGCCATACTCAATTCCTCCTGCTTTACGACGTCGAACGATTAAACGCGAGGGTTCTCAGGGGGAATCAAGATTCCCGTCCTGCCGTCGGGCCACCAGGCCAGACGCGATGGGTCAATCCACCATCCATGGAGGATTACTCCCACAGAACCAGCTTGAATAGAGTATAGTGATAACAGGGTAGGGTGGGTCAAGGTTTTATGAAAGTTATTTACACGAATAAAGTTTTATTATAATTGTAATTTTCGATTCTATTTAGTGGCGCTGTAATTTTCCATCGATATGAGATATCGCGCATAAATCTAGCCTGAGTGTGTTTTTCCAGTCTTGCTGTAAGAAATGGGCTTGGACCCCGGACAACGGAAGAGGTGTTTGGTGTTAACGCCGGCGGATCTGGAGCTCAAGGGTCGAGATGTGGCTTTCGGCCTGGGAGCGGTAGTCTCCGTCTGGCGCCTGGGCCAGATAGGTCTGGAATCCCTCCAATGCCTCCTGGTGTCGCTCCAGTCGCATCAGGACGTAGGCCCGATGAAAATGGGCGGCGACGTAGTCCGGATGGGCGCTCAGGAGGGCGTCGTAGAGTTCCAGGGCCTCCGGGGAGCGATCCTGGTGCTGGAGGACGACGCCACGCGTTAACTGAGGGCGTGGGTCGTCGGGGCGCATCTGTTGCGCATCGTCGAGGGCCCGATGGGCGTCGTCGAGGGCGTTGATAAAACTCAGGGAGGCGCTGAGGTTGAGGATGGCGTCAAAGCTGAGGTCCGGATCGTCACTGAGGGCCAGGGCCGTGCGGTAGGGATCAATGGAGAGATCGTAGCGCGCCCACGCCTGATAGAGGTTGCCCAGGTTATAATAGACGATGGCCTCGTCTTCGCCGCCCTGTTCAAGGGCGCGTCCAAAGGCCTCCAGGCCCTGGCGAAAGGACTCGTCGCGGGTCAGGGCGATGGCGTGATTGAGGTGAGCGCTCCAGTTTTGGGGTGCTTCGTCGGCGGCTTGCCCATAGAATTGGGAAGCCTCTTCCCATCGGCCCTGTTCCATGGCCTGATGGCCTTGCTGGTAGGCGTTGCTATCTTCCAGGGCCGCCGTGGCATCGTCGACGGTCTCCGGTGTGCTGGAACAGGCGGAGATGGCGATGGCGGCGATGGCGAGGATCACTAGACAGGCCGAGAGGCGGTTCATGAAAGGCTCCGGAGGACATGGCATGACAACATGGAGACGAGGCGAACGAAAACCAAGATATGCGCTGGGACGGCGCATCTCAAGATGGGTGTGGGCATGGGCCCTGGGTATCGCACTGGTGGGAGGCGGCTGCGGGGGATTTGCGGAGCAGGTGCGAAGTGACTCCGACGGGGATGAAGACGCCCAGCAGGAGGCCCTGGAGACGGCCAGCGATCTCTACGAGGCGATGGTCCAGATCTTTGAGGAGGAGACCCTGGGAATCAGCGAGGAGCGTCAGGAGGCGCTGGCGGTGTTCAGTGAATACGAAGAGGTCGGGGTGTCGCAGCGACGTCGGTTGATCGGTCAGATCGTTCCCCTTCGCGGAGGCCTGGGGGTGCAAATCCGTGCCGAGTATCAGGTGGACGTCGCCGAGGACGATGAGCCAGCCCAGTGGCAAGATCGTCCTCGCGAAGAAGTCGTGGAGCACGCCCAGACACTGGAGAGGCAGATGGTGCGGGCCGTGGAGCGGCGCTACCACCGCGAATTTGGGTGACGCACAACTTGTGGTCCAGTGCGGAATTCATTAGTTTCATAGTATCTAAGTTAATCCGGCGATGGTCGAGTACGTTTTTTCCTCAAAGGGCGAATATGCGGCGCAAATGGGTATCAACGGCAGTCCTTGCAACTGCATTGGTGATGGTTGGCTGTGGCGATGACCGCGATTCGGTTCGAATCGGGTCCGGATCGGGCAACGGTGATGAGACGAATCAGACGCCCAATAACCAGGAGGATCCGCCAAACAACCAAGAGGATCCGAATAACCAGTCGAATAATCAACCCGATGATCCGCCCAATAACCAGAGCGATAACGACGATGCTATCGAATACGGGGAGTACTATCAGGCCAGCCTGGGATACGACGTCGAGTTTTATACCTATATCTGCGAGTGCCAATACGATAATGCGGAGATCCTGCCCGGCGATGGCTTTGATTCGGAGCAGGAATGCTTGGACAATCAGTTGGGAGACGCCGATGAAATCGATGATATCGCTTCCTGCGCCCAACAGATATCAAACGAGGCCAGTGAGCCTCCGTCGTGGGCGGAAGACGTGATGGACTGTCGAATTGACAACCATCAGTCGGCGCTGAGCTGTTTGCAAGATCTCGATGCGGCCGGTGACTGCAGTGGAGATATGCTCAACCAGGTGGGTCAGTGCCATGCGCAAACATTTGGTGAGGGAGACGGGGACGACTGCGATGCCTACTTCGAGGAGACGGGCAGCGATGACGGATGGATGACCATCATAGAGTTTGATATCAGCAGCGAATGCCTCGACGGATAAGGGAGTTGATGACTGGGGAAGGCAGGTTTTGTTTGATGGTCCCGGCCATCCCGGCCGGGAGCTAAGCAGTTTATAGGAGTGGGGTGGAGGCGGGTCAGTCGGAATGGTCGCCGGGGAGTCTCCCAATGATTGTGGGGGGCCCCCAAGGTGACCGAGATGTTCGCGTGTCCCACCCATGAACGGTTGATCGGCGGGCGGGTCGAAGCAGGGAGCGCTCCGCTGTAGGACATGGATATTGTTTCCGAGAGGAGGAGGGGCCGGAGTTGGTCAGGATGGGTATGGGCCCTGGCGGGATGGTTTCAACCCCGTGATGGTCCGGGCATAGAAAGGTTTCGAGAGGGACGCACCCGTTGTGGTTGCCGATAAAAAAGCCCCCCGCTGGATTGAGATCCGGCGGGGGGTTTTGAAGCGACTGGACTATGGCGCAGAGAGCGCCGGGCAATCAGTCACTGCTCTGGGCGTTAAAATCCAGCGAGTAGATATTGTTGGGTTCATCCGTGGTTGGCAGCGTCCCTTGCCAGGTGTCGGTCACACTCCCACCGACGATGGCTTCCAGCGTATAGTTGACCACCTGGTCGGACTGAGTGTTCTGAGCCCACACCTTATACTCACCGGATGGGATATTTGCGGGGTCAATACTGTGCCAATCGGTGGTGACCACGCAGGTGGAGTCGTCGGAGACGCAGGAGTCGCCGAAGCTGATGGAGTCGTATTGTCCACCGTCGATACTGGCATTCTGATACCAGATGGTGTCACCTTCGGGGGTCTCCACGTAGAGGTCGATGAGATTGGGTTCATCCCAGGACAGGCGGAACTCCAGGCTGTCTTGATCTTGGGTAAAGAGGCAGAAATCATCGCCCTCACTCTCAAAGGGCTCCCTGATATGCCACTTGTGCTCCGCCTCACCGAAGGAGCCGAGCGAGATTCCCCACTCGATCCAACCGAAGTCAGCCTTGGCCTCAAAGGTTCCACGGCCGAAGATTCGAACATATTCTTCCGCCGTCAGGCAGGGGTCAAAGCTGCCGTCGGAAGTGGACTGAATGGGTCTTGCCTCCATCTCCCAACCGTAGCCGAGGCCAGCTTCCGGTCCACGGATGGACAGTCCCTTGGTTCCAGTAAGGCTGTCGGTGACCGTAATTCGGACGCCAAAGTCGAGAAGAAGTTTGGTCGACAAGGCGATGGCGAGGTCCAGGCTTGGGTGCTGGACGTGACCATCTGTCTGGATGGGGTTGTCGCTATTGGGAATGCGGCGCAGATCGCGCTCTGAGGAGTTTTCCTGGCGGATGATCTCAAAGCCGACGGGGATGGAGACCGACCCGTCAGCGGCGCCGGCGATGGTGGCCTCACCACTGAAGTCCCACTCGATGGAGCCTTCCAAAAAGATCTGGGGGACGAGGGATACGCCACCGCCAAGAGGTACGATACCGGCACTGATTTCCTGACGACTCTTGGACTCATCTTTGGCACCGGCACCGGCCGGCAC
>CAYQBU010000135.1:0-10897 GCA_964415785.1 uncultured Bradymonadales bacterium
CCGCCGGCATCGCCCACGAGGTGGGCAACCCCCTGGCCGCCGTCATGGGCTATACCGACCTGCTCGCCGATCCCGATCTGAGCGACGACGAAGTCCAGGACCTCGTCGATCGCAGCCTCACTCAACTCCAGCGCATCCGCGGCATCATCCGCCAGCTCCTCGACTATAGCCGCCACGAAGCCCGACGCGACCCCGAGGCTTGCGACCTCGCTCCCCTCCTCGACGAAGCCCTTCACCTCGTCGGCGCCACCGGCCACGGCGCCGACACCACCATGGAGCTCCACATCGACGACGAGATCCCCGCCGTTTACGCCGTCCCCGGAGAGCTCCAACAGGTCCTCGTCAACCTCCTGCTCAACGCCGTGGAGGCCATGGCCGACGCCGCCACAGACGACCCTCACCTCCAGCTTCGCGCCCAGCTTCTCCAGGATCGCGTCGCCGTCGACATCATCGACACCGGCCCCGGTATCGACCCCGACGTCGCCGACCAGATCTTCGATCCCTTCTTCACCACCCGCCCCCCCGGCGAGGGCACCGGCCTGGGCCTGGCCATCGCCCACCGCCTCGTCGACCGCGTCCAGGGATCGCTCCAACTCCTGGACTCCGATCAGGGCGCCCACTTTCGCCTCCTCCTCCATCGCGCCGACGCCCCCCCTCCTGACTGACACCACCGCTTGCCTATCCCTTTGGCGAGTCTAGGTTTTTAGCACATCAGTAAATCCTGTGGTTTGACCGTTATGACCTTTCTCGGGGTGGGAGTTTCTCGTGATCGAATTGGTACGCCAACTGTGGTCTCTCTTCGGTTCTCGACAACGCCGACAGGCCTTTGGGCTATTCTTCTTGATGCTCGTCGGCGCCGCCTTTGAGGCCATCGGCATCGGCCTCATCATGCCCTTTATCGCCCTCGTCGCCGACCCTTCGGCGATCCAGGACATGCCTCTACTTCCCGATCTCCTCGCCGCCCTCGGCATCAGCGCTCCGCAGCATATCGTTATCGCCGCCGGCCTCGGGCTCCTGGGCGTCTACCTGCTCAAGAACCTCTACCTCGCCCTGATGTACCACACCCAATTTCGCTTCATCTTTGCCAATCAGGTCCGCATCTCGCGGCGCCTCTTTCGCGCCTATCTGCTCAGCCCCTACCCCTTTCACCTGCGCCGAAATAGCGCCCAATTGTTGCGCAACGTCACCGAAGAAGTGCGCATGACCTTCATCAATGTCATGCTCCCCCTCTTTCGCATCGCCGTAGAGCTCTTGGTCGTCTTCGTCATCGCCGCCCTTCTCATCGCCGTCGAACCCCTGGTCGCCCCCATCGCCCTCGTCAGCTTCGCCCTCATCAGCCTCGCCTTTTATCGCGCCGTGCGCGCCAAGACCACGCGGCTGGGCCAACTCCAGCAGCATCATAACGGGCTCATGATCCAGTGGGTCAACCAGGGCCTGGGTGGACTCAAGGAGGCCAAGGTCGCCGGTTGCGAGGACTACTTTCTCCAGCGCTACGACCACAGCAGCCAGGCCTATGCCCGCTCTGTGCGCTACCACCGCTTCATCAAGGAGATGCCCCGCAACGTCATCGAAACCGTCGGCCTCGGGGGCATGATCCTGGTCGTCGTCCTCCTGGTGGCCCGCGGCCAGCCCATGGGCCAGATTCTGCCCGTTCTCGGCCTCTTTGCCATGGCCGCCGTTCGACTCATGCCCTCGCTGACCCGAATCATCTCCTCGCTAACTGGCATCCGCCACTTCACCCCCAGCATCGACGTCATCTCCCGCGATCTCCAGGCGTTGGACCGCGGTGAACTTCCCCTCTCCCTTCCCTCCCCGGACAGCGACGACGGCCTGGACACCGACCCCCTTCCCTTTGAAGACTCCCTCTGCTTTGAGGGCGTTTCCTTTAGCTATCCCGACAGCGCCACACCGGCGATCCAGGATCTCGACCTGCGCATTGAACCCGGCGAATCGGTGGGTCTCGTGGGCACCTCCGGAGCCGGCAAGACCACCCTCGTGGACCTCCTCCTGGGCCTGCTGCCCCCCACCCATGGCTCCATCACCGTCGACAATCGCCCCATCGACCAACACCTTCGGCGCTGGCGCAGCCAACTGGGCTATATCGCCCAGCCCACCTACCTGATGGACGACACCATTCGCCGCAATATTGCCTTCGGCGTCGACGACGACCAGGTCGATGACGGCCAGGTCTGGCAGGCTTTGGAGCAGGCTCAACTGGCCTCTTTAATCCGCTCTCTACCCGACCAACTGGACACCCCCATCGGCGAGGCTGGCGTTCGCCTCTCCGGTGGCCAGCGCCAGCGCCTTGGGATCGCCCGCGCGCTCTATCGCGAGCCCCGCCTCCTCGTCCTCGACGAAGCCACCAGCGCCCTCGACACCCCCACCGAGCGCGAGATCAGCGACGCCATCGACCGCCTCGCCGGTGATCTCACCCTCGTCATCATCGCCCATCGCCTCTCCACGGTCCGACACTGTGACCGCCTCCTCCTTCTCGACGAGGGCCGCCTCGTCGACGCCGGCACCTACGATGAGCTTCTGGCCCGCAATGACCACTTCCAAAATATGGTTCGCGCTGCCCAGCGCCCTCGCGGCCCGGGCTCCAATGAACCAGCGATGAGGTACAAATGAGTGCTCCACGACACCTGCTCTTTCCCGTCGAGACCATCAACCGTGAACTGGACTATCGGCTCGCCCTCGGCGTTCTGGCGGCCCGCCCCAACAACCGCATCTATATCGGCCTCCACGACACCCTCCTTCGGCTGGCCCGCCATCTGCGCGGCGGCGTCTACCTTGGAAAACAGGTCATCCGACCCCATTTCCCCGATGCTCTTGAGGACTACCATCAGCTCAAGGAGCGCGACTTCATCATCGTTCACTTCGACACCGAAGGGGCGGTCTACCCCGGCGATGAGCCTCTGTGGGAAAAGATCCTCCACCAACGCCTCGATCCTCGCCGGCTCCATCCCGAGGATTTCGTCTGCACCTGGGGCGACTTTCAGCGCGACGTCTACCGCGACATGGATCCGGCCTGCGCCGACAATATCCGCACCACCGGCCACCCCCGCTTTGACCTCTATCGCCGCCAGTGGCGCGACTATTACCAGCCCGACGCCCGCGCCCTCCGCGCCCGCTACGGCCCCTTTATCCTCATCAATACCAATCTCGCCCGCGCCAACAATCGCCTGGGCTACGATTTCGTCTTCAGCCCCTATAATGGCTACCTCCCCGATCACCTGGAGACCCGCCTCCAGGCCATCGACGAATGGGCCTATAAAACCGAACAGCTCAGCCACTTCGTGCGCCTCGTCCACCGCCTTCACACCGTCTTTCCCGATCAGCGCATCATCCTGCGCCCCCACCCCTCCGAAGATCCCCGTTTTTATCGCCGCGCCTTTCAGGGCCTGGATACCGTTGACGTCATCCACCAGGGACCGGTCGCTCCCTGGCTTCTTGCCTGTCGCTGCATGATCCACGATGGCTGCACCACCGGCCTGGAGGCCCACCTCGGCGAGGTGCGGATCATCAATTTTCGCCCCGTCGACAACCCCGTCCAGCAGCTCTTTCTCCCCAATCAATTTGGCGTTCCCTGCCAGAGCATCGACGACGTCGTCGATTGTCTCGTGGAATTGCTCCACGTCCGAGATCGGCGCACCGCCTTTGACGATCCACCGCTCATCGACCATCGCGCCCGTCGGCTCCTCAACAATCTCTGCGACGACTCCTTCCCCTCCATGCTCTCCGTGCTTGATGAGGCCCAGCAAAAGATCGACCGCACCGAGGGGCTCCCCAAATTAGCCCTGCATACCGAGGAGAGCGTCTTCGGGGCCCTGGAGAGTCTCAAGGGGCTGTTGCGTCCCCTCTCTCCCCGCCATCGCCGGGCCAACGCCTACGCTCGCGGAAAGTTCCCTGGCCTCGATGCCGAAGATATCGCCCCTCGTATGGAGCGCCTCCAATCGCTGGCTGGCTGCCACGTCAATCATCGCGTCATCAGCCGAGGCCTCATGATCATCGACACCCCGGACGACCCGATCTAGCGCCGAAGAGAGCGAATGCCCATAAAGGTCAGTCCCAGGCCTGCCCCGTAGAGTCCCACGGGAGCCAGGTTGATGGCGTTGAATTCATAATTACTGCTCTGCTCCGGCACCGTATCCAGAACCACTCCACCGGCCACGGCCGCCCCCGCCGCTCCCAGAAGTAGCCATCCCGTCGTGGAGCTGGACGCGCTCACCTCCGCCGGCGACGGGCTCGGTGGCGCCTCCATGGTCTCCACCTCTGAAAATTCCTCATCCTCCGGGGCCTTGACCTCCGCGCTCGACAGCCCCAGCCGCATCCGGGACGTCTCCAGGGCCTCCACGGCCACCGTCGTCTCCGTGACCCGATCGTCGTATTCCCCGCGGATCGTATACACACCGGCCATCAACTCCAGGGCATCTTCATCGCATTCCTGAGGCCCCTCGTCGTCCACAAAGAGGGCGATCCCCTCCGGGCTGCACTCCACCTCCAAAAATCCCGGACAGCTCTGGACCAGCTCGCCCCGATAGCTGTCGATCGCCGCCTCCACCTGCTCCGGCGTCGGTCGCTCCACGGCAGGCGCCTCCAAAGCGGCCTTAAAATGGGTATCCGCTTCCCCACAATACCCCATATTTTGGTAGGCCCGGCCCAGGTTGGCGTGAGTCACGTTGAGCTCGCCCAATTGGAGCGATGCGCTCAACAGCCCCACCGCCGACTCGTAATCTCCGGCATCCAGAGCATCCACGGCGTCATCGTTGAGTTCTTGCTGACGGCTCGTCATCTCTGGATCGTCGCTCGCCCACGCCGAAAAAGGGAGCAGACACAGTCCCGCTACCCACGCTATTTGATGCCATCGACTCGCCATACCCTGGTCCTTACCGAGAAGTCGTTTCGCTACTGGTTTCATAAATTCTGCTCTTTTTCATATCACAAACGACGCCGTTGCCAAGATTCACCCCGAACTCACCACCAGTTCACGAAGGGATCGATCCAGTTCCAACCAGGCCTCTCGCACCTCTTCGGGGACATCAAACTCCCGAAGTACCTCTTCTAAAACCTTATGGCGCCGATCAAAATGCCCCACAAAGATCGTCATCTCCTCATGGGCCTTGCGAATCGACGGCCCCTTATAGTCGCCCTGACGCCCGCCGAGGTGGGCATGGATATAGGCCATCTGGGAGGCGATGAGCCTCTCCTTGTCGTGGCCCTCAAATAAGAACCCCACGAAGAGATCATCGAAGAGTCGGTCATAGAACCGGCGCATCATCGCCTCCATGACCTCCCTTCCCCCCACCTCTTCGATCACGTCCCAGTCCTGCCGGGGCTGCCTTGTCGTGTTTGGATTCATAGGTTGATCTTATGCACCGTCAAAAGAAGCGCGCCCTCGTGAAGCGCCCGAACGACGTCCAGGGTGGGCAAGGAACGGAGCTCATTTTCCGACAACTCGTGATCGCCGAGTTCCTTGACCACTCCACCCTCGAGATCGACGCTCACATTGCGGACTCGCACCGGCGCCTGGCCCAGAGCCTCACCGATCGCCTCCACGGGGATCCACAACGGAGCCTGTTCTGCCTCCTCTTCCCACACCGCCGGAAGCGTAAACCTGGGCATCGTCGCCACCCGTGGTCGATCCCCCATCTGATCAAAAACATCGACGAAGACCGGCCATTCCAACACCTCTCCTGGAGCGCGCAAATAGCACTCGAATTGGCGCCTCGTCGACCCCCCGGATCCGACGGCCATGCGCCGCGACCACAGCTCGGAGGTGGAGCTCAAAAAGCCGGAAAACGCTCCCTTGGCCATCTGCAGCGCCCGCTGCTTCATCGGCGCATCCAATCTGTCAAAGGCCTCCATAAAGGACTCAAGGAGCGTGCCGTAGGCCGCGTCCACCGCCTCTTCAAAGCCGTCACTGACCTCGGGAAGACGCCGCGGCACCTGGAGGACCCACCGGCACTGGGCCTCCTCTTTCTCCAGGGCCAGCCCTTCAACCCCACTTCCAAGATCCACCCTGGAGCCCCCGATCACGGAGCGCTGTTGCTCAAGGGCCATCTCCAGGCCCTCCAACAGGTCGCCGAGGGCTCCCGCCTCCCGGGTCGTCCAGCACAATAGAGGTTGGTCCCAGGGAAGACTCGACGGCTCACTGAGCCCTGTGCTCGCTCCGGGAGTCGCAAATACGGACAGCCGTGGATCGGCCACCGTTGCCCTCGCCCCCAGTGCAGCGTCTTCGCGATAAACCAGCGCTTTCCAGGCCTTGGCCAACTCCTCGTAGGCCGGCCAGGCCCCGACCTCATCGTCGATATCGGTCTTTGCAGCTAACGCCTCCGCCATATGCTCCAGAAGCCGTCGGCTATCTCGACCGTCCACCGCCATTCCCCGCAACTGCTGCGCCGCATGCCGCAGCGCCGATCGCGACGACAGGGCCAGACTCTCCCACAGCATCTCCCCAATCGCCTCTTCTTCTTGCCTCCAGGGCGTCTGCTCCAACACCTCTGCCAACGCCTGGACCCAGGCCTGGAGATGAGCCGTCTTCGACACCTCTCGCCATCCCGGCCAGGGCCCCTCGCCCTCCACCACCTGCCCCACCAGATCGGCCCGATCGACCATCGGCATCGCCAACTCCTCACCCATCGACTCCGCCAGATCAAAGGCCCGCTGCTCAAAGCGGGCCACCCGTTGGCGGACCAGAGCCTCGATATCCGTGCTCATCAGAATCGGCCCCTCCACCCGCTTCTGGAGTTCTCCCGCCAGCCCTCGAAGCTGAGGCAGATCATCCATTTTCAGCACCAGCCCCGCCGACACCGGCGAGATATCGAGCAGGTTGGCCACTGGATCGGCCAGCGCTCCTGCAAGCGCCGAATCATCGACGCGCTCCACCATCTGCCCATTGAAGCGAAGCCCTTGCTCGTCGAGCTCCAATGGAATTGGACGCCCCTTGCGATGCAGCGACGGCACCACCTCTACCCCGTGGAGCACCTCTACCAGGCGAGTGGCCCGTTCGCGCTGCTCTTCTGGCCCCTTTCCCCCTTCAGCCATCAGCCCCATCAACACCGGAAGGTGCCTGTTGATTACCCGTTGCCCCAGCGTTTTTACTCGTTCTTCGACCGCACTTGTCACCGCACATCCTTCGTCCAAATCCCGACGCCAATCCTGCCTTCTATCTTAGACCCAACCCCCCTCCAAATTGAAGGGCATCTTCCACATCGGCCTCCCTCTTTTTCATCGCCCACTGACCTCTCGCCTTCATCAGCCGCCACAACCCCG
The DNA here is from genome assembly GCA_964415785.1 of uncultured Bradymonadales bacterium. Classification (GTDB taxonomy): domain Bacteria; phylum Myxococcota_A; class Bradymonadia; order Bradymonadales; family Bradymonadaceae; genus SLJM01. Next base: position 7,273 of record CAYQBU010000135.1, read on the forward strand.
CCACCGCTCCCAGTGATTCGCCTCGTCACGACGTCTCATGAATAATCCCGGTTAGTGTTCAATCACCATTGCCAGCGGCCCTGATTTTTGCCACATATATGGGAGACACATCATTGATTTATCCCGGATATACCAGACCGAAAACCGATCCTCTTAGTGGAGCTGATGAATGGATAAGGTCTACAACAACGCAACCGAAGCCATCTTCGACGTCGAAGATGGCGCCACCATCATGAGTGGAGGCTTTGGCCTCTGCGGCAACCCGGAGAACCTGATCCGCGCCCTCAACGACAAGGGCGTAGGTGATCTGACAGTGATCAGCAATAACTGCGGCACCGACGACTACGGCCTGGGGATCCTCCTCCAGGACCGCCAGATCATGAAGATGATCTCCAGCTATGTCGGTGAGAACAAGAACTTCGAAAAGCAATTCTTGAGCGGCGAGTTGGAGGTCGAGCTCAATCCCCAGGGCACCCTGGCGGAGCGCATCCGCGCCGCCGGCGCCGGCATCCGGGCCTTTTTTACCCCCACCGGCTATGGCACCGAGGTCGCCGAGGGCAAAGAGACCCGCGACTTCGACGGCACCCCCTGTGTCATGGAGACCGCCCTCCACGCCGACTTCGCCATCGTCAAGGCTCAGAAAGCCGACACCCAGGGCAACCTCGTCTTCAACGCCACGGCCCGCAACTTCAACCCCCTTATGGCCATGGCCGCCGACGTCACCATCGCCGAGGTCGAGGAACTCGTCGAACCCGGCGACATCGACCCCGACGAAATCCACACCCCCGGGGTCTTCGTCCAGCGCGTCCTCCAAGGCGTGGACTATCAAAAGTGGATCGAGCAGCGCACCACGCGCTCGCCCGACGCCTGATCTTTTGAACGTCCCCTACTTGCCCTTACGCCTTTTCAAGCATCGAGGAATTGTCATGAGCCTCTCACGCGAAGAACTCGCCCAGCGCGCCAGCCAGGAATTGGAGGACGGCGCCTACGTCAATCTCGGCATCGGTATCCCCACCCTCGTCGCCAACTACATCCCCGACAATATGGAGGTCATGCTCCAGAGTGAAAACGGCCTCCTCGGCATCGGCCCGTTTCCCCTTGAGGGCCAAGAGGATCCAGACCTCATCAACGCCGGCAAGCAGACCGTCACCACCCGACCCGGCTCCGCCTTCTTCGACAGCGCCACCAGCTTCGCCATGATCCGCGGCGGCCACATCGATGTCTCCATCCTCGGCGCCATGCAGGTCAGCCAGAGTGGCGACATCGCCAACTGGAAGATCCCCGGCAAATTGGTCAAGGGCATGGGCGGCGCCATGGATCTGGTCGCTGGCGCACGAAAATGCATCGTCCTCATGACCCATGACCGAAAGGGCACCCCCAAATTGCTCAAGGAGTGCACCCTTCCGCTCACCGGCGTCAACGTCGTCGACCGCATCATCACCAACCTCGGCGTCTTCGACGTCGACGGCGACCACCTCCTCCTCACCGAGATCGCCCCCGGGGTGGAGCTCGACGAAATCCGAGAAAAAACCGAGGCCCATTTCGAGGTCGCCGACGAACTCAAGGTTGTCGCCCTGTGATGGCCATTGACGTCGCGACCGCGGCTTGACAAAACGCCGGAGAGCCACGCGCTCTCCGGCGTTTTCTTTTCTCCTCTAGGTCAGACCATGGACTTCGAACCCCAGATCGGTTCCATCATTGAATTCGACGCCGGCGATGAGCATCGTCTGGCGATCATCGTCGACACCATCGGCGCCAAAAAGCTGTCGATCCTCACCGCCGACGGCGATCGCATGCGCACCACCCCTGAGGACATCACCTTTTCCCTGGGCACCGGCTCCGTTCAGGACCTGGAACGCGCCCAGCAAAAGCTCCAGGAGCTGGGACAGACCATCGCCAACCGCCAGAGCGATATCGATCTCGAGATCCTCTGGGAATTCGTCGACGGTGAAGACGCCCTGGCCGACGACTTTCTCGCCGACCTCATGCTCTCCGATAGCTCGGCGCCTACCCGCCTGGCCCTTCGCCGCGCCGTGCGCCACAACCCGGTCTATTTTAAGCATCGCCGCGATGACCTCTTCGATCCCAGGGACCAGAAGCAGGTCGACTCCCTTCGCCAACAGCGCGAGGCTCGCCTCCAAAAAGAACGCACCCACCAGCGCATCATCGACCGCTTAAGCCAGGCCCTGTCGCAGGAGCGCGACCAGGCCGCCTCCACCCTCGACGAGTGGATGGGCGACGACGACGCCCTGCGAAACGCCGTCTACCTCCTCCAGGACTTCGCCGCCCACGGCCAGGACTTCCACCGCCGCGACGAGGCCGAAGTCATCCTCAATGACCTCATCGACCACAGCGGCCAGCACTTCTCCGGCCACCCCGACCAAAAAGCATTTTTTCTCATGGAGGCATTGGGGCTGTGGGAGGAGCACGAAAACCTGGCCCTCCATCGCTACCGCATCAGTCGCGATTTCGACGACGACCTCGTCGAAGAGGCCAAAACCCTCGCCGACAAGCCTTTGGACTTCGAGGACTTTCGACGCGACATGCGCGACTGGACCACCGTCACCATCGATGCCCCCTCCACCCGCGATCTCGATGATGGCCTCTCCTGTCGCCCCACCATCGATGGCGGCTTCGAATTGGCCATCCACATCGCCGACCCCTCTTTTTTCATCGACGCCGACAACCGACTGGACGACGAGGCTCGCAGCCGCGGAACCTCTCTGTACCTGCCCTCGGGCACCATCCCCATGTTCCCCCCCGCCCTCAGCGAAGAGGCCATGAGCCTCGTCGCCGGCGAGGTGCGCCCGGCCATCTCCACCCTCGTGACCTTCGACAGCAGCCTGGAGGTCACGGACACCGAGGTGGTGGCTTCCATCGTCGAGGTCGACCGCCGTATGAGCTACGACGAGGTCGACGAGATGCTGCAAAGCGACGACCAAGGCCGTTTCCCTGGCCTCGTGGAGCGCCTCTCCTATATCGCCTCCGAGGTCCACGCCCAGCGCACCGACGGGGCCGGCGCCTATTTTGATTTGCCGGACACCGAGATCGACGTCGACCTCGACGTCGACCCTCCACAGGTCACCCTCGGCGCCAGCAAGGGCGACACCCCGGCCAACTCCCTGGTCAGCGAATTGATGATCCTCAACAACAACCTGGTGGGCCGCTTCTGCCAGCGCCATCAGCTCCCGGCCATCTACCGCGTCCAGGAACCGCCGGAGCAAGATTTGGAGGACGACGAGATCCTCTCCATCCCCGAGGGCGTCGCCCGCACCTTTGCTCAAATCCGGCGCATGAACCCCGGTGAGATCACCACCCAACCGAGCCTCCACTTCGGCCTCGGCCTCCACACCTACGCCCAGGCCTCCAGCCCCATTCGCCGCTACGCCGACCTGCTCTGCCAGCGCCAGATCAAATCCTTTTTGAGCGGCCAATCCCCGGCCTATGACCAGGAAACGATGCTCGAGCTCCTCGGCGATGTCGATCGGGCCACCTCCAACGCCTACCGAGCCATGAGCGCCACCGATCGCTACTGGCTCATCTACGGATTGGCCCAGATCGAGGAGCCCATCGACGCCACCGTCGTCGAATATTACGACGATCGCGGCGGCCGCGCCGCTGTGTT
>CAYQBU010000136.1:0-10840 GCA_964415785.1 uncultured Bradymonadales bacterium
ATATTGGCGCCCTTACCACCGAGTTCCAGGGTCAGTTTCTTGCCCGTTCCGGCCACCGCCCGCTGGATGATCTTGCCCACGCCCGTGGAGCCCGTAAAGGCCACCTTGTCGACGTCGTCGTGGTTGACGATCGCCGCTCCCGTGTCGCCGGCACCATTGACGATATTGACCACGCCCGGTGGCACGCCGGCCTCGTCGATGATCTCCGCCAACAGCATCGCCGTTAACGGCGTGGTCTCTGCCGGCTTGATCACCACCGTGTTGCCCGCTGCCAGCGCCGGCGCGATCTTCCACGCCGCCATCAACAATGGAAAGTTCCAGGGAATCACCTGCCCGGCCACCCCCACCGACGAGATGTCGGCGCCCGGAAAGGCATACTCCAACTTGTCTGCCCATCCGGCGTAATAAAAGAAATGGGCCGCCGCCAACGGGATGTCTACATCCCGCGACTCCTTGATCGGCTTGCCGCCGTCCATCGTCTCCACCACCGCCAGGTTGCGCGACTTCTCCTTGATCATTCGCGCGATGCGATACAGGTATTTCGCCCGTTCTTTTCCGGGCATCTTACCCCAGGCGCCCTCATAGGCCTTGCGGGCGGCCGCGACGGCGCGATCCACCGTCGCCTCGTCGGCCTGCGCCACCTTTGCGAGCACCTCTTCGGTCGCCGGGTTCACCGTCTTCAGCGACTCCTCGGCGCCCACATCGACGAACTCTCCGTCGATATAGTGGCCATAGGCCTCATCCAATTCTACGAAACCCGTCGATTGCGGCGCCGGGGCATACTCCCACAGTTCGCCATAGAGCAAATCACGGACCGATGTTGAACTCTCTTTTCCCATGATGCCTTTCCTTTCTTTCAGCTAATGCTGAGGTATCGATCGGAGTGGTAATAACCGGTGCGCTGCTTCTCGACCTGCATCAACACATCGTTGAGCAGCGACGACGCGCCAAAGCGAAACCAGTCTTGGCTCAACCAGGCGTCGCCCAGCGTCTCCTTGACCATCGCCAGGTAGCGCAGCGCGAGCTTCGCATCGCTGATGCCGCCCGCCGGCTTCATGCCCACCATTTTACCCGTCTTCGTATAGTGATCCCGGATCGCCTCCAGCATCACCAACGTAATGGGCATCGTGGCGTTGACCGCCACCTTGCCCGTCGAGGTCTTGATAAAATCACCCCCGGCATCGATCGCGATCTGACTGGCCAGGCGAATATTGTCGTAGGTCTCGAGCTCCCCGGTCTCCAAAATCACCTTCAGGTGAGCATCCCCACAGGCTTCCTTCGTGGCCGCGATCTCGTCGTACACCCGGCCGTACTCGCCGGACAAAAAGGCCCCGCGATTGATCACCATATCGATCTCGTCGGCCCCGGCGTCCACCGTCCGGCGGACCTCGCGGACCCGCTCTTCAATGCTCGCCTGCCCGCTGGGGAAATAGGTCGCCACCGCGGCGAGATTAATTTCCGTGCCCTCCAATTCCTCTCGGGCCACCGGCACCATCGGTGGATACACACAGACCGCCGCCACCTGGGGTACTTCGCTTTCGCCTCCCGGCATCGGACGCCTCGCCTTTCGGCACAGCATCCGCACCTTCCCGGGCGTGTCTTTGCCGGCCAGGGTCGTCAAATCGATCATCGAGATCACCAGATCCAGCCCCGCCTTCTTGGCCGTGGTCTTGATGCTTCTCGACTTAAATTTACTCGCCCTCGCATCGGCCGCCACTTTATCCACCGAGGGCACCTTCGGCACAACGTAATTTGATGCCATATCTTTTCCAACGTCTGTGAAGAGGTGAATTCGCCTTTATTCCGTCGCGAAGGTATCGAACACACCCCTCTGTGACAAGGAATGGTCTATTTTTGCCCATTTCCCCCGGGAGTTCTCATTTCCAGAGCCATAACCGGCGCTATTGCTGGATTTTCCCCCGCCATCGTTGACATTTGCCCCCCCTCAAAGCTACTCTTTTACAATCTTAGCAACCCAACGACCACCTGACTGTCTGCCCCCTTCATGACACACCGTCCCAAACGCTCGATCAGCCCCCCCGCGCCTCACAGGCGACGCGCCTCTTCATCGAGGACCGCGTCCACCGGGATGTTGATCCCCATCGACGGGTGATGAATCGGATAAGCTAATCATTTTGGTGGATTTTTCTGCGGAGCACCCCCATGTACGACGAGGATCCCTTCGCTACAGAGGAGCAGCACCAGCTCGAGGAGTTATCGGAGGCCGTCCTCGACGAAGAGGCCGAAAAGACCTTTTCCAAGATCCCTATCCTCCACGAGGTCCTCGACGATCTGGCCGCCGCCGTCGAGGAGCGCCGCTGCGTCGGCGTCATCATCGTCGACAACTCCCGGCTTGCCGCCTGGGAGCGCCGCCATGGTGCCGCTGCCTTCTCCGCCTTCATGACCCGCCTCTCCCAGGCCGCCAATAATGCCCACGGCGTGGTCATTCGCGACGACGACGTCCTCTGCCTCCAGCACCCCAAGGGCGATAGCCTATTGCTCTTTTTGTCGCAGCCCCGTCAAGCGGAAGCGCCCTCGCCCTCCATCGAGGTCGAAGACGTCATGGCTCGCTTTGAGCGCCATCTCCTCGATCCCTTTAACCTCTCCAAGATCCGCTTCCAGCAGGCCCTCGACTCCATTTCGCTGGGCAGCGCTTTACTGCTCCACAACGCCTCCGTCGAACCTCGTCGCGAGATCTATCGCGCCATCCGGCGGGCCCGCGAAAACGCCGACGTCCAATACCACGAAATGAAGCGCCGACGTCATCGCGTAGTCGGTCACGTGATCGCTCACCGCAATATCAAGACCCAGTATCAGCCCATTGTTCGCCTCCCGGGACGAGAACTTCTGGGCTTCGAGGCCCTCAGCCGTGCCGGCGAACGAGACGCCGATCGACTGGGCGTTCACCTCTTCGTCGCCGCCGCCCGTGCCGAACTCGACGGGGAGCTCGACCAGGCCTGCCGAACCCTATCGGTGATTCGCCGTCCAGAAATGACAGGCTCCCACCGGCTATTCATCAACTGCCTTCCCCCCACCTTCTTTGATCCCAATCCCGAATTGGAACGCCTCGTCGATCAATGGGTCGCCGATGGACTCCAGCCCGAGCAATTTGTCTTCGAGGTCACCGAACAGATCACTGACTCCCAGGCCCGTCGCATCATGCCCGTGATCAACCGCCTTCGCCAACGGGGCTTCCAATTTGCCCTCGACGACGTCGGTACCGGCGGCGCCAACCTCAAACTCCTCGCCGATCTCGCCCCCGACTTCATCAAGATGGATATCACCCTCACCCAGGGCATTGACCAGAGTGAGCGTAAGCGAGCGCTGGCCCAATACCTCCTCGAATTGGCCAATAAGAGCGGCGCTCAACTCATCGCCGAAGGCATCGAGACAGAAGGCGAACTCCAGACGCTGGTCGACCTCGGCGTCCACCTGGGCCAGGGCTATCTCCTGGGCCGTCCCCAATCGGCCTCCCAGTGGGCCAGCGCCACCCAGGAGTAACGGCTCCGCAAGTCTTCGCCCCCATTAAAAAACCCCGGATGCCCTGCGAATAGGGCCTCCGGGGTTTTCTCGTTCAACGCCGGGCCCCAAATTGGGGGCCGGCGCAATTTATCTCACTGGTTGCAGCGCGTGCTTCGGAAATTCACCGTTCGCACTTCCACGCGTTGACCGTTGCTCTTGACCTCATGGCGCTCCGTTCGCAGCTGCTGCTGAACCTTCGCCGCTCGCTCGTTGCGCTCTTCATGGGCCCGCTCAATGCGGTCGTTGGCCTCGATGCCATCCTCGACCGCACGAACGCACTGGTTGTGGAAGTCGGCCAGCGGCATCGCTTCACGACACACGTCGTCGGCCGTCACATCGCCATTGTAGCGATCCATTGCTCGCACCGCCGTTCGCATCAGCGGATGGACCCGCTGCGAATCCGAGGCCTGGTCGATGTCCTTGAAGAGCACTGCCGCTCCCACCACTTCCACGATCGTATCCCAGTCGTTTTCGCTGATCCGATCGAGGCAGCGATTGTAGCTGCTTCGCAACTGGCTAAAGCGCTTCAGCGCATCGTAGCGGTCCAGGCCCGTGGCCTGATTGGCAATCGCGTACTCTACGAACAATCCCGTATGCATCGATTCACAGACGCCCGGGGACAGGGCCAGCGACTCGATATAGAGCGATCGCGCTTCGTCCAGATCCATCTCCCGCGGCTCCCACAACCCGGCCCACGCCAGGTTGTTGGCCAACACGCCGCTTCGATGATGCTGGATGCGGTCATGGCCCGTGCGTAGCGTCTCGATCGCCTCCACGTGCTCACCGCTCACAATCTCGTGGTAGCCTTTGAGGTTGAAGAGGATTTCCGAGCGCGGGTGAAACTGAAGTCCCTTCGCCGCCGCCGCGATCGTCTTCTCCGAATTCTCCATGCGATCGAAGCAATAGGCGTAATTGACCCACGCAAACTCCGACCATTCCTCATGATCGGCCGCAAAACGATCGGCCACATGTTGGCACTCCGACGACGTCGGTAGCACCTCCTGATCCGCCACCGGCCCCTCCTGGGAGCTCGTCTGGTTGGTCATCGACGTAAATGCCGCCGTGCCCAGGACCGTGAAAAAATACAAAGATACGACGGCCACCGTGGCCGGTGCTGCGCTGGTTAAGATTGTTCGTGGGGTAATCGCCATGACCAAGTCTCCTTCTCAAGTCCGCCGAGGGATCGCATCTCGCCTAGCGAGGGGGTACATGTCTCTAGTCTACTGAAATCAACGCTGATAGACAAATCGCAACTTGCCGTTTTTCTTCTCCGTCCTCTGTCCCGGCTCGCTTGCCGTCGTGGACGCCTATTAGAAGCTAAACCGAATGGCTCCCACGTCCAGTAAACACAACGCCAACCGCCCCGTTTTTTATTTCTCATCCTCCGCCCATCCCTCGATATTGCGCTGTCTTCCCCGCCCCACGGCCAACGCCTTTGACGGCACATTTTCCGTGATCACGCTCCCTGCCCCCACATAGGCTCCCTCGCCCACCTCCACCGGCGCCACCAGCGAGGTATTCGATCCAATAAAGGCCTCTTTTCCAATCGTCGTCGTGGACTTGGTCTCTCCGTCGTAATTACAGGTGATCGTCCCCGCACCAATATTGGCCCCCTGACCCACATGGGCATCGCCCAGATAGCTCAGGTGACCGGCCTTTGCCCCATCGTCGAGGCGCGCCTTTTTGACCTCCACAAAATTGCCCACCTTGCACTTGGCCCCAATATCGGCCCCCGGCCTCAGGTGCGCACTGGGACCGATGGCGCTGCCGCGCCCCACTCGTGCCTCGCTCAATACGCTATTGGCCCTTATCTGGGCCCCTTGCTCGATCGCGCTATCTCGCACCACGCAGCCGCTCTCGACCACCACCCCATCGGCCACCCTTGTCTTTCCCTGGAGATGGCAATTGGGATAGAGCACCACATCTTGGCCTAGCTGCACATCCCCATCAATATAGGTGGTGTCGGGATCGATCATCGTCACCCCCGCCAGCATCCAACGCTCATTGAGCCGTCGCCGGGCCGTCGCCGTCGCCCGGGCGAGATCCACCCGCGTATTCACCCCCTGGATGGATGCCCTATCCTCTACCGCCCATCCCTCCACCTTTCCGTGCTCCACCCCCCACTCCACCAGGTCCGTCAAATAGTACTCTCCCTGCGCATTGTCGGCTCCTCGCTCCATGATCGCCTGAAGCGCTTCCAACAAAAAGTCCGTGCGCACCACATAGATCCCGGCGTTGATCTCCTGGACCGCCCGCTGCTCCGCCGTCGCATCGGCGTACTCCACGATCGCTTTAACACCCCGTTCATCGCGGATGATTCGGCCGTATTTTCCCGGTTCATCGATCACCGCCGTCGCCACCACCACGTCCGCCTCTTCGGCCACCGCATGATCCATCAGAGCCCCCAACTCCGGGCCTCCGAAATTGGGCACATCCCCACAGAGGATCGCCGTATACTCCAGCCCTTCGTCGATCGCTTCCCGCGCCGACCACACCGCATGGGCGGTGCCCAATTGCTCGCTCTGCTCTGCCACCACCAACGATTCCGCCGCCAACGCCTCGTCTAACCAGGCCTCCACCTCCTGATACTGATGACCCAACACGGGTATCACCCGCTTGGCACCCACCTCCAGGGCCGCTTCCACCACATGGCCCAGCATGGGCCTCCCCAAAATCGGGTGCAACACCTTGATGGTCTCGGATCGCATGCGCGTGCCGCGCCCGGCGGCCAAAATAATCGCCTGCATCGACGGCCTATCATCCATGATCTATCCTCCCATTCATTCCGCCTGTGAAACTTCTTCCTCACGTCCCTTCTTACCCGTCTCCGGATCGATGATCGCCTCCGATCCGCCCACCGGCTCGTCCTGGTCCTGAACCACTTCGTAGACTCGCCGCTCCATCGGATAGCCCCGATCTTCGGGACCCACGCGGTAGGCCATCGGCGTGCGCGCATCGGCTGCCGCCTTCTGAAACGCCACTTCCTGAGCCACTCCTGGCTCCAGGACCGCGTTTTCGCCCTGCTCCTTTTCCATCTTCTGGACCTGCGCATCGAAATCCGCACAGGCCTGGGCCGTCACCGATCGCTTCTTTCGATAGGGCATAAACGACGACTTAAACCCGTCGATCATCAGCTTGCGAATATCTCCCAGGTTCAGGTCGTAATACTCCACGGCCCGCACCAGCTCCTCGGTCATCGTCGTATCCGTGACCAATCGGTTATCCGTATTGATCGTGCAGCGAATTCCGTAGGACATATAAAATGGCAGGGGGTGGGACTCAAAGCTCTTGCAGGCTCGGGTTTGAACATTGCTCGTCAAACACACCTCCAGGGGGATCCGGCGGTCGTTGACATAGTTGAGCAGGTCGCCGTCCTCTCTCAGCCGCGTCCCGTGGCCGATGCGGTGAGCCCCGCCCATGTGGATCGCCTGGTGAATGCTCTCTGGCCCGTAGGCCTCGCCGGCATGAATGGTGAGATTTACGTTATTATTGCGCACCAGATAAAAGGCCTCGCGATAGTCTTTGGCCGGGTTATTGGCCTCCGCCCCCGCCAGATCAAAGCCCACCACCCCGCGATGCTTAAAGGCCACGCACAGCTCGGCCATCCGAAGCGACGCCTCCGGTGTCATGTGGCGGATCCCACAGATGATCTGCCCGCTCATCAAGCCGTATTGGCGCTTCGCCTCTCGCAAGCCCTCGGCCACCGCCTCCACGATCACCGGATAGGACAGCCCCGACCGCGAGTGCAAAAGCGGCGAGTAGCGCACCTCCATATATTTGACATTTTCCCGGGCCGCGTCCTCACCGAGCTCAAAGGCCGCTCGATACAGGGCCTCCTCGGTCTGAAGGACGCTCAACGTGACATCGAAGGCCTTGAGATAATCCGTCAAGTCCTCGCAGATCGCCCCCATATTGATCGCTTCGGCGAGCTCCTCTTCACTCTCCGGATCGCCGGGCAGCGCTACGCCCTGCTTTTCGGCGAGCTCCAGAATGGTCTTGAGTCTTAAACTTCCGTCCAGATGCACGTGGAGGTCGGTCTTTGGGATCTGGTGGATAAATTGACGCGTAATTTTCATGGGACCGTCCTCCTGAGTTGCAGTCGTCGTGAATCCACGAAGGGACTCTATTGAATTGAGGAACCATATCCACCAACCCCCTCCATGTCGAGGGAGACCCTCGAATTTCCCGCCTCAGCTCCCACGTCGCTGACCGCCGACGCCCCATCGACCAGCCTCTGGGTCAGCGCCGCCAGGGCATCGACCCCGGACTCCAGACCAAAGTGGGCCCGCGTGCGCTGACGCGCCAGGAGCAACTCCCGCTCTTCGCGACGGCGCCCGGCGATCGTCGCCGCCGCCGTCTCCAACTGCCCGGGCGTCATCTCCCCCAGCGTCACCCCCGAGCCCGCCCGCTCCACCCACCGCCCCACATCGGCGTTGCAACCAAAATATATGGGCCTTACTCCGGCGGCGAAAAACTCCGCCAGCTTCGTGGGCATCATCGCCCGCCTCGCTGCCGTCTCCTCGATCATCACAAACCCCCAGTCCATCGCCTCCAGCACCGCTGGCATCTCCTCATGCTCGCAGGCCACCACGCTTACCGAATCCTCGTCGATGCCCGACTCCTCCAGCAATTTGTTCATCTTTCGCTGCTGGCGCGTCACGCACACCAGATGCGCCTGGCGACGCCTCCGGTGCACCGCCGCAAATAACCGCAGCGACTCCCGCGTATAGTAGGCCTGATTGATCGCCCCCACATACCCAAAGACCTCCTTGTCCCTCCACTGCCGCATCACCGACCGAAGCTCCGGGCCCACCGCCCCTGGCTGCCCGAATCGCTCGTAATCCGCACAGGTCGGCACCACCGCCAGGGGCTTGTCGCCCCACGGCCCAAACCGACCTTTCCTGATGTCGGCCGCCGCCGTTTCCGTCAACGCCACCGCTCCCGCCGCCTCTCGATACAGCGTCCGCTCCATGGCCCGTGCCCCATCGAGGACCAGCGGCCACTGAATCCAATGCCCCTGACGAATTCGCTCGTCGATCCAATAGCCCCGCCCATCAAAGAGATAGGGAACCCCCGCCCATTGCCTGAGCCCCCACCCCACCAATGCCCCCAGATAGCTTCTGGCGTGCACCAGATCGACCTGCCGTCGCCGCCGATGCTCTCGGGCCATCGACGCCATCGCCCCCACATTCTTGATCGCCCCCATGGGGCCCAATCCCTCCACGTAGGTCGTTCGACGCCACTCGATGCCCCGTCGCCTCAATCGCCGCTCCATCTCTTCTTCTCTATGCCCGTCGGCCCGATCGCGCTCCTTTTCCAGCGACAAGATGCTGTAGCGAAGCTCCGAGCGTTGGGCCAACCGATCCACGTAGCTCACCACCTGACTACTCCCCAGCGGTTCCAACACCCCGTTAAAAGTCACATAGAGTATATCGGCCATCTCATCCCCCATCTCAGTTGCGTTCGCTTGGTTTCCGACGTCTACCGCAGCCCGAATTATTCATGAGACGTCGTAGCGAGGAAAAATCAGAGTTTAGAGGCCAAAATCGAGCCCCACAGGCGATGCCTGAGGCATCGTCGCGGAGTGAGATACAGGCATCTGGGCTCTGATGAGCCGCAGCAGACGCGTCGTGAATAATCCGGGGTAGGTCACGTTCCATCACCCGGGATAAACCTGACCACCGCCGCCTCATTGGCCAGCTTTTGGGCTCTCCTGACCATGGAGCGCCGCGGCAAAGCGCCAGGCCCGCTGGGCAGCTTTCACCGTCTTTTCGGCCTGCTTCGAAGGGCTCTCCAGCTCCTCCAGTGGGCTCCCCACATAGGGCAAGATCGCCCGCGCTGCCGCCATCGCCTCGGCCAGGCGCGACGCCTCCACCACCAGCTCCTCTCGCGGCGTATCATCATTGAGGGCGTCCACCAAAAACCGCCCCAGCCCATCGCGACTCGCCTCCTCATCGAGCACTCCCGCAAAGGCCGCCAGCGGTCCCGCCGGCCCCAACCCCTGCATCAATGCCCTCAACATCACCTTCCCCATCTCCTGTTCGCCTCGGACCAGGGCCAGGCCCGCCGCCGCCAGGCGCCCCTCTTCATCGTCGCCCAAGATCTGCTCCTTGAGCAGCCTCGGCGCACCATCCCAGCGCTGATGCAGTGCCTCCAGGCTCGCCCTGGCCGCCGCCGGGTTCATCGCTCCGTCGTCCTCCTCAAAGCGCAGCCACTCCAGCAAGCGCCGGTCATCGACCAACGCCTCCAACGACTGCCCAAGCACCCGCCTCGCTTCCTCAAAGGATTCCACAAAGCGCTCCTCCAACCCCTGGCGAAGTCCCTGCTCTGGATCCGTCGCCAGATAGGCTTTGGCGATCTCTTTTCGACGCCCTTCATTGGCCTCCTCCATTCTCTGGCCTACCAGCTCCGCCTTGCGCTTTTCTCGCCCATATTGACGCGCCAGAGCCTCTCGCTGAGCCATCAATACCCCGCCATTCCACTCCTCGCGATGAGGCATCGCCGCCCCCATCCCGTCGGCCAAGGCCTGTTCAAACTCAATATCCCCGGAGTCACCGACCAGAGCTGCCTCCATTTGCGCCACCTTCAGCAGCTCTAACAGCCCCTTCGCTGACCAGCTCTGCCCGCCTCTGGCGGTGATGGATTCTCCAATCTCCGCCCGCAGATCGGCGTCCAGCCCCCTGTCCTCCAGGGCCTTTTCCCACCGACGAATCTTCTCTTCTTCTGCCTGTCGATCCATCACCACACTCCTGATCGTAGGCCGCGGCGGCGAAACTCCGCGCCGACCTCATCGATAATGATCCTGCTCACCGTCCAATGGCCTCTGCCACACTCCAACCCCGGGATCAACCATGACCTCGACTCCCTCCCTGTCCTCCTGCTCCGCCCCCTCCATCGATCAGCGTCAACTGGAGGACTACCTCGACGCCCTCCGCCTCCCCGTCGACGACGCCCTCATCGATCGCCACTGGAGCTGTCTGGGCCGTCCTGCCGTCGACGCCCGGGCCCGCGCTCACATCGCCGAGTGGCTCCGGCTCAACACCGACGCCGTCGATGCTCCTCTCATGCCTCTGCTCGCCCCTCTTCAGCGCACGCCCTGGGAGCTCCACATCATTGAATCCCGCGGCCCCTCCTCGCTCTGCGCCCGTCGTCTCCGCGACAATCAGGGCCGGCGCTTTCGCCTCATCGAGGGACGCACTGCTCCCGAGCAAGACCGCTTAATCGCGCTGCGCCCCTTCCAACTTTCCGATGGCTCCTGGCCCTCCACCCTTCCCCTCATCCTCGGCCCCATGGCCTCTTCCGCCAACGGCAGCAGCGC
>CAYQBU010000137.1:0-10827 GCA_964415785.1 uncultured Bradymonadales bacterium
CAAGTAGCCGATATAGGTACAGATCGCGGCGTTGATGATGAGGGCCAGGGCGCTGACGGCGAGCCCAAGGGAGGAGCCAAAGGCGGCTCCGCCCGTGAGGGGTAAGAAGGCCACCGCGGAGAGGCTAAATCCAGCCAATCCGAAGCTGAGTCCAGTGGTCATGAAGCGGCCCGTCGGTATACCGGCGAAGAGCGCGTAGGCGCCGAGGGGCAGTAGGAAGCTCGCTCCAAAGACGTGGATCGCGCTGGCCACACCGAGGGTGCTCGTGGGATCGGCGAATAGTGCCGCCACAGAGCCCAGAAGACCGGAGGTGATGCCGAATATGGAGAATACGGAGGCGAAGGTCGCCGCCGCGGCGGCGCTCCCGAGAACGTCGACCACCTGCAACCTGGAGATGCTGTCCAATTGGTCGCGACGGCGGAGGCCGATCAACGCCAGCAGGGCCAATAGAAGTCCGCCAGCAACGCCACCGGTAGTGCTGCGATCCCACCTGAAGAAGAATTCGTGTTCGGAGTCCGAGACGGTGCCACAGCGGAACTCAATATCGGACTCGTTGAACTCGCTGTGGGCGCCGGAGGCAGCGGTGGTATCACTGTTGGCTCCGGAGTAGGCGATGGCTTCGGAAGCGGCGGCGACGGCGCGGTCGACCTGAAGGAGTCCGGCGCCGTAGCGCTGGGAAAATTCCTTGTCGCTATAGTGCTCACGCATGGAGTCATCCGCCGAGTTCTGGAGCACGCGCTTGATGGCGTCAGGGTTGGTGACGCCAGAGCTGTGGACCATGGCAGCGGCGGCGGCGACGTGAGGACTGGCCATGGACGTGCCCATATAGAGGGCGAATTCATGCTTGTCCGTATTTCCACCGCGGGGGTGCGTCTCCTGAAGGATGCCGTCGGGTCGGCCGTCGTCGTTTTGGTCGACCCGGGTATTGCCGCCGGGAGCAGCGATGTCGACGAAGTCACCCCACTGAGAGTAAAAGGTCGTATGCTGGTCGTATTGGGTGGCGGCGACGGCGAAGGCGTCTTTGTAGGCGGCGGGATAGCTGGGCGCCTTTTTGCCGGAGTTGCCGGCAGCGGCGACGACGAGGGTGCCCTGTTCGTGGGCGTATTTGACGGCGCGGCTCAAGACAAGGCTGGGCAGGGGCCCGCCGAGGCTCATATTAATGACGTCGGCGCCATTGTCGGCGGCAAAGCGGACGGCGTCGGCGATGTCAGCGACGGATCCAAAGCCCTGGTCGTTGAGGACGCGAAGGGGCATGATGGAGGATTCGTAGGCGAGGCCGGCGACGCCGTAGCCATTGTCGGTGGCCTGGGCGATGGTGCCGGCGACGTGCGTTCCGTGGCCGTGGCCGTCGTAGACGAAGTCCGAATCGTCGACAAAATCGTAGCCCGCCACCCGGTGGACGCCCTCCAGGTCTTGGCCGACCTTGATGCCGCGGTCAGGGTCATTTTGCATGGTGACGCCGGTGTCGATCACGGCGACAACGGCCCCTTTGCCGGCGGTCTGCTCCCAGGCTTGTTCGGCGCCGACCTGCTTGAAGTTCCACTGAAATTGGTAGAGGGGATCGTCGGGCACGATGTCGGTGGCCGACAGATCGTCGTCGAGTCCCTGCTGCTCGTCATCGCTGAGCGATGCCCGGAAGGTGCCGGGGATGCGGTATTCGAAGTTCTCCTCGATGTGCTCGATCTTGCCCTCGGGCGCGACGCTCCGGAGGCAATCCTTGACGTAGGGGACGGCCCCTTCCTCGACCTTGGCGGTGTAAATATTGGCGTCGGCACTAAACGGGCTGTTCAGGTCGACGTCCAGGCCCATGGAGAGAGCGAAGGCACGGATGCGCTCGTCGGAGACGTGGTCGGCGAAATCGATGATCACCTCATCCCAGTAGGGATTGGTGTCCATGATCACCTCATCGTCGGGGATCTCATCGAGGCCCGAGATGTCGACGGCGGGGATATTCTCTGTGGTGGGGGTGGCGCCGTCGAGGCAGGCCTGAAAGGAGGCCTTGTCGGCCACGGGCCGCTCGGGCGCGGGAGCGTCAGCAAGGGCCGGGGCGCTAAGCAATATAGCGGCGCCAGCGATGAAACTCGCTGAGACGAATTGGTTCAATTGAGGTAAGCGCATCATTCGTCCATGTCCTGGGAAGAGAAAATGACCGTCGCAGACACCTAACAAGTGTAAACACTGGTCGCATTCCCGGCAATGGTCGACGGGAAAGTACGGGCAAGCGTTTAGCTGCCGGAGTCGAGGAGATGAAGCCGCTGGGTGGCGATCTCGTTGGCCGCATCACCCAGCGAGGGATGGTCGTCGACGAAGGAAGCGAATGCCTCACGGTTCATAAACAGGAGGTGGACGTCGTCGGTGGCCGTGGCGTCGAAGAGGGCTGGGCGGGGCTCGTGGAGTCCGATCTCGCCGAGGCTATCGCCGGGACGCAGCGATTGCAGGCCTTCGCCATCATCATCGGTGGTTAAGGTGACCGTTCCGTCGAGCAAAATGTAGAGGCCAGGCGAGATCTTGCCCTTGCGAATCAAAGGCGTGCCGGGCTGGATGCGAAGGCCCGTGAGAACTTCGGGAAGCCGGGTTCGGCC
Source organism: uncultured Bradymonadales bacterium (assembly GCA_964415785.1). GTDB lineage: Bacteria > Myxococcota_A > Bradymonadia > Bradymonadales > Bradymonadaceae > SLJM01. The sequence continues at coordinate 2,583 of CAYQBU010000137.1, forward strand.
CTCGTCGCTGAGCCCTTCAAAGAGGGGATGGGAGGCGATGAGGCGGGAGGTTAGAGCGTGGCGGTGAAGGGTGGCGACGCGGTTGGGGAAGTCGGCGAATTCGTCGGTGAGAGCCTGGAAGGCCTGAGGGCCTAGCTTGAGGCATTCGCTCCCCCGAGCGCTTTGAATGGTGGCCTCCATCGACGAGGGGCGATCGAGGAAGAGGTCAATGCCCAGAAGCGATGACGAGGGAATGGAAAAGGAGTCATCGTCGTCGGAGACGGTAAAGTCGGCGCTGACGGTCCAGAATAGCTCTTTGGTCGCCGAGGAAAATAGCGGTTGGGCCTGGGCAAAGATCTCGTACTCCAGGTGGTCCAACAGACGCCGAAGGGGTTTGGGTGGCAGGAGGCTGAGCAAGGGCAAGGGGGGAAGGGAGCCGGGTCGGTCGGCAATGGTGTCGGGGTCGGTGGCTCGTTCCACCGCCCATTCCAGAAGGGTGTCGAGCTCTGTGGAGTCGGAGCCCTCCAGGGTGATCTCGCTGGCCGGTTCGGGAAGCGTGGGAGGGGTGAGGTTGCGGTCGAGAAAGGGGCTTCGCACGGAGTAGAGGGTGGTGAAGTGGTCCAATAGCTCGGTGGACGAAGGATTGAGGGCCAACATCTGTTTGATGGAGGCCAGGGACCGGGAGGGGAATCCGGAGTTGGCATAGTGGCGAGCGACGAGCCGGTAGATCTCGACGGCTTCGCGGCGGCGAGAGGCGAGACCGAGGGCCGTGCGTTCGCGAAGCGGGGAGGGGTCGGGCAGGTGGAACCAATTGTTGAGGATCAATTGAAGAGCACGGCGATGGTCGTCGCCGTCGACGGCATCGTCGGTGGCGCGCAAGAGGTCGATTAACCGTGGTGTCACCGTCAACTCCAGGGTGATGGTAGAAGGGATGGGACGTTGGTGTCCCTAAGCTTAGGTCAATACCGGGGGTGGTCACAATAGGGAATTGAATGACAGGTCATTGGGCGTCGTCGCTCTGGAGGCGAGCGTGGTGATCGGGGGTGGGCCATCCCTGAAGGACCTGGGGAATGAAGTAGCCACTTTGTCGGCATTGATCATCGATCTGCTCGCCGAGCTCACGGGCCTGGCGTTGCTCATCTCGGCAGCGGTGCCAATGGGCGCGGGCAGCGAGGTTGAGTAGGTCGACCAGGGGAGGAGCAGGGTGTTCGTCGGACCAGGGGGATTGAGCTTCGTCGAGATGGCGACGGGCGCGAGAGGGTTTTTTGGCCAATAAGAAGTAGTGTGCGTGGAGACGCTGGAGGTAGGCAGTGTCGATGACGCTCAACCACTCTTCGAGGTCGCGCAGTCGGCGCAGGATCCCACGGAGCCGACCGAGGCTTGCCGAGGAGGCGGGCAGGTCAAGGCGCTGCTGGCGGTTGAGTTGGGCGCAGAGGGCGCGGGCGAGATTGCTGTGGATAAACCAGCGGGCCTGGGGTTGGCGGCGAAGGGACCGGCTGTAGACGCGGTCCAGGAGTAAGTCCCACTGGGCGATAGCGACCTCGGGGCGGCCGCGTGCAATATTGAGGGCCGTGTGGCGATCCATCATCCAGATATGGAGGAGGCAATCCTGGTTGCCCTGGAGGAATTGGTCGATGGTGTCGAGGTGGGTCTCAGCCTGGGAGAGTGAACCGGTGAGCAGGCAGTGGTCGGCGGCGGCCAGGTGGGCGAGGGTGGCCATCCAGGGGTGGTGACGCAGGCGGTGGAGAAGTTGTTGGGCGCGGTGGCCGGCCTCGTCGGCGTCGCCGGTGGTCAGGAGGTGCTCGATGGTCCAGAGGTCGAGGCGGGTGTGGAGAAGAGGAGCGTCGGCGTGGCCCTCGTGGAGAAGGGAACGGGCCTGGCGAAGGGAGGTTTCCACGGCTTCAAAGTCACCGCGGTGGCAGGCCACCAGGGCCTGCATCTCGAGTACGGCGATGGGCAGGCGTTCGTGATCGCCGCGCTCTGCAAGGGTCTGGGCCTGGTCGAGCAGGCGGGACAGTTTGGGCCCTCGGCGAATGAGGAGAGGAAGCCAGGGAGCGGCGATCATCGCCAGGCGGTCGCGGGCCAGCAGGTGGGGAGCCGTGCTCTTGAGGGCGAGCCGTCCCTGGGCGATGGACAAGCGCGATTGGGCTCGTGACTCCAGGAGTGGGGCGGTGTCGAGGCCGAGGTGAAAGAGCTCGGCGCGTTGGTGAGAGCTGGCGTCGAGCTCTTCGGAGGAGGCAATGGAGGTGACGTCGGCCCACCGAGAGGTGATGGTCGCCAGGCGTTGGAAGGGTTCGGTGGCCCGATCGCCGAGACCAGGGGAGCGATAGGAGAAATCGACGCTCTTCAGGGCGGCGTCGAGGGCGTCGATGGCCCGTTGGCGTTCGCCGGCGCGGAGTTCGAGCAGGACCTGCTGGCAGAACCAGCGGGGGCGTTCCTCGGGGCGTTGCTCCAGGAGGGTGTCGAGGTGCTCACGGGCGACATCGAAGTGGCCGGAGCGAGTCAGGGCCGAGGCAGCGCGATGGAGGTCCGCAATGTCGATGGCGTCGCGCTCGTCGAGCCATCGCCAGATTCGACTGGCCCGATGGAAGGCGTAGCGAAACAGCGCCGATCGGGCGGCAAGGGTGGCTGCGCGGTGAGCCTCGTCACCGCGGCCGGCGCGCATCAGGTATTCAAAGCGCAGATCGTCGTCGGCGTCATCATCGGCGAGTCCATCGGCGAGGAGGCCGTAGAGACGGGCATAGTGATCCTGGCCGAGGGTGTCGAAGATGATCTCGCGGGCGAGGTCGTGGACGACGGTAAAGGATGAGGGGCTATCGCTGGAGTGACTGCGGGCGGATCGCACCAGGCGCAGGTCGCAGAGATCGGCGCAGACGTCGTGGGCGGCGACGAGGTCGGCGGTCTGGGTTCCCAACTCCTGTTGAAGGGCGCGATCGAGGAGTTCTGTAGACAGGGGACTGGCGGCGACCACCAAAAGCTGGAGGAGGAGGCGGTGGGCGCGATCGAGGTCGTCGAGGCGGCGCTCCAAGAGAAGACGAAGGGTCTGGCGTCGGGTTTGAGGATCGGTGGCGGTGGGTAAGTCACTGAGCCAGGTGCCGACGGTGTCGTCATCGGGAGAAGTGGAGCGGGCCATCCATTCGTGGAGCAATTCGTCGAGGAGCAGGGGGTTGCGATCGCTTTTGTCGATGAGCCGTTGGCGTTGGTCGGCCTCCAGAAAGGGCGCACGGGCCTCGAGGTAATTTTGGGCCTCAGACGCGGAAAAGCGCTCGATCTCGATGGCCTCGATTGGGGTAGGGGCGGTATCGAATTCGGTCCAAAGGGGATGATCAGCGTCGTCGTTGGAGGGCCAGGTGGCGACGATCATGACGCGCATGGAGTGGGGACTCTCGGCAATGTCGGCGAGCAAGCGCAAGGCGTCGCGTCCGGCGCGGTGGAGGTCATCAAAACAGATGAGGATGGGGCGCTGATCGGAGAGGCCATTGATCCATCGGCGCAGTCCTGAGACGGCGGCGTGATGAGAGACATCCGGCGGTTGATGATCGGCTTCCAAAAGGCGGGGAAAGAGCCGGGAGGCCTGTTGACGCCCGGAGGCCAGGCGCTGGCGCGGGCGATCTGGGAGGTCATCGGTGATCGCGGCCATGCGATCGATGATCGTATTCCAGCCCTGGTAGGCGCTGGTCTGTTGGGCCGAGAAGTGGCCGCGGCAAACGATCCAGCCGCGCTGGGTAGCCTGGCGGGCGAGGGCATCAACGAGCGAGGTCTTGCCGACGCCGGTTTCGCCATCGATGAGGATCATGGCCAGATGGCGTTTCTGGGCGCATTGCTTGGAGCGATCGGCGAGGTGTTCCAGGGTTTGGCGCCGGCCGTGAAGGGGGTCGGGATCCTCGACGACGGCGGCGGGGATATTGACCGAACGGGCTTCGGTTTCCGCGAGCTGGGCGCGCACTTCATCCAGTGAGGGTCGGTCGTCGGGATCGGGGGCCAGGAGGGCGTGGATCAGGTCGACCCAGGAGGCCGGGCAGTGAGGCACGATCTCCGAGAGGTAAATGGGGGCAAAATTGGGATCCGTAGATGTGCCATCGGGGGTCTCCGTGCGGCGAGTCTCGCCGTAGGGTCGGCCAGCGAGAACCTCAAATAGGATCGCCCCCAGGGCGTAGAGATCGGCGGAGGTCTCCGGTTTTTCGAGGTCTGCCGAGGGAGGCATATAAGAGGGGTAGCGTCGACGCTGAGCGGGCAAGATGTGGAGCTCGGGATAGAGGCCGTAGTCCGTGATCACCACCTTTTCGTCGTCGGTGACGATGATATTGGAGGGCGTCAGGTGGCCGTGGGGATGGCGAAAGCGGTGCAAGAACTCGAGGCCGTCGACGAGGTCGGGGATCAAGCGCTGGAGGCGCAAGATGAGAAGGTCCAGTGCCCGATCAGCAGCGTCGGAGTCCTCGATGAGGGACTCCGGGATCTCCAGGGTAGAGGGACGGTCGTCGGTGGTCTCCGATGGGGAACGCTGGGGCTCCTCGCCGGCCGGGTCTTGGCTCTGGTCGTCGGAGGTGGAGTCGGAGACCGTTGAATCCTCGTCGACCACATCGGTGATAGTATCATCGACACTCGCGTCCGTGCCCTCGTCGACGTTCTCGTCGGTGCCTCCATCGTCCAGGTCTTCCTGGTTGTGGTCCGACGAGGACTCGAGCTCGGCCTGTTCGGCCTCCGTGATGGGTTGGAGCAGATAGTCGTCGAGGGGCGTGCCTTCCACCCATTGGCGGGTGACCCGGGTGGCCTCCTCGCCGGGGTAGAACTCGAAATAGGGGCATAGGCTGGGGTGCTCGAGGCGGCGCAAGGCCTCGAAGTGACGCTTGAAAACGCTGGAGGCGCGGAGTCGATCGCGGGTCAGTTTCTTCAAGACCTCTATACGAATGAGGTGTTTGTCGTCTTCGTCGTCTGCCTCCACGTCGGGCGGACGGCGGGTAATTTTAAAGGATTCGCCGGCGGGACTGGTTCCCAGTGGGCTGACGTCCTCGACGCAGGCCGATGCGTCGGGAGAGGTCTTTGCGTCGTCGGTGGAGGGGGTGTCACTCATGGGCGTTGCCGAAAGGGGAGATGGATTGGACCTCTTGAGCATAGGCCTTGGGGTACAGACTTCGAAGGTGACCGAAACGCTGGTCGCCAGGATCGCTAGACTCAAGAAACCCGAGGCCCAGCCCATGGCCGCGATGACGGACAATCATGAAACCCCGACCGGTGCAGTGCTGGAGGTCCGAGGCGTCGAGCTCCAGGGGCTGGCGGCGCAAATAGGCTTTGCAGAGGGAGCGGTCGAGATCAATGGCATTTGTCGTCGCCTCGCTACCCCAGGTGAGGGCGGCGGGGGTCGATAGGCGAGGGGTGACCATATCGATTCGAAGAAAGTCGAGGCCCACCCGATCGAGATCGGGGGAGGGGAAGAGAGCGGTGGGCCGTTGCAAGCAGCGAATCTGCTTGGTCCCCTGACGGCAAAAGAGGAGGTTCGAAAAAAGGGAGGGATCCAAGCCGTAGAGGCGATGGACGTAATCCAGGATCGGTTGAGGCTTGAGGACGACGATCTGTTGAGCCTCGAAGACGTCGCCGTCGGTAGCAAGGCCCAGCTCTTCGCAGGTGGTGGCGGGAAAGTCCATGGGAGGCGTTATCCTTGGTGAACCAGGACGGCGATGAAGAAACCGCCGGTATTGCCGTGATGGGGATAGACGCGCAGTGCGTTTCGAAGCTGAGGGTCGAAATCATGTTGCTCCCATCGTAACAGACCGGGAGCGCCAGAAAAGCCCTCGAGCCGGGCAGGGGCAAGGGTCCAGGCATCGCCGAATTCGGTCAGGATGTCGTCGACGATGGCCTCGTTTTCCTCGGGGGCGTAGGTGCAGGTGGAATATACAACGCGGGCGCCGGGGCGGCTCAACTCCAGGGCTCGTTTGAGCAGGGCCCGTTGGACAGAGCACAGGCGGTGAAAGTCCTGAGCAGAGGCGGCGCTGATGTCGCGGGTTTTGCGGGAGGTGCCCTCGCCGGAGCAGGGGGCATCGACGAGGATGCGGTCAAAGGTGCCGATGGAGTTGGGCAGGTTGGTGCCGTCTTCGGTGAGAAGACTGATATTGGGCAGGCCGAGGCGATCGATGGAACGCGCCAGGGGAGCCATGCGGTGGTAGTTGCGGTCGTTGGCCACAATGGCGCAGTCCCGGCCCTCGTTGGCGGCCAGTAGGGTGGTCTTGCTGCCCGGTGCGGCACAGAGGTCCAGGATTCGCAAGCCTGGCTTGGTATCCATGAAGGATACGGGAAGCATGGAGGCCTCCTCCTGGACCTGGTAGAGGCCGGCGACGTAGCCAAAGCGGCTGCCCGGGTGGTGACAATCAGGGAGCCGGTATGCGCCAGGACGCCATGAAATGGGCTCGAAGGCGATGGACTCTTCGGCGAGGTGGGACTCTAACTCCGAAGGTGTGATCTTGGTGAGGTTGGCCCAGATGCACCGGGGAAGCGGACGCTCAAGGGCACGAGCAAAGGCTTCCCAATCGTCGATGATCGGGCGATAGCGCTGAAAGTCGGGAACAGAAACCATGGCGTGGGCGCCGTTGGAAAAAGAGGTGTGGGATTGTTGAGCGGGGGGCGATGGTTATGTAGAGGTCCCAGAGGACGAGTTGGAGAATTAGACGACGAAAACGCAGGCGCAGAGAGAAGCGGTATGAGCGATCGAAAGAGCATGCAAGAGCGACTGGAAGCGGTCCACTCCTTTCCCGATACCTATATGTTTAAGGTGATCGGAGCCAACGATGAGGAGTTTGTGGCAAGGGTGATTCAGGCGGCCGTCAATGCCCTGGGAGGCGACCGCCAGATGGACGTGAGTACCCGGGAGAGTCGGGCCGGTCGGCATGTGTCGGTGACGTTGCAGGCGGACGTCGAAGACGCGGAGGCGATCCTGGATACCTACGAGATGCTAGATGCCGTCCAAGGCGTAAGCTTTCTCGTATAATCCAAGCTAGAGCAGGTCGACATCGGCATCGGGGTCGGCGGGATCGATGTCGGAGTCCTCGGAGTCGGGAGAGGGAGAGGGCTCCAGCCTTTCATCGGAGGTCGAGCGGGAGTCGAGCCAATCCCAGGTCCAGAGTCCAGCGCCGGCGCCGAGGGCCGTGAATGCCCCGAGCCACAGTCCATTGGAGAGGCTACTCTGGCGTTGACCGGCGTCGCGTAGGCTGGGGTCGACACCGCCCAAGGACTGCTGCTGGGCCTCCAGGTCACTGTGGGTAGAGCGCGCTTGAGCCCCGACAAAAACGGCGGCCAGGGAGAGGGCGCTTGCGGCACCGCCGAGGCCAATGGCCGCGGTTTGTCGGGTGGAAAACCCACCGGAGCCAATGTGATCGGAGGGGATAAAGAGGTGTGCCGTTTGGTCGGCGTCGATATCGATGGTCTGGGCAATTTCCTCGCCGTCGAGGGTGATCACAATATCGTGCTGCCCCTCGGTCAGTTCGATGGGCTCGGAGGAGGGTAGGGTGTGGCTCTGCCCGTTGATCTGAGCGGTGGCGCTGGCGCCGGATGTGTGGATTCGAAGTGCGCCGTAGCGGACCTCCGGAGAGAGCGTCAAATCCAGGTCAAGGGAGTCGCGGGCCTCCACGCTAATCGCTTCGGTATGAGGTTGATGACCCTCGGCTGCAGCTCGGAGTTGGTAGTCACCGGGGTCGATGCTGAATCGGCAGGGCGTGGTGCAGCGAGCTTCGTCTTCGTCGTCGATAAAGATCTCCGTATCCTCTGGGGATGCGGTGATCTCGACGGTGGCTTCGCGAGCGGCACGCTGCTCCTGGATATCGATGATCAGGTCGACCACCTCATCCTCATTGGGTGGGCTGGAGGCCTCATTGAGGTAGGCCTGAAAATATCTCTCGGCGTCGGCGAGCCGATCGGCGCGGTAGTAGGCTTGGCCGGTATTATAGAGCAGCGCTACGGCTCCCAGGATCTCGTAGACTTCTTCAAAAATGGTCGCTGCTTCCAGGTAGTCGCCGTCGTCAAAGTACTCGCGACCTTCCTGAAAGCGCTCCCGTGCCTCCTCTTCGGAGATGTCGGCGAAGGCCGTAACCGGGAGTGTCAGGCAAAATAGAAGGGTTGCCCAGAGGAGAGGGGAGGTTATGCGATGTAGGTCGAAACGCTTCATGAAGAGATCTCTCGCCGCGAAGGCCGTTTAGTTGAAGGGGTCCAAGATACTATCGCCGTCGTCTTCGTCTTCGGGCTCAGGCTCAGGCTCGGGCTCGGGCTCGGGCTCGGGCTC
>CAYQBU010000138.1:0-10626 GCA_964415785.1 uncultured Bradymonadales bacterium
AACGTGCTGGGTCAATTTGACCTGGACATGGTGGCCCCTTATGTGGGTGCCGGAGTTGGATTCAATATGTTTAGCCCTGACATTGATGGAGCCGACTCCGTCAACGACCTGGCGATCAACGGATTGGTGGGAACGACGGTGGACCTCGATGCGCCGGTGGCCCCCTTCCTCCACGCCAAATACTCTCAGATTCTGGCTGACCCGGAATCGGTGAGCGAATTGTCGATCATGGCCGGTGTGCACTACAGCTTCTAATTTTTGAAGTCGTAGATGGCTTGTAAAAGCCATAAGAAACCGGGCCCCCTGTCGAAAGGCAGGGGGCCCGGTTTTTTTTGGGGGAATGTTGGCAGGAGGGGGATAGTTCGCTATAGGCAAGTGAAGCGAATGAGCAGTGAGCGCCTATTTGAGGAGAGATGCATGCGACGGCAGATTCAGAAAGTGATCAACGACGAGATCAATCCATTTGTGGCCAACCACGGAGGGGAAATCCAACTGGTGGATTATCTGGATAAGAATGTCTATATCCAGATGATGGGCGGATGCCAGGGATGCGCGGCGTCGACGGCGACGCTCAAGCAAGGGGTGGAGCGGATTTTGAGGGAGAGCTTCGGCGAAGATATCAACGATATCGTGGATGTCACGGATCACGGATCGGGCGATGACCCCTATTATTCGGAGAGCCCCTTTGGTTGAGTAGTGTTGAAATAGCGAGAGGAAAGGCGCAGATCTGAAGAGGTCCGCGCCTTTTTTTGTGGGTTTGACCATTGAGGAAAGCATGATGAAGCGACGAGAGCGGATCGAGGCGTTGAAGCGGGCCCTGGAGGAGCGGATCCTGGTGATCGACGGGGCGATGGGGACGATGATCCAGCAAGAGGAGCTGTCTGGGGAGGCGTTTAAGGGCGAGGTGTTTGCCGACCACGATCGATCGCTGGAGGGATGCAACGACGCCCTGTCGATGTCGCAGCCCGAGGTGATCGCCGGGATTTATCAGAGGTATCTGGAGGCGGGGGCCGATATTGTGGAGACCAATACGTTTAATGCCCAGTCGGTGTCCATGGCTGATTATGGGCTAGAGGATCGGTGCCTGGAGATGAATCGGGCGGCGGCGAAGGTGGCACGGAAGGCGGTTCAGGAGTTCGAGGCGTCCAGTGAGGGAGCCCAGAGGTGGGTGGCGGGGGCGATGGGGCCTACGAATCAGACGCTGTCGATGTCGCCGGACGTGGAGCGGCCCATGTACCGGGCGATCGAGTTTGATGCCTTGCGCGAGGCCTATGTGGAGCAGGCTCGGGGGCTGATCGAAGGGGGAGTGGATCTATTGTTGGTGGAGACGATCTTCGACACCCTCAATGCCAAGGCCTGCCTGATGGCCATCGATGAGGTCTGCGAGGCGATGGGGGTGGAGGTGCCGGTGATGATCTCGGTGACCATTACCGACCAGAGCGGGCGAACCCTGTCGGGTCAGACCCTGGAGGCGTTCTGGATCTCTGTGGAGCATGCTCAGCCGTTGAGCGTGGGTCTCAATTGCGCGCTGGGCCCGGCGGAGATGAAGCCCTATATGGAGGAGCTGTCGCGGTGGGCGCCGGTGCCCGTGACCTGCTATCCGAACGCGGGGCTTCCCAATGAATTTGGGGAGTACGACCAGGATCCGGCGTCGATGGCGGCGATTCTGGAGGAGTTCGGGCAGGCGGGGTGGCTTAATATGGTGGGCGGATGTTGTGGGACGACGCCGGCCCATATCGAGGCCATCGCAGAGATCGCCCGGAGTCACGCGCCGAGAACGGTGCCGGAGCCCAGCGAGGAGAGTCGGTTTGCGGGTCTGGAGGCGCTGAAGCTCCGAGGGGATAGCAATCTGACGATGGTGGGGGAGCGCACGAATGTGGCCGGATCGCGGCGATTTAAGCGATTGATCTTAGACGAGGACTACGAGACGGCCCTGGCGGTGGCCCGAGGGCAGGTAGAAGGGGGAGCCAATCTGATCGATGTCAATATGGATGAGGGGATGCTGGAGTCGGCGGAGGCGATGGAGAAGTTTTTGAAGCTCATCGCCACGGAGCCCAGCATTTCGCGGGTGCCGATCATGATCGATAGCTCGCGCTTTGAGGTGGTGGAGGCGGGGCTAAAATGCGTGCAGGGCAAAGGGGTGGTCAACTCCATTAGCCTCAAGGAAGGAGAAGAGGTTTTTCGAGAGCAGGCAAAGACGATCAAGGCTTACGGGGCGGCGGTGGTGGTGATGCTCTTCGACGAAGAGGGGCAGGCGACGACGCTGGAGCATCGGATGGGCATCGTCGATCGAGCCTACGCCATTTTGGTCGATGAGCTGGGGTTTGACGCCGGCGATGTGATCGTGGACCCCAATGTGCTGACCGTGGCGACGGGGATGGAGGAGCACGACGATTATGGGCGGGGATTTATCGAGGCGGTGGAGGCGATCAAGGAGCGCTATCCGCGGGTGCTGACCATGGGGGGGATCAGCAATATCTCGTTTTCCTTTCGCGGCCAGAGAACAGTGCGGGAGGCGGTGAATTCGGCCTTTTTGTATTTCGCGGTGCAGGCGGGGCTGGATCTTGCGATCGTCAATGCCGGGCACCTGGAGGTCTTCGACGAGATCGATGAGGAGCTTCGGGAGCTGGTGGTGGATGTGGTGCTCAACCGCCGCGACGACGCCACGGAGCGCCTCTTGGAGTACGCCCAGAGCTATGAGGAAGAAGAAGTCGAAGAGAGCAAGCGGGCGGCCTGGCGTGAAAAGGGGGTCGACGAGCGCCTGGAGTATGCGCTGATCAAGGGCATCGATGACCATATCGAGGAGGATGTGGAAGAGGCCAGAAAGCGCCACGATCGGGCGCTCGATGTGATCGAGGGGCCGCTGATGGAGGGCATGGGGGTGGTGGGCGATCTCTTTGGGGAGGGCAAGATGTTTCTCCCCCAGGTGGTCAAGAGTGCGCGGGCGATGAAGAAAGCGGTGAGCTATCTATTGCCCTATATGGAAGAGGAGAGCGAGGAAGCCGACAAGGGCAAGGGGCGTGGAAAGATCTTGTTGGCGACGGTGCGCGGCGATGTGCACGATATCGGCAAGAATATCGTCTCCGTGGTGCTTAGCTGCAACGACTACGAGGTCGTCGATCTGGGGGTGATGGTGCCGGGAGAGGAGATATTGAAGCGGGCCAGAGAAGAAGAGGTGGACGTGATCGGGCTCAGCGGGCTGATCACGCCATCGCTCGACGAGATGGAGCATGTGGCCACCCAGTTGGAACGCGAGGGCTTTGAGGTGCCCCTGCTCATCGGGGGAGCGACGACGAGTCGACGGCATACGTCGATCAAGATCGCGCCCCACTATTCGCAACCGACGGTGCACGTCATCGACGCCTCGCGGGTGGCGGGGGTGGTGAGTCAATTGCTGCATCCCGTGGAGCGGCTGGATTATATTCAGTCCAATCGGGAGCGACAAAAGCGAGATCGCAAGATCTATGATCGACGAAAGAGCCGGCCCATGCTCAGCCTGGAGGAGGCGCGGGCCAATCGGCGGCGCCTGGAGTTCGAAGAAGAGGATCGGCGACGGCCGGCGTTTCTGGGCTCAAGGGTGGTCGATGGCGTGTCGCTGGAGACGCTGGCGGAGTATATCGATTGGACGCCATTTTTTGTGGCCTGGGAGTTGAGGGGGCGCTACCCGCAGGTCCTGGACGACGACACGTATGGAGAGGCGGCGCGCCAGGTGTTCAAAGAGGCGAAGGCGATGCTGGAGCGCATCGTGGAGGAGAAGTGGTTGGAGCCGCGAGGGGTGTACGGCTTTTATCGAGCGGCGTCGGAGGGCGACGATATCTTGCTCTTTGAGGACGATGAGCGCCAGGAGGTGAAGATGCGACTTTGCACCCTTCGCCAGCAACGAAAGCGCCATGGAGAGGAGCAGCCCAATCAGGCGTTGGCCGATTTTGTGGCCCCCAGGGAGCGACAAGAACCCGATTTTATGGGGGCATTTGCGGTGACCGCCGGACATGGGGCGCGGGAGCGGATCGAGGCCTTCGAGGACGAGGGCGACGACTACCAGGCGATCATGTTCAAGGTGCTGGCGGACCGGCTGGCGGAGGCGTTTGCGGAGCATCTCCACGAGCGGGCGAGGGCGGATTGGGGATACGAGGAGATGGGGACGTATAGCAATGAGGAGCTGATCGACGAGGCCTATCGCGGGATCCGGCCAGCGCCGGGCTATCCGGCGTGCCCGGACCATACGGAGAAGGCCAAGCTGTGGGAGCTGATGGACGTCGAGGAGCGGGCGGGGATGGAGTTGACGGAGAGCTTCGCGATGCGGCCGCCGTCATCGGTGTCGGGGTGGTATTTTAGCCATCGAGAGGCCCGCTATTTTCGGGTCGGCGATATCGGCCGCGACCAGGTCGAGGATTACGCCAAGCGCAAAAACATGAGGGTCGCCGAGGTCGAGCGCTGGCTTTCACCGAATTTGGGATATGATTAACCCGGATTACTCATGATCCGTCTACTGCGGCTCATCAGAGCTGCGAGGCCTGTATCTCACTCCTCGACGATGCCTCCGGCATCGACTGTGGGGCTCGATTTTGGCCTCCCGGCTCTGATTTTGCCTCGTAACGACGCCTCAGGAGCAATCCGGGTTTCCGGATGGTGCTTGATCCGTCTACTGCGGCGCCTGAGCAAACCGGGTCTGTCGGGTTAGTCGTCGAGGTCGACGTCGTCGTCTTCGATGAAGTCCTGGTTGGCCTCGATGTCGATGCCGACGCTGAGGCGCTGGCGCTCCTGGATGTCGACGGCCGGTCGGGTGATGGAGGCCCAGCCGAGGTCGGTTTCGGATTCAATGGTGAGCTCGTCGCTGAGCAGGTTAGGCAAAAGGCCGAGGAGGGATTGAAGGACGTCGACGGAGTCGTCTTCGCTGATGGAGAAGAGGGGTTCTTCTTCCACATCGCCGATGATCTCGATGTCCAGGTCGAGGTCGACCTCGTCGTCACTGACATCGATGTCGATGAGCAATTCGAGCTGGAGGGCGACGGTGAGAAAGTGAGTGGTGACGCCTGGTTCCGGTCGGAGCTTAAAGTCGATGAGCAAATCGCCGAGTTCGACGGTGGCGTCGAGGTCGTTGCCCATCTGGGTGACCGGGGGAAGAAGGGGGCGAAGGTGAAGCTCGGCGGGGGTGTCGGAGTCGTGGATGTCGCGGATGCGGCTGTCCATCAGGGTGGCGAGGCCGCCGGCGGTGAGGTCGATGGGGAGTTCGAAGTCGCCGAGTTCATCGCCGCCCAGATTTTGGTGAAAGAGGCCGCTTTGCCACAGGGCGTGGACGACGCGATCGAGGGCCGTGCGGTGGGTGTGAAAGAGAAAGGGGCGCTCGATATTGCTGACCAGTCCATCGGGGCGCTCGCGGTGGAGGGCGCCGGGCACGTCGGCGATCATGGAGGCCTTGTCGCCGGGGAATTCGAGGCCGATATAGGCGACGACGCCAGAGGATGAGATGAGGATATCCTCGAGGATGAGGGTGATGACCAGGGTGCGGCCGAGCAACTCGATCTCCTGGGTGAGGAGCTCGGGGTCGAAGAGGTTTTCGTTGATCAATTCGCCGACAAACTCGTTGAAGGCAAAGCCGATGGCGGCGGCGAGGAGGGGTTCCGCCCAATCCTGGTCCTGGCCATCGATATTGACGGTGATGTCGTCGAGGTCGATCTGGTCGTCGAGGATCTCGATGTCGAGGTCATCGCCGGCGTCATTAGGAGCGATGGAGAGGTCCATGTCGACGGTGAGTTCGCCGATGGTGATGGAGCCATCGATGCCGCCGTCGCCGAGGTTGAAGGTGCCGTCGACGACGAGGTCATGGAGGGTCAATGAGAGCTCGAGGTAGCCGTCGTGGGGAGTGATGTCGACGTCGATGGAGCTCCAGGAGAGTTCGTGGAGGTCGACGGAGATGCCGTCCTGAATCTCGAGGCCTTCTTCGATGAAGCCCTCGATGAGCTCGGGCTGGACGTAGGCGTCGATGATGTCGGAGAGGGCGTCGAGGCCCGTGGGGTTGTCGACGTCGAGGCGCAGGGCCTCGTCGACGGGGGAGTCCGATTCCACGAGGGGACCATAGATGACGGCGCGGTGGTGTTCGATCTGATTGCGGGCGTTATCCATGATGTCGATGGTGATGGTGTTGAGCCCTTCGTGGAGGCTGACGGGGTATTCAAAGTGGCCATCATCGAGGTCGTCGTCCTGGCTGAGGAGTTCACCGCCGATATTGATGTAGAGCAACTCGGAGGGACCGATATCGCCGAGGTGGCCCTGGACCAGGACCTCATTGTCGGCGCCGTTGGAGTCGATCATGGTGCCCCGGGCGGGACTCTCGATGATGACCTCCGGGATCTGGGTGTCGATGATGACGTCGATAGACTCCTCGATGCCACTGGCAGAGGCCGTGATGGTGTGAAGGCCATCGTCATCGAAGCTCAGCATTTCCTCCCATTCGCCGTCGTGGACGGGGACGGTTTCGCCGTTGAGGTCGATTTCCTCGGTATTTTCGGCGATGCCCTCCACGAGGACCTGTTGGCGGTCGTGGTAGGACTCGTGGTCTGGGGCGGTGAAGGCGATGATTGTCTGTGCGCCGACCCCGGAAGAGCCGTCGTCGGAGCCACACCCGGTCAGGGGGATGAGGAGGGCGACGAGAGCGAGCAGTGCCGGGGCGAACCAGAACGAGCGGGCCGTAAAAGGGGTCATAGAGCACAGGGGGCGACGAGAATCGTGGACGTAAGGCTGTAATGTATGGAATAGCGATTTTGGAGGCGTGAATCAATAGGGAGAATTCGCTATGGTCGGGACCTACAGGTAAATGAATGGATGCGAAGCGAGGCGTGCGGTGGAAGATTCTGCGAGCATGAAGGCGGTTTTTGGTCGATGGTCGATGCTGGTGCTGGCGGTGTCGGTGTCGGTGTCGGTGTCGGTGGGCTGCGCCGTGGAAGATGGAGAGATGGTCGAAGAGCGTGCGGGGCTGTCGTCGTCGGCGCTCGACGATCGCGGAACGGGAGAGCTGGTGGTGCTGACCAGCGAAGAGGAGATCCGGAAGGCCTTCGATGGCCAGGAGGGACAGTGGAGCTATGTAGGCGATGAGTTTCGCCAGGTGGGCCTGCAGTGGCTGGAGTCAGAGCAGGAGGTCGCCCTCGAATATCGGATGGTATCAAGGGATGGCGAATGGGGCGAATGGAAGGCGGTCAACCCCTACTGGGAGGAGGCGGGGTGGGCCAATGCCCATATGATCGTGGAGGAGGGGGCACAGCGTTTAGAGTTGAGGGGAGGGAGTTCGCTGAGGTTTTTGCAGGTGCAATTCTATGAGGAGGTTCAGGCCCGCGATGAGATCGTGAGGGCTGGTTCTGGAGAGGTGGGGACGACGCAGCAGGCGGTGGCCCCGTCGTCGATGGTGACGTCGCGAAGCGAGTGGGGGGCCACGGATCCCCATCGGGTGTGCAATAGTGTGGTGGCGCCCTGGCGCATGAGTATTCATCATACGGCGTCGCCGTCGAGCGATGGCGGCGATCCCCACGCCCGGATGCGGGGGATGCAGAGCTACCATATGAACTCCAATGGGTGGTGCGATATCGGCTATCACTTCGTGGTCGCCCAGTCGGGGGAGATCATGCAGGGGCGGTCGCATTCCGACCGGCCAGGGGCGCACGTGGGAGGGGAGAACTCGGGGAATGTGGGGATCTCGATGATCGGAAATTATAGCAGCACGTCGCCCCCGGCGGTGCAGGTGGAGAATATGGCGGAGATCGTGGGCTGGGTGCACGAAGAGCACGATATTGCGCTGAATCGGGACGCCGTTCGGGGCCACAGAGAGTGGCCCGGTCAGACGACGAATTGCCCCGGCGACGTGGGGTTGTCGATGATCGACGAGATCCTAGACCTGGCGGGGGAACAGGCGGAATACGAGGTGGGGATGGCAATCGAGGTGCAGGGGTTGAACCTGGATTACGAGCAGGGAGGGGCCCAGTCGCGACCGGGGGGCCTGGAGGGAGAGGAAGTAGAAGTGGCAGTGCAGGTGACCAATAGCTCTACGGATCCGATTCGCGACGTGCGTCTGGCGCTGGAATTCGATGAGGTGGGCATCGAGCCGTTGTCCTATCGCATCGAGAGCGACCATCCGGCCTACGATCAGAGCACCTGGGAGCTCAATAGCGCCCACGATGAAGAGGCCAATCCCGATCACGACGCCATGGGAACTTGGGAAGTGCTGGAGATGCATGCGTTCTCGCCTCAGGAGAGCAAGCGGGTGGTCGTGGAGGGCGTGTTAACGGAGTATAATGTCGGGCGGGCAGAGGAGTTTGGCGGGGTTCGGGCCTGGGTGGAGTCGATGCGCGATATCTATGGGGATCAGGATGGCTATGGAGATAGCCCGTCGACCAATGAGGTCGGGGGGTTGGTCCAGGTCGCAGAGCGGATCGATGTGCTCAGCACCGATGAGTGGCAGTTTCGCTCGGGGGAGGAAGAGGAAATGGAGGGATGGACGGGCGGTGGAGACTACGAGGACTTGCGGTTGAATACCTCCAATGATCTGCTGGCCCAGAAGATGGTGGAGGGCAAAGAGGGGTGGGTGGTGGCGCCGCCGTGGACGTCGATCGACGCTGATGGGTACGACGAGATGGTGATCCGGAGCCGCTCTCACGATGGGGAGCATCGGGTGCGGTTGGGCTTTGGGTCACAGGAAGTAGACGAAGAGGTGGAATTCGTTCAGCCCGGCGATGGGGAGTATCACCTGGCGGTGGTGCCGGTGGGCCATTCAGCGGGTTGGAGCGGGGACGTAGGGGCGCTGGAGGTATGGATGCGCGATGGGGAAGCGGCCGGGGGGCAGGAAAGCGGGTGGTACGATATCGATTATATTTACTTTCAGGATCGGGAGCGGGGAGAGACCACATCCGTCGATCACGGGGTGGTGGAGCAGGATCCAGTGGAGCTTTGGGGCGGGGATCAGGGTGGAAGCGGCCGCGATGGACGGATCTTGAGCTCTGATTTTCCGGGGGCCGATGGCCCGGGGACAGTGGAGGTGCGAAGCAGTGGGTGCCAGGCCAGCGGTTTAAAATCGGGATCGACGGGGTGGCTGGTCCTGCTGGTGGGGTTGATGGGGCTTGGGATCAGCCGGTGGCGAAGCCTTCGTCGTTGGCCAGGTTTTCGAAGCGCGTAAAGGGGCCGAAGAAGCGCAGGTTGACGGTGCCGGTGGATCCGTTTCGGTGCTTGCCGATGATGATTTCGGCAAGGCCCTGGTGTTCGGTGTCCGGGTTGTAGACCTCGTCGCGGTAGATAAAGGAGATGAGGTCGGCGTCCTGTTCGATGGCGCCCGATTCGCGGAGGTCACTCATCATGGGGCGCTTGTCTGCGCGCTGTTCGACGCCGCGGTTGAGCTGAGCGAGGGCGACGACGGGGATCTCTAACTCCTTGGCGACGCCCTTGAGGTTTCGCGAGATCTCACTGATCTCCTGTTCGCGAGAGCCGGAGGCGCTGCGCGAGGAGCCGGTCATGAGCTGAAGATAATCGATGAAGATGATGCCGATATCGTGTTCGGCCTTGAGGCGGCGGCACTTGGAGCGAAACTCCATGATCGGAAGGCCCGGGGTGTCGTCGAGGTAAATGGGGGCCTCGGAGAGTGTGCCGGCCGCCTTGATGAGGCGGGCCCACTCCTGCTCGGTCATCTGACCGCGGCGAAGGTTGGACTGGTTAATGCGAGCTTCGCTGCAGAGCATGCGGATGGCGAGCTGCTCGTTGGACATCTCGAGGCTGAAGAAGGCGGCGGGGATATTGCGCTTGATGGCGGCGTGGGCGGTCATGTTGAGGGTGAAACTGGTCTTCCCCATGGCGGGCCGGGCGGCGACGATGATGAGGTCCGAGGACTGCCATCCGGCGGTGATCTCGTCGAGGTCGATGAAGCCGCTGGGGACGCCGGTGATCTTTTCGTTTTTCTGGTACAGGGCCTCGATCTGGGTGAAGGCGCTTTTGACGACGTCGCGCATGACGGCGTAGTCGCGCTTTTGGCCAAGTTGGGTGATGGCAAAGAGGCGTTTTTCGGCGTCGTCCATGAAGGCTTCGAAATCGTTGACATCGCCATAGCACTGGTTGACCAGGTCGTCGGCGGTGGCGATGAATTGTCGAAGGGAGGCCTTGCGGGCGACGATGGCGGCGTAGTGGCCGATATTGGCGGCAGAGGGAACGGCGCCGGAGAGCCGCGTCAGGTAGGTGGGCCCACCGGCGGCCTCCAGGCGATCGTCGGCCTCCAGAAAGTCGGCGACGGTGAGGACGTCGACGGGCTCTCCGCGCTGGTGGAGCTCGAGCATGGCCCGAAAGATGTGGCGGTGGCCCTCCCGATAAAAGTGGTCGGGATTGAGCTGGCCGGACATCTCGTCGAGGACAGTATTATCGAGGAGAATGGCGCCGAGGACGCTGCGCTCGGCATCTTCGTTATTGGGAGGGACCCGGAGAGTGGGTTCACTCATGATCGCTGGTCACCACGTAGTCGTTGCGGATGAGGTGGACGAGGTTTTCCATGGTCTTGACGTCGTCGGAGGTGTTCTTGTTGAGGACGTCGGAGACCGAATCGTGGTTGAGGACCATTTGAAAGGTCTCTAATTTTTCGTCGTCGAGCTCCGTGAGGGGGGC
>CAYQBU010000139.1:0-10614 GCA_964415785.1 uncultured Bradymonadales bacterium
TCCGTCCGAGGGAGCGGCGTTATATGGGTCGGACCGGCGGGCGTCAAGGGGAAATGTGAAAAGAGGTGGGAAATAGTCGAGACGATCGGAACTCTATCCTTTTATATAGGTGTATACTGTGGTGAGATCGTCGTCGCAGTTTGTCCGAGGATCGCCACTGTTACAGAGAGAGCACGATGAGAATTATCGCCGGGACAGCGGGGGGACGACGCTTGAGTTC
Organism: uncultured Bradymonadales bacterium; assembly: GCA_964415785.1. Taxonomy (GTDB): domain Bacteria; phylum Myxococcota_A; class Bradymonadia; order Bradymonadales; family Bradymonadaceae; genus SLJM01. The sequence continues at coordinate 221 of CAYQBU010000139.1, forward strand.
ACCGCCAGGCATGAAGGTACGTCCAACCACGGATCGCATTCGGGAGTCCCTTTTTTCGATGCTCGGCGATCTCAACGGGGCGACGGTGGTCGATGGGTTTGCGGGAAGTGGGGCACTGGGATTGGAGTCCTTGAGTCGAGGAGCGACCCATGCATTTTTTTTCGACCCCTATCGTGCAGCGATCGCCACGGTCCGAAAGAATGTGGAGACCCTCGATATGGCCGATCGAGCTGTCGTTCACCATTGTGATTTTGAATCCGGGCTAAAACGCATCACGGGAACGCCGGATCTTTGGTTTTTGGATCCTCCCTATGAGAGTGGTGAGGGACAACGGGCGCTAAAGGCTCTGGATGAACTGACATGCGTGACGGAAGGGGCGTTGGTGGTCTGGGAGTCGGCCGACGAGGAAGAGGCACCGAGGCTGGAGCGACTGAAAGAGACTCGCCTCAAGGATTATGGCTCAACATGGATTCGCTTTTATCGATGCACGAAGGATGCGTGCCCGTGAAAGGAATCCGTGAGATATGGCTAGTGCTGCCCTTCGAAAATAGCCACTTACTTTCGGCGGGCAGCACTACGAAGCAAGGGGCGAGTGGGTTATAGTTGGGGACTGGAGAGTATAACGACGATTGAGCGATGCGGTTTGGCCATCTGGCCCAGCGATTGAGGTAGTTTCATGACGACGACGGCGCTTTATCCGGGCAGTTTTGACCCCCTGACCTACGGGCATGTCAGTATTATCCAGAGAGGTTTGCGGGTGTTTGACCGGGTACTGGTGGGAATCGCCGTCAATATTCGCAAGGAACCGCTATTTTCCATTGAGGAGCGAATGGCGCTCATCGAGGAGTCCTTTCCCGGCGAGGAGCGCCTCGAGATCGCGAGCTTCAAGGGATTGCTCGTCGACTACGCCAAACAACGCGACTGCGCTGTGATCCTTCGCGGGCTCCGGGCTGTCAGCGACTTTGAGTACGAGCTGCAGATGGCGAATATGAATCGGAAATTGAATGATAATATCGAGACAGTGTTTATGATGACCGAAGAGTCCCATTTTTATGTCAGCTCCGGCCTGGTCAAAGAAGTGGCCCGCTTCGGCGGCTCCGTTGAAGACCAGGTGCCGGACCATGTGGAAAAAGCGTTGGCCGACAAATTTGAGGCCGACCCACTGCCCAACGAATGATTGATTTGAGATCTGGGTCTTCCATGGCCCAGAACCGAGGAGAAATATGGTGAAATTGAGCAAGCGGATTCAACGCGTAGAACCCTCCCCGACCCTGGCGATTACGGCGAAAGCAAACGCCATGAAGGCCGAGGGGATCGATGTGATCGGATTTAGCGCCGGGGAGCCCGATTTTGATACACCAGAGCCGATTGCCAGAGCGGCCCGGGAGGCGATCGCCTCCGGCAAGACCCGGTATACGCCGGCCAGTGGCCTTCCCGATCTGCGCAAAGCGATTGCAAAAGACTACGCGCGACGCCAGCGAGAGGTGGCGGCCGACCAGGTCGTGGTGACCGTGGGCGCCAAGCAGGCCCTCTATAATGCGACCCAGGTACTCTTTGATCCGGGCGACAAGGTGGTGATCCCCGCCCCTCATTGGGTCAGCTATCCCGCTCAACTTCACCTCGCGGGGGCGACGCCGGTGTCCCTGAAAACGGGCATCGACTCCGATTTTAAGCTCACCCCGGAGGCCCTGAGCGCACGTCTGGACGAAGGCGATATTAAAGGCTTGATTCTATGCTCGCCCTCCAATCCCACGGGAGCGACCTATAGCGCCGAAGAACTCCAGGGGCTCGCCGAGGTTCTGGAGGCCCACCCGGAAGTCAAGATACTCTTCGACGCCATCTACGACCGGCTCTACTACGAGGGCGATATCGCCGCCGATCTGGTGGCCCAGGCGCCGACGTTGAGCGAGCGGGTAATGACCTTTAATGGCTTTTCCAAGACCTATGCGATGACGGGCTGGCGACTGGGCTACGCCATCGGACCGAGCGAGTGGATATCGGCGATGGGAACGCTCCAGAGCCAATCGACCTCCAATGCCACCACCTTCGTGCAATACGGTGGGCTGGCGGCACTGGCGATGGATGACGCCTTGCTCGACGAGCGACGCGCCCACTTTAAGCGGCGTCGCGACCTGATGGTTCAGGGCCTCAACGCCATCGACGGAGTGGATTGCCTGACGCCGAGCGGTGCCTTTTATGTCTTCCCAGACTTCTCGTCGCTCATCGAAGACGGGCGCTTCGAAGATGATCTGGCGTTGACGGAGACCCTGCTGACCGAGGCCCACTGCGCGGTGGTCCCGGGCTCGGCCTTTGGCGCCCCCGGTGGCCTTCGGCTGTCCTACGCCCTGGGCGATGAATCCATCAAGAAGGGATTGGCGCGCATCGCCGACGCTCTTTAGTTCTCCACCTCGTCAAGAGCCTCTTCCAGTTGATCGACGAGTTCGTCGAGGCGCTCGATAACGGAGCGAATGGTGGTGGTCTCCTCGAGATCGACGCCGGCGGCCCGGAGTTGCTCCATGGGGTGGTCATTACCTCCGCTCTGGAGGAGGGTCAGGTAGTTCTCAACGGTTTGCTCTCTGGTGGACACATCGTCACTGAGCAATCCGTCCATGATCGTCGCCGACGAGGCATAACAGGTGGCGTATTGATAGACATAAAAGGGGGCATTGTAGAAATGAGGGATCCGCGCCCAGGTCACGGCATAGACGTCATCGAGGGTAGCTACGTCACCGTAGTACTGTTTGAGCTTTGAGAAATAGAGCTCATTGAGGGTGTCCGCCGTCACCGGTTGGCCCTGCTCCACGGCCCGGTGGGCAGCCAACTCAAAATCAGCAAAGAGCGACTGCGTATAAAAGGTGCCCGTAATATTGTCGATCGCTCGCTGCAGCAGCATCGCCCGCTCACCGGGATCGTCGCTCTTGTCGAGCATATGATCCAAAAGCAGGGCTTCATTGGTGGTGGACGCCACCTCGGCGACAAAAATTGTATAGGAGGCGGTGGCAAAGGGCTGATGCTCCGAGGAGAGCATCGTATGCAGGGTATGGCCCAATTCGTGGGAGAGGGTGAAGAGATCGGAGAGTGTGTCCGTGTAGTTGAGGAGCATATAGGGGTGAACGCCGTAAACCCCGGCGGAATAGGCTCCAGAGCGCTTGCCCTCATTTTCGTAGACGTCGATCCAGCCCCCGGAGAGGGCCTCTTTCATCAGTTCTTGATAATCGGAACCCAGGGGTTCAACGGACTCGATCAGAAGCTCCCGGACCTCGTCATAGGGGTAGAGATCGTCGCGCTCCAACAGGGGTACACTGCTGTCGAAGGGGTGGTATTCATCGAGGCCCAAACGCTCTTTTCGAAGCCGGTGGTAGCGCTGGAAGGGATCGAGGCCATTGGAGGTGGTCTCAATGAGAGTCTCGAGCACGGAGACGGGAACGTTATTGCCATCGAGCGCCGCCTGGGCACAGCTATCGTAGCGACGGGCTTGAGCCTGCGCCCAGTCGCGTTGGCAAATGCTATTGTACAGAGCGGCGAAGGTATTCTTCTGACCGTCAAAGATATCGTACATGGCCTCGAAGGCCGCCCGTCGATCGGCCTGATTTCGCCGAGTCTGAAGCAGATGACTATATTCGCCAAAGGAGACGGTGGTGGTCTCTCCATCGCTGAGTTCGATCTCATTGAAGTCGATATCGGCGGTGGTCAGCGCCCGATAGACCTCGCCGGGCGCCGATCGAAAGCGGCTTCCATAGGCCAGGATCTCTTCGCCCTTTTCGTCGAGCACATGCTCCTGATTGCGAAAGACCTCGGCGATAGGAAAGCGATAGGGCTCCAGCTCCTCGGTCTCCTCGACCCACTCCATGACCGTCGACTCGCCGATGCCAATAAGCTCCGGCTCAAACCAGGCGCGCTTGGCCTGATATTGGGCAAAGAGCTGTTGGACCTGCTGGAGACGAGCCTGCACTTCATTATTGCGCTGATCGATATCGAAGGTGAGCTGGGGATAGCGATAGAGCTTATAGGCCATCATCCCGATCTGATCGCTGAGCCGATAGGCCTCCACCAATTTCTGGGCTCCCTCATCGAGGGTCGATCGTAGCTCAACGAAGCTCTCCATATGGGCTTCGATCGCCTCCATATCGGCCTCCCACTGAGACCAATCGTCGTAAATATCGTCGACATTCCACTTGTAGCGGTCATCGATGGCCTCTCGATCTTTGGTGTCGGGGCGACCGCCGTCGAGGATGTCATCGAAGCAAAGAGAGGTCAGCTCGATCATGGGGTTAGTCTCCAAAAAAGTTGGGTGAAGGCCAGGGTGAAGGTGTTACCAGGACCCGCCTATGACGGAACTCAGTGTATGCACCAAACGCTCGTCGTCGACCAGCCGCTGCGCCACCTGGTATCGAAAGCGAAGGGGCGCCCGCCATAGGATCATGGATAAATCGAGGCTCGCGCCCACGGCGGCGTGAAAGTCCCCATCAAAACGGGTGGCCGCCGATCCAAAGAGCTCCAGGTCGAGCTGGCGAACAAAGGCCGAGGGAAAGATCCCCAGCGTCGCCGGCCGACCGCGGTCGATGATGAAGGGATAGCGGTATTGAACATCACCGATGGCCACGCGATTGGTGGACAGGCCCAGATCTTCATAGCCACGCAGGGGCTCGCTAAAGCGAAATTGGCGAGGCACCAGGTGATGGGCCAGGGGTTCGGCCAGCGGCTCTTCGGAGCTCGTCAATTGCTCCAATCCCGTAAAGCCCCCCACGCGCATCAGGGGAAGATCGTTGGGCACGCCGCCGAGGCGATGGCCGCGCGCGCTGATCCGAAGTTGATGGCGCGAGGAAAAGGGAAGCGATTGGTAACGGGACAGTTGAGCGCGCCCTTGATCGAGGTCAAAGTCGGAGCCCGCCCACCGCGGATAAGCACCGGCGCGTGTCGCCAATTGCCATCCCTCCTGGATCCCTCCATAGGCGCTGCTGCGACTGGTCTCATAGCGAAACCCGGCCAGAGCGCCGATGAGTCGGCTGTCGATGCCGGCGACGCCGGGCGCCGATTCGCGCTCAAATTCAGCCGCCGAGGCCTCCACCCAAATGGTGGTATTGCCAAAGAAGCTTCGCTGAAGTTCCAGACGCGCCAGTCGATCGCGCTGCTGAAGCAATAGATCCTCGTCGGACTCGTCGCCACCGAGAACGCGCAGGCGGCTTCGGTTATCCAGGCCCTGGGCGGTCACCATCCAGGGGGCAAGGCCCGTAAAGATATAGGCCAGCGATCCACTGGGCTGGTCGCGGCGAAAGTCCCACCACATATCGGCAGCCCAGTTGTGGGTGCCCAACTCGTCGCGTCCGCTGACGCCGAGCCCCAACTCGATCTCATCGCCGCCCTCGAAGATCATCACCTGGGGCAGGCGAAGACGGGGGCGAAAGAGCCCATCGAGGCTCGAATAGGCCTCGTCCTTGAGCACGGGCACGCGCCTAGCCGGGTCCGGGTCATAGCCCTGAAGGCGAGGCTCATGAAAAGCCAGCAACGTTTCTTCTTGCCGCTCCATGGGCTCATCGCCGCCGATCGCATCGAGCGTCCATCCCCAGCCCTCGCGGTTGAGGGCCACCAACGAGTCGCCGCGCATCTGCGGCGCCGTCATCATGAAGGGGGCGTCGCTTCGCCGGCGGCTCGTCTCGTCTCCCTGGTCGAGTTCGTAGACCTGGATACCTCCATCGTCGGTGGCCGCGGCCACCAGGAGTTGCTCCTCGCCGGTCCAATACGGCGCATAGACCGGCTGCTGCGCCCCCTCAACGCTCCACTGCCCTTCGAATTGAGCGCTCTCAACATCGGCAATCATCACGGACCAGCGCTCATCCTCCATCAAACTCATGGCGAGCGTTTCGCCCGACGGCGACAGGCGAAGCGACGAGACGTAGGCGCCACCGGGCAATTCCCAGAGGCGTTGAGCGCTCTCCTCGGGGGCGTCCAGGGCGACGCGGTCGATGGCCACGCGCTGACCGTCGACGGAGGCCAATATCAGGTCCTGGCCATCAGGAGTGATGTCGACAGCCACGGCCTGGCTATCGTCGATCACGGTCTGCCAGCGACCAGAGGAGATATCGAGGAGCATCACCGATGTCTGGGGGGCCGATCGGCCCTGATGATTGACCAGCATCACCAGCGACTGACCATCAGGGGAAAAGCGCAGACCATCGATGGCCTGAAGGCTTCGAATGGAGCGCAGAGGGCGGACGTCGGGTAGGCGTTGGCTCAGCACCACCTCCCCGGTGGCGTCTTCGATCTCCAGGATCGGCACCTGATCGACATCGTGGCGAAAGAGGGCCACCTCATCTTCGGGGCCCGTCTCAAAGAGGGCCCGACGCCCCATCCACCGCAGGCGCTCCTGGGTATCGGGGCGCTCCCGAAGCTCAAAGCGCTGGTTGAGCTCCACGGCAAATTCATCGATGAGGGCCTCCATATCGCGGCCATAGACCTTTCGGAAGCGGCGATTCATGGCGAAGGGAAAAAAGGTGGATTCGCCCTGCCGATCGATGAGTTGCCACAGCCTCTCCTCGCCGTATTCCTCGACCAGGTAGGCCACGAAATAGGAACCAAAGAGGTAGTGTCCGCCTACGGGAATCGCCCGATCCCACTCCGAGAGCTGCCCTCCCTCAAAGGGCTCCTCGCTGATCCCGGCGGCCAAAAGGGTCTCCCAGATCGGTGACCCATAGCGGCCGACTCCTTCGACGAGTTCCCCCTCATAATAGGTCGCCAAGCCCTCGAAAAACCAAAGGTCAAAACCCGCCTGCGGGTTGATCGAGGGACCGATGAGCCGATTGACCATCGAGTAGAATCCGTGGATCTGGATCAAATGCACATAATGCACCATCTCATGGCATCCCACGGCCGAGGGACTCGGCGTGTATCCGCTTTGCTGGAGCAGGGGAGTGGTAAAGGAGGTGGGCACCAGAATATGGGGGTCATCACCGGGCCCAAAGGCGACGTAAGCGTTATTGAATTCCACATCGGGCATAAAGACAGGGACCAGCCCCCAGTCGGTGGGTCGGGGAAGGCGCTCCTCCAGGTCCACCAGGCAACGCTCCAGGCGGGCCGCCATCTGTCGGGCTTCATCCTCCTGGCCCTCCGGATAATAGATCTGTAGGCGCTCGGTCTCCATGCGCCGCATATCCTCTTCCCCATAGGCGCTGTGGACATCGGTCGGAAATCGAGGCGACGTGGTGACGCATCCCAACAGCAGCGACAGGGCGATCACCAGCGCCATCCATCCCAGGCTCGCCGCACTCGCTGAGTCCTTCATCATTACCTCTACCAATATGCATCCGAAAAAGGGAATCGGAACCTGACAGCCCAGACAGGGGTCTGTTAGGTTAAAGCGCAGCACCAGCCCCCTCGCGCATCTCTTCTCTGGGAGTATTTTTACATGAGTCGCCGTGTTTCCGTATTAGTTTATGGCGATTGTCCGGAGCTGGAAAGGTGTGACATCGATTTCGAGGTCACCCGACTCGACGGTAGTCGCCTCGACGAAAGCCTCAAGGATAGCCTCTCGGATTTCGAATTGGCCGTCATGGAGGCCGGCAGCGATGACCCCCAGCCGCGGCGCTACGTTCGGTTTTTGAATCAGGCCGCCCCTGAGTGCGCCACGATCATGCTCTTTGAGCCCGACGCCACCGACCAAATCGAGGGATTGCTCCACGCCGGGCTCGACGACTACCTGGTGCGAAGCGGGGAGGTCGACACCATGGCCTCCTTGCTGATGCACAGCATCGAAAAAAATATGCAGCATCGCTTCATCCGGCGCCGTCTCCATGAAAACGATCGCCGCTTCTGGACCCTCTTCAACCACTGTCCTCAAGGGTTGGCGATCCTCGATCTCAAGGGGCGCTATGAACACGCCAACGCCTCCTTTTGCGATCTGCTGGGCTATAACCTCGATGAGCTTCGCCCCTGCGGCCTGGGCGACAACCTCTCAGAGGAAGATCGCCCCATATGGACTCGCCTTCGCCGTGAGTTGGTCGACGAACAACAGGATTTTGCGCGCCTCAAGCTCTCCTTTCTCCACCATAGCGAGGAGCGGCGATGGACGGAGACGGCGGCCGTCTTATTGAGGGCCCACGACGGCAGCCCCTCTCATATCCTGGTGATGATCGAAGACCACACGCAGCGGCGCCGCATTCAGGACAACCTGGAACACGCCGATCGGATGCAGGCCATGGGACGACTGGCCGGCGAGGTGGCCCACGACTTCAATAACCTGCTGACGATCATCAATAGCCATTGCTATATCTTGCGGGAGCATGACTCCGACGCCCAACGCCAGCATTGGAGCATCGATCGCATCAAAAATACGGCGGAGCGCGGCGCCAAGTTGACGCGCCAACTCATGGCCCTGGGCCGGCAAAAATCGAGCAGCGACGACGTCATCGATCCCAATCACCATCTCAAGCAAATGCGGGCGGTGCTGGAGAGTCTCTTTGGCAAGGGCGTCCGCGTCCATCTGGCCCTGGGCGACGAGCTTCGGGCGATCGTCATCGATCCCAATCAATTCGAGCAGATCGTCATGAACCTGGCGATCAACGCCCACGACGCCATGGATCGGGGCGGCCGGTTTGAAATCCGCACCTACAACCTGGAGGTTGACGTCCCCAGCAGCGCCATGCCCGCCGAGCTTCCCCGCGGCCTGTATACGGTGCTCGAGATCAGCGACACCGGCCACGGCATGTCCACCGAGGTCCAGCAGCAGATCTTTGAACCCTTCTTCACCACCAAGGACGTCGGCGATGGCACGGGCCTGGGACTGGCAACGGTCCACAATGTAGTTCGCCAACACGACGGTCATATCACCGTCGATAGTGAAGAGGGCCGAGGCTCGACCTTTACGGTCTTCTTTCCCTCGAGCCGACAGGATTCCGATACCCCGCCCAAGTTGCGACGGGCCCGACAGGGAACCCCCATGAAGGGCCATGAGACGATCCTATTGGTGGAGGACGAAAAAGAGCTGCGCATTCCCGTTCGCGACCTGCTTCTCGACAAGGGTTACCAGGTCATCGACGCCGCCAACGGCAAGCAAGCCCTGGCGATCAGCAAGAATTTCGAGGGCCCGATCCACCTGCTGCTCACGGACGTCATCATGCCCGGCCTCGACGGGGTTCGTCTGGCCGACAAGATCAAGGAGGAGCGGCCAGATACTGCCGTTCTTTTGATGTCGGGCTATACGGCAGATACACTGACGCGCGATGAGCAACCCCACCAGGAGCGGCCCCTTCTCCAAAAACCCTTCGGCATGGATATTCTGAGCCGAACGATTCGAAATATCCTCAATACCCGTTGAGCTGACGCTCGATGGCGCGACCACGGGGATGGCTCTTGGCGCCGATCTCATCGATGGCGGCGTTGGCCTCGATGGCGGCGTCGATGGCCTGATGAACGTCGTCGATGGTCTCCATTGAGCCCAGGCGGCGACGCAGGATCTTTTCGCCCGGCGTCTCTCGAAAATACCACAGCAGATGCTTGCGGATCTCGCGGCAGGTGCGCTCTGGGCCCACGTGCTCGACGTAGAGCGCGACGTGGCGACGGATCATGGCCCGCCGCTCCTGGGCTCCCGGACGATCCGGCAAGGGGTCCTGGCGCAGATCGGCGAGGATTTCTCGAAACACCCAGGGATTTCCAAGGGCTCCGCGGGCGACCATGATCCCATCGCAGCCCGTGGCGTGGAACATGCGTCGCGTCGAGCGCCAATCGCAGACATCGCCATTGCCGATCACGGGCATCTCCACGGCCTTGACGAGCTCTCGAATCACGGCCAGGTCGGCGTGGCCTTCGTAGCCCTCGCCACGAGTTCGCCCGTGAATCGTCAGGGCTGCCGCGCCAGACCGATCCATGGCCCGAGCCACCTCGATGGCGTCGGTATCCTCCCATCCCGCGCGGGTTTTACCGGTCACCGGAATATCGACGGCTTCGCTCATGGCCGAAAAAATCTCGGCGACGCGCTCCGGCTCTCGAAGCAGGGCCGCGCCGTGCCCACTGGAGACAACTTTGCGCATCGGACAACCCATATTGACGTCCACCAGATCGGCCCCCATGGACTCGGCAATCGCTGCCGCCTCGGCCATCATCGCCGGATCTCTGCCGTAGAGTTGAACCCCGACGGGGGCTTCCTCGGGCTGGAGATCAACCATCCTCAAGGTGCGCTCCGAGCCATGGACCAGCCCCTTGTCGCTGACCATCTCGGTGACCACCATTCCGGCGCCCATCTCGCGGCATAGCTTTCGAAAGGGAGGGTTGGTCACCGCCGCCATCGGCGACAGGACCACAGGTGGATCGACGATGCAATCGGCGCCCAGAACGAGGGGCTCGACCTCCACAGGTTCTGGCACTTCGCCTCCCCACCGAGGCGGTTTGAGTTGTTCAAAAGG
>CAYQBU010000140.1:0-10562 GCA_964415785.1 uncultured Bradymonadales bacterium
GGCAACGACGCTCCCACCACCAGGGGCTCATCCGTATTGGCATCGACCTCCGTGGTGGCCACCTCCTGGAGCTGTCGTCTCGTCGGCTCCACCCGACGCCGTCCCATCGCCTTCGCCCCCATCGATACTTGCTCCGATGACGCCTTCTCCTCGCTTTCCGGCTGCGCTTCCACCACCTCGATAAATTGGTCATCCGTGACCACCTGGGTCGACTCCGTGGGGGCCGCCACCTCTGGGGCCGCATTTCCAAGGCCCAATTTCTCGCGCTCCAACTCCCGCTGCTCCACGTTGAGTTCGCGAACCTGGAGCTGACGCTCTCGCGTTTCCAGCTCCTGGCGCTGAGATTCCAACTCCTGGCGGGTCTCGGCGACCTGTTGACTCTCCCTTTCGATCCGATCTGCCACCTCTTCGAGTTGGCCTCGGTCGCGCTCCAGGTCTTCCTGGGCTTGCTCCAATTCCTCCCACTTCGCGTCCAGCTCCGACTTTCTCTTCGCCAACTCTTCTTGCGTCTCCTGGCTCGCTCCACTGGAGACCTCCTCGACGGACTTCTCCAGATCCTCGATCAATTCCTCGTACTCTCGTCGCTCCGAAGCAAACTTTTCCTCCATCTCCTCGATGTAGCGCTGCTGATTGGCGAGCTTGATCTCCCGATCATTGAGGTGGGCTTCCAATTCCGCTTCCGTGCCCCCTCGGGCTTCCGTCGTATCCAATTCTGCGACGTCAAACACGGTTTTAAACCTGCGCATATAGGCCGGGATTTCTCCCTTTTCCTGCTCCAGCTTCGAGAGCATCCACCGCCGATATTTGAACTCTTCGTGGCGAAGACTCTCCGGCAACACCAACGCCAAAATCGGCCTCGTTGGATCGTGATAGACCACAGGAATCGCGGGCTTAATCGCTCGTTCCTCTCCCGGCAACACCACCTCATTGAGGTTGCCCGCCCGAAGTCGCTCCGCCAATTCCGGATGGTCGCCGGCGTTGACCCCCTCGAAGACCTTCACCGGCACCAGCGTTCCCCGTGTGCTTCGGATCTGGAGCTCGCGCTCCCGCGTCGCTCCAATCGCTTCCCGGCCGGATGCCTCCTCCAATTTACGGTTGTCCATACCTGACCTTCATCGCTTGTCTTTCGCGTGATCGGAAATCCCTTGACCGCTCCCAGCTCGCCTCTCCATCATCGGTGACCCCCGACGCGTCGCGCGCCCAGGTCAACCAGCCTTCAGCGGGGTTTGAAATGCCCTGCAATTTAGCACGGGATCAAAATCGCCTTCAACCCACCCCGCATCATCTCCCTGTCTTGCCCCACTCGTCTCAGGTGCTGGTCCAACACTTGCAACATCAATCACCGACTCTTCAGACTTTCTACACTGGCGCTCCATGACTTTGTCCCATTCCCAACTCATCATCCTTGCCCGGACCGCGCTCCTCGTCGGCCTTCTGCTCCTCGCTATGCCCGCCATGGCTCAGGATATCGACGATCAGCAGCGCCAGTGGGACACCCTCAATCATCAACGCCAGGTCCTCCACAACACCCTCGACGAACTGGAAGAAGAACATCAAAAATTTGTGACCCGCATCGATAATTTGAAACAAGCCTACCAGGATGGGGAGGGTTCTCGCTCTGACCTCGACGAGGCCCTTCGCAACCATCTTCAAACTGCCCAGCAGCTCGAGCGCCTTCAGCACCAGCTTCGCGACGTCAGTGACCAACAAGAGGTGCTGCGTCAATCGATTCTCGATGACCTCGCCGATCACCAGGACGGCCTGGAGAGCTCCCTTCGCCAGGCGGCGGCCGATGATGAGCGACGAGCACTCATCGATGAGCTCAACGATCTCCAGCAACAGCGGCGCCAATTTCGTGAGCCCGTCCCCTCTCCCGACCAGCAACGCATCGACTCCATCGTCGCCGACGCTCAACGCCTGGCCGACGACGATCCCCGATCGATGCTCGCCGCCGCCGATGAACTGGAAGATACCAGCGATCAGCTCGACGCCCAGATCGACGCCCTCGATGACCAGATCGCCCATCTGGAACAATTAACCCTCCTTCAGCAACAGGATCGCCGCTTCAGCACCCTCGATCGGCTCTTCGAAGACCATAGCCGAAGCCGCACCATCGCTCGCTTTGACGCCTCGGACTCCTCGGCGCCCGGTAGCGGCGACCAACAGGCCCCCTCCGTGGGCGATCCCGATATGGGCGACGGCTTTGATGAATCGGAGCAAGACGACAGCTTTAATGACCCCGCCCCACCTGAGAGCGAGCCCGCCCCCCCCCCGGAGCCGGAACCCGAACCGGTCACCATCGAGTCCCATACCGCTCCCCAGGAAGTAGACGACGAATTTGATCCCTCCTCGCTCGACCTCTCCGATCTTCAACGCCAGCGCCAACGCTTGTTGCAACAATCCGAGGAGCTTCGCCGTGAAGCTCAACGCCTGCGCCAACAAGCTTCGCCCTGATCTCCCCGGTTGGCGCTTGTATCTTTGACGCCCGTGGCTATTTTTACTGGCGTCCCAAAGACTGTACGAATCACTACTCAGATCTCTACCCAAGGCGACCCGATGAAAGAGCACAAGAAAAAGCGCGACGAAGAAGAGGAGTACTTCCAGCGGGAGAACCTCGAAAAAAAGGAAAAGCTCCGCCGCAAACAGCAACTCCAGGCCATCCAACAGCAGGAGCGAGAGAGCATCGCCAAGACCCTCGCCACCAGCCAGGAAATCGCCGACGAGGCCATGGACCTCGGCTTTGATGCCGAAACCGCCCGGGTCCTCCCTTTGATCCCGCTCATCCAGGTCGCCTGGGCTGACGGCAAGGTCACCCTCGCTCAATCCGAAAAAGTCCTCTCCAAGGCCGAAGCCTATGGCGTCGCCCCCGACACCCCGGCTCACGACTTTTTGTCTCTACTCCTTGATAAAGAGCCCTCCACCGTCTTTTTTAAGCGGGCCAACAAGGTCATCAAGGCCATCGTCGACGACAACCCCGGCGGCGACATCACCACCAACGTCCTACCCTGGAGCCAGGCCGTCGCTGAGGCCAGTGGCGGATTCTTTGGTCTCACCAATCCCATCAGCAAGAAAGAGCGCAGTGCCCTTTCTCAGATCGCCTCCATCTTCAACAAGTCCGAGGCTTAACCCCGCTTAAAATCGCCCTCTGGCGCTCAGCACGATCCGGTCCCCATTTCGCCACAACCCTCCGGCGCTCAGCTCTTCGGCCGGATCGGGACCCCAGAACCACTGAGCGCCAATAGCCGTTCGGAACTCGCTTCGCCAGGGTTTCTCCAACTCGATTCGCCCGATCACATCCCCCGGGCGAATCGAGGCGATCCCTCCCGCGCTGAGCTCTACATCGGACCACCCCGTGCTCCAACTCACGGCCGACGCCACCCCCATATAGCCGTCCTCCACCAACACCAACTCCTCATCGGCGCTGGCCTCTTCGCCGACAAACCAGTCATGAACTCTGCCCTGCCCGTCGAAGGGATGGAGCCAGAATCCCTCCACCGTCAGTGAGAGCGGCCGCTCCCCGTCCAGCAATCGCTCATAGGACAACCCTAACACGCCAAAGATCGACGCCCTCTGAACCGCCTCGAACCCCGTCGTATAAAACACCCTCTGGGGGTTAAACGCCACATCGCTTCGCACTCCTATGGGCCCGACATACCGCGCTCCATCCACCAGCAGCGTCGCTCGACGCCGATAACGCAACTCTCCCAGCGACTCCCCCATCGCCAGCCGCTGACCGACCCCCGACAGTGGGCCCTGGGCCTCCGGATTGCGCTCCACGAACGCCCCCAGGTCGAAATCCTGAAAGACCTGACCATCTTCGACCATGATCTCCAGCAGCTCCAGCCCATCCTCATCCACAAATAACTCCGGCACCTGGTCCCAGCCCAGATAGGCCCCCAACCCCACGTCGGTCCCCCGAAACGTCGCCGTCGTCCTCACTCCTCCGCTTATATTCTTGGGCAACGCCTGTGGCGTCTGGCTCGCCCAGATAAAGGACTCTCCCTGATCCGTATTGATCGGCGCCAACACCGTCTCCGCCACCTCGATCAGGGGGATCGGCAACTCCCCTCCCACCGGCGCGCCAAGGCCCGGCGCCCGCTCCTGAATCAACGAGGTATCCCGACCAAATACGCTGACTCGATCGGATTGATAAAAGGGCACCATCACAAATTGCCAATTCCAACGATCCGCCCCCGAGTAGGTCGCCACCCCACTGAGTTGGCCGAGCCCACTGCCCAGGCCTGCTCCACCGGCCGGATCGCGCAGATCGCGGGGGTCGATCATATCTCCCGGCCGAATGATGTCCGTACTTCCCCAGCTCGTACGCTGTTGACCGGCTCGAAACGACCACTCATCGCGGCGATGCACCACGTAGGCCCGATCCAGGCGTGGCTCGTAAAACGCTCGCCATTCCTGATTTTGACGCCCCGAGGCCGCCCAATAGTTAAAATGCCCCCTTAAAACAGCGCGACTTCGCGGCGAAATATCGTGCCTCAGCGCCAGCCCAAGCTGGCCTACCACCTCTTGCTCATCTCGACCCCGCTGCGTGTCCGGAGAAAAGCGCAACCCCATATCGTAGGTCACATCCCACTCCGTGGCGCCCCTATACTGAGGCCTCTCTTCCTCCTCGTCCTCCTCTTCCGGCGACGACTCGGGCTCCTCCTCCGACTCTTCGGCCGCTCCCGGATTTTCGGGATCGAAGATCGACTCCTGGGCCTGCGCAGCGCTGACCCCCACACACAGACTTCCCATCACCACTAACCCCACCACCCATCGCCTTGAATCCCACCTCAACGCCTGACTCAACGCCCAAACTCCTCGCGATCAAATAACGACGACGGCAACTCCACTTCCGTATCCAACGACTTGATCTCGATCGTTGTATAACCACCGTTTTCCGATCTCAACGTGCTTCTCTGAATATAGGTGCTCTCATCGTCGCCTTCTCCCGTGGTCTCCAACTGCTCCGTAAACAGCGTCTTTTCCAGTTCCCCATCGCGATCGTAGTAGCGAATGCGAAGTGGAATATAGTCGTCCTTTCTCACATAGGCCACGACGCGCTCATAGTCACTCTGCGCCGGGTCTTCTGGCGTCGCCTCCACGACATACACGGCGTGTTCTCCGATCGTGTCGTCGTCCTTTTTCTCGTAGGTCGCCTCTCGCAGATCTTGGCTTTCCAGATCGGCAAAGGTGAAGTGGGTCCCCAAAAACGAGGCCTGGCGCTGCGATCCCTCTACCCTGCGCGTGACCTCGAAGGCCGGCACATACATCCAGATATCGTCATCGCCATCTGCATTCTCTCGAAACAAGAACGCCTGGCCGCGCACGTCCGCCGGATTCGTCAGGGTCATCACCGTCTGGCTTCGCTCATCCTCTCGCCGACTCCGGACATCGAGCTCCCGGGTTCGCTCCTCTCCCTGGCTGTCCACCACGCTCAGGTGTACCTCCGCCTGGCCGGACTCAAATCCCAGTGAATTGATCTCCACGGCCTGGTCGATGATCGTCTCCGCATCCACCTCCTCCGCCGACGCTGTCGTTGCCACTGCCAGCACCATCGCAGCTGCGAACCATCCCAACACTTTTGCGCTCTTTATCATCTGTCGCTCCTTGCCCAATGCACGTGACCATTTCCATTTGTTCTTCCCTCGCCCTACCCGGTCCCCGTCGAGGAGGTATCATCATCCTCTGAGACGAAGGGCGCGTCGTAAGCCTTCAAAAACTCCTGCTCCAGTTGGTCCTGTAATTCGTGGCGATCGAGTTTCTCCGCCAACTCCTCGGCGCTCATATCCACGGCTCGTTCCAGAACATGGAGCCGATTCGACAATCGCTCGATATGCTCCAACAAGTCGCCTACGATGCGCTGCAGCGGGTCGGGCAGGCGATCGTGTTCCAGATCCGGATAACCCACCGTCTTCTTCTCCTCTCGCGACACCATCCGCCCCGGCAGCCCCACCACCGTCGCATAGCTTTCCACATCTTTGACCACGACCGAACCGCTTCCAATCCTCGCCCCGTCGCCGACTTTCACGGCACCCAGAATGCAGGCATTGCTTCCGATGGTCACCCCCTTTCCGATCGTCGGGTGCCTCTTGGCGCGCTCTGGAGTCGTTCCCCCCAGGACCACCCCCTTGTAGATCAGGCAGTCATCGCCGATCACCGCCGTCTCCCCGATCACTACTCCCATCCCGTGATCGATGAAGACGCGGCGCCCAATCGTCGCCCCCGGGTGAATCTCCACTCCCGTGATATGCCGATTATAGTGGCTCAGCATCCGCGCCCACAATTGGCGACCCTCCTCCCACCACCGATGGGCGATGCGATGAAGCCACAGGGCGTGAAGCCCGGGATAGGTGCTCACCACCTCCGCAAATGACCGCGCCGCCGGATCCGCGCGCTGAACGGCCTGAATATCCTCCACCGCATCCCGGACAAACCCCACCATTCCTTCGCGCTGAACGCTCGGTGGCGTCGGCTGTGGGCCCATCGGCGACCCGTCTCTATCTTCAGGCATATGATCCTCGCAATCGTCTTAAATCACCCCCTCTTCGCTCATCCCCGAGTGGCCGACGGTCGGCGCCTCCGGGTGGTTTCACGCTCTATACGTCCCGGAATAGCGGGGTCGACAGATAGCGCTCACCACTGTCGCAGAGCATGGTTACGATTCGCTTTCCTTCAAACTCCGGCCGCCCGCCCACCTCGATGGCGCCGGCCACATTCGCCCCCGCACTGATCCCCACAAAGATCCCCTCCCGCCTGGCCAACTGCCGGGCCGTCTCCATCGCCCGATCGTCTTCCATCGTGATCACCTCATCGATCACCTCTCGATCCAGCGTCTTGGGAACAAACCCCGGACCTATGCCCTGAATCTTATGCGGCCCCGGTGCTCCTCCAGACAGCACCGCGCTTCCCTCCGGCTCAATCGCGATGGCCTGAAATTCCGGATTCTTCGCCTTGAGCACCCGCGCCACCCCCGAGATCGTTCCCCCCGTGCCCACCCCGGTGACAATGGCGTCGATATCGCCCTGCGTCGCCTCCCAGATCTCCTCGGCCGTCGTCCGGGCATGCATCCCTGGATTGGCCGGGTTCTCGAATTGTTGCAGCATCACCGCCCCAGGCCTCTCCTCCAAAATCCTCTCTGCTTCCTCCACCGCGCCGTGCATCCCCATCGCCCCCGGCGTCAACACCAGCTCCGCTCCCAGCGCCTTGAGCATCGTTCGCCGCTCAAAACTCATCATGTCCGGCATCGTCAGCACCAGGTGATAGCCCTTCGACGCGCAGATGTAGGCCAGGGCAATTCCCGTATTGCCACTGGTGGGCTCCACGATCGTCGCCCCCTCCTCGATCTTGCCCTCGGCCTCCGCTTCCGCGATCATATTGGCCCCGATGCGGTCTTTGACGCTCGACAGAGGGTTGAGAAATTCCGCCTTGCCCACGATATCGGCCCCCGTCTGATGAAAGGACGCCGACAAGCGGATCAACGGGGTACCACCCACCAACTCCACGATGCTCTCATAAATCGTCATTACTCTCCTCTCTGTTCATACTTCTCGTCCTCGGGCATCTCATAACCCTCCAGGCAGCTCAATATCTCCATGGCCGCCACATAGCGCCCAAAAGGTGGCATGATATACGCCCCTGCGACCCGTTTCTTGATTCGCATCAGGGTTTCCTGGGCGATCTTAACCCCTTCCGCCTTCGCCTCCGGTCCACTGCCCACGGCCTTCATCCGCTCTCGAATTCCCTCGGGCACCGCCATCCCCGGGACTTCGTGATGCAAAAACTCCGCATTTCGGTAACTCGCCAGGGGCAATAGACCCACCAGCACCGGCAGGTCCAATCCCTCAATATCATCGAGAAAGCGGTCCAACACCTCTGGATCGTAAACCGGTTGGGTCATCACAAAACGGGCTCCCGCATCCTTCTTCTTCTCCAACCGTCGAAGCTCGCGATCGTAATCCGCTGCCGCCGGTTCTACCCCCGTCGCGCAATAAAATGAGGTCCCCTGGCCCATCTCCTTTCCCGCCGGATCAATACCCCGATTAAACTGGCTGATCATCTTTAAAATCCCCACGCTATCCAGGTCAAAGACCGCCGTCGCATGGGGGTAGTCGCCCACCTTGGGTGGATCACCGGTGATCACCACCAGATTATTCAGCCCCATCGCCTCCAGCCCCAGTATATCGGATTGCAATCCCAGCAGATTGCGGTCCCGACCGCAAAGATGGAGGATCACCTCCATATCCAATCGATCGTTGATGATCTGGCCCAGTGCCCAGTTGGCCATCCGCACCGACGCCCGCGGGCCATCGGCAATATTGATCACGTCCACCCCGCCGCGCTGCAGCATCTCTGCCGCCGCCACGGCCTTGTCGGGCCTCAACCCTGCCGGCGGATTGACCTCCACGCTGACCACGAAATTTTCCCTTCCGATCACGTCCTCGTCGCCTTTCTTTCGCCGGGCGTGGACCTCTTCGATACTCTTCGCCAGCTCTGTGGGGCGTCGCTCCATGGGCTCTTGCTTCGCCCGCTCAAACCCCTGCGACGTCCGGCCATTCGATGGCTTGACCGTGATCTCAACCCGACCTCCGCCCACGGTTCGCGCCGCCGCCGCCACCTCCGCAATATGGGCTGGCCCCGTACCGCAACATCCCCCGACCAGGCGCACCCCGGCCTTATAAAACCGACGGGCGTAAACCCCGAAATAGTCGGGCGTCGCCATATATACCAGGCGCTCTTCGACCTTCTGTGGATAACCCGCGTTGGGCTCCGCAATCACGGGTGGACCGACCTCCAACATCTCCGTGACCACCCCGTAGAGCACGTGCGGCCCCTCCATGCAGTTGGCTCCCACCACGTCCGCTCCCCACTGCTGGAGCAGCACCGCCACGCGGCGTGGCCCTGCTCCATCGGCGGTTTCCTCTTCGGCATCAAACGACATCTGCGCCACAATCGGCAGTTCCGTCGCCTCCTTCACGGCCTCGATCGCCAACTTGATCTCCGACAATTGGCGAAAGGTCTCCAGAACGATCAGGTCCACTCCCTCCTCACTCAATACCCGGGCCTGCTCAAAAAAGGCCCCTCGAATCCCCTCAAGCTCGGCATCCGTCATCATCGTCGGGGTCTTGCCCGTAGGCCCAATCGATCCCGCCACCCATGCCTCTTGCCCCGCCACATCTCGGGCCAATCGGGCGCCGGCCCGCACGATCTGCTCGGCCTCTTCCTCTAATCCGTGGCGCTTTAACTTGATGACATTTGACGAAAACGTATTGGTCGTCAGGACCTGCGCGCCCGCCTCCATATACTCGCGGTGAACTTCGCGCACCAGATCGGGATGGGACAAATTGGCCGAATCAAAGGACTTATTGACATAGATCCCCCGTTCGTAGAGCTGCGTTCCAATTGCCCCATCAAAGACCAATGGACCCTTCTCAAGTGCCTCTAAAAAACCGTCTCTCATCGTTCGACTCGGTGCTCGTTGTAGGGGATTCGACTTCGTCGAGTTGACCATCCGAGCACTGAGCTTAACCCCTGTTCACTCAAAGTGAAGGGCCCTCGTCTTGTCGCCTCCCGGGCCTCCCTCCCTCCCCGCCACGCGTGGCCCTACTGCTCCGGCATGCCCATCTTCCCCTCTCGAGCGCGCCGCCGCGATCGGATCCGGCGGGGGCAATCGCGGCACTTCCTCCTCCGTCAACTGGCCCGCCACCTGATGGACGATCTCCTCGCGACGGGCGCTCATCGCCAACGCTGAAGACAAGCCCAGTGACCCGATCCCAATGGCCAGCGGCAATGTCGAGCCCAACGTCAATTCCGGGGCCAACACCAGGCTCATCAAACATACCATCGCCACCAGCGCCGACGCCGCCGCGCCCCACAGCCTGGCCTTCACCCCTCGATAGGCAGCCTGTCGATCCACTTTCATCGGGTGGTAGTCTTGGCTCGATCGCCGGTCGCGACGGTGGGATCGCCGCCGTCGTCGACGCGCTGGAAGCGTATCACGTGAATCCCTCCATCGTCGTCGATTACTGCGAGCCATCTCGATTCGCTCGGCCAATTTAAAAAATGAAATTTCTCGTGCACTCATGGCCCCCCGCTCCGTTCATTCTCGTCACTCGGGCGGCCACCTGAGCCCCAACCGCTCTTTGGCGGTCATGGTCTCCACCTTAGCAAAGCGCTCTCCTGGTCGCTATCGTCGACGACGCGCTCTACCCCGGTGTGTGCCGGTCTCCGCCCCCCTTGACCGCCACCACATCGGTGGACTGATTCTAAACACCGATCGTCTCACTTTTAGTTCCCGTTCTTCCTCCCCTCTTCCCCATGCCCCCCTTTTTCCCCGCATTTCAGACCCGTGAACCCCGCTGAACAATTAATTCAAAAAACCGATTGACAGCCACCAACCTCATCTGTATCTATGCAGACCGCTCGGGGGAAACCCCGGGTCATCGGGCCGCTTCAAAAGCTTCAAATTGAGGCTTGCAGCCACCCCGAAAGGCCTGTAAAACGGCCTTGAACAACGGGCCGTTAGCTCAGTCTGGTAGAGCAGCAGACTTTTAATCTGCGGGTCG
>CAYQBU010000141.1:0-10545 GCA_964415785.1 uncultured Bradymonadales bacterium
CCGCTTCAGCGGGTGATCCAAAAAGAGGTCCAAAACGAATTGGCCAAGGCGCTTCTGGCCGGTGATTTTGGCCCGGGAGCCATCATTGGGGCCCAGTTGGCGCCCGGCGGAGGAAGCCTAGAGTTCGAAGAACTCGAGCAATAACACTGAACCACCGCGGCGACATCGGCCTCAAAATTCGCAATTAAGAATGGATATGTGAACGAGGCGAGATGATGGCATCGGAGCGAGAGACGGTTTATCAGGCGGCGATGGCGGTGATTCGCGGGAAAGTCGTCGAAGATGTGGCCGTGGTGGTGGGGCCCGAGGGACGGGTCAAAGAAGTGCTGGAAGAAGAGGAAGGCAAGCGCGTCACCGACGCCTCGCAGCGGGTGGTAGACCTGGGCGAGGCGGCGCTGATCCCGGGGCAGATTAATATTCACAGCCATGCGTTTCAACGCAGCATGAGGGGGCGAACGGAGTATCGGGGCGACGGGGCGTCGGGCGACGATTTTTGGAGCTGGCGACGCGAGATGTACGCCTGGGCGCATCGCTTGAGCCCCGAGCAGATGGGGGTGGTGGGGCGGATGGCATTCATGGAAATGGCGAGGGCGGGGATCACCCATGTCGGTGAATTTCACTATCTCCATCATCGAGAGGATGGGCAATTATACGACCGGCCCCTGGAGATGGCCTATCAATTGGTGGAGGCCGCAAGAGACGTGGGGATTCGGATGACCATGATGCCGGTGGCCTACGAAACGGGCGATATCAACCGACCGCCCATGGAGTCGCAGCGGCGATTTATCGCCCCTGATCTGGAGAGCTATCTGGGCTGGGCGCAGGAGTTGGAGGAGGCCTTCGCCGGGGAGAGTCTGGTGGCCACAGGGGTCGCTCCGCACAGCATTCGCGCCGTGTCGCGGCCGTGGTTGGAGGCCATCGCCAGCGAGGCCAGGGCCCGAGGGTGGCCGCTGCATATCCATGCCTGTGAGCAGCGAAAAGAGGTGGAGCGCTCCAAGGAGGAGTATGGGATGGCGCCCATCGAGGCGTTTGAGGAGTGGGGTGTGCTCGACAAGGGGTGGACGTTGATCCACGGCACGCACCTGGAAGAGCGGGAGCTGGAGATATTGGAAGAGGTCAAGCCGACGATCGGGGCCTGTCCGACGACGGAGCGAAACCTGGGCGACGGGTTTTTGGAGGCGCGAAAGTTGGTGTCGCGAGGGGTGCCGATCGCTCTGGGAAGCGATAGCCACACGGTGATCGATCCCTTCGAGGAGATGCGGCTGGTGGAGTATCATGAGCGACTTCGGGTTGAGGAGCGCAATGTGCTGGCTGCCCATAGCCCGGAGGGCGAGGACGAGACAGCCAGCGTGTTGTGGCCGATGGGGACGACCAACGGGGCGCGCTCGCTCAAAGCCGAGGAGGCGGGCCTGGAGGTGGGGGCGAAAGCCGACTTTGTGGCCCTGGATTTGAGGCATCCATCATTGGTGGGGACGGGAACACAGACCTTGTTGAGCGATGTGGTTTTAAGTATGTCTGCCGGGGCTGTGCAGGAGGTGGTCGTCGATGGCAAATCGGTGGTCGCCGAGGGCAGGCATCGGCGAGAGAAGGGAATTGTGGACGCGTTTCGAGCATTGATGGAGCGCTTCCAGCGAGACGACGAGAGGCAGTAGGATGACTCAGTGGCCGGAAAAATGGCAGGACCTGGAGCTGGCGGTCTTCGATGTGGAGACGACGGGCCTGGATCCCGAGGATCATCGGATCACGGAGGTGGGCATCATCCACTTTGAAAAGGGGGAGGTGGTCGATGAATACGGTCAGTTGATCGATCCTCAGCGGTCGATCCCCGAGGAGTCGACGCGGATCACGGGGATCAGTGAGGAAGACGTGGAGGGAAAGCCGACCTTCGAAGAGGTGGCCGAGGAGGTTCATCGGCGGCTCAGCGGAGTAGGTCTGGTGGCCTATAACTTGAGTTTTGATCGCCGCTTTTTGAGCAAGGAGTTCGGGCGATGCGGTCTGTCCTGGCCGTCGGAGTCGCCGGAGCTCGATCCATTGATTTTTGCTCGGCAGTTTTTCAAGGACCAGCGAAAGAAGAATCTGGGGGCGGTCTGCAAGCGATTGGGCATCGAGTTAGAGGGGGCGCACCGGGCGACGAACGATGCTCGGGTGACCGGTGATGTGCTGTACGCATTTGCGGATCGATTGCCAGCTGGGCTCCAAGAACTGTTGACCCTCCAGGCACAATGGAAGCAAATTCAAGAGCAGGAAATGGCAAGTTGGAGAAACCGCGGGTCCGGTGATGACGAGGCGGATAGCCTGTCAGACGCCTTTGGAACCCAGTCGGTAGGGTTGGGTCCCGCCTATATCTATGGCGATGAACCGGATCCAATTCGAGCACTTTACCAGAGCGTACCGGAAGCCAATGACTGAAGAAAAAGACAAGGTTCCAACGACGCAGATGAATGCCGAGATCCGAGGAGTTGAGGAGGTGGCGCCAAAGGCGGTGGCCTGGTGGTCCTTTGTGGACAGCCTGGTGGCGTTTGTGCCGACCTATCGAAATAGCCGAGAGGGTCGAAAGAAGAAAAAGCAGATGCAGGTGCTGATTGTGGGGGTGGGGATCGGTCTGTTGGCGGTGGGCGGGACGGCCGACGAGTGGGGCTGGTTCTGGCTTTTGGTGGGGATGTTGGTGGCTTGTCTGGCGTTTGTGGCACCCATTGAGCGGTTGAAGAAACGAACGATGCGCGGAGAGCTCAAGGCCCGTCAAAAGCCCCGAGAGGTCAAGGCCTGGAAGGCGGGCAAGGTAGATGTATCGCCGCGTCGGATCGAGGTGTATGCCGGCGACGAGCGGATCCATCGAGTGCGCATCGACCGGGACAAACATCAAGTGGTGCTGCGCCGTTGGAAGGGCCGGCCCTGCATGGGGATTTTGCCCCCGGGACAAAAGAAGAAAGACTCGATCTGGATCTGCACCGACGAGGTGGCCGGGGAGGCAGTGGGAGGCAGCGACGAGATCGAAGAGCAAGAGATGCGCCATCCGGCAAAGGTCGATAGCAACGATTGGCAGCAGCTATGGGAAGCGCTGGAGGGGGCATGAGCCAGGATGTGGAAGGGATCCTGGGCCCGGAGGGAGTCCTGGCGTCGGTGCTGGAACGCTACGAGCACCGACCGCAGCAGGTGGAGATGGCCAAAGCGGTGGAACGAGCCCTGAAAAAACGCCGACCACTGGTGGTGGAGGCGGCGACGGGGACCGGAAAGACCCTGGCCTACCTGGTGCCGTCGATATTATCGGGGCGAAGGGTGGTGATAAGCACGGGGACCAAGGCGTTGCAGGAGCAGCTATTTCGAAAGGATATCCCGCTTCTGGAGCAATGCCTGGACGAGGAATTTGAAGCGGTGTTGCTCAAGGGGAGAAAGAACTACCTGTGTCACTATCGCTTCCGGGAGATGAAGCGGAAGAAGAATTTTCGGCAGGGCAAGGACGTGGCGTTGTGGCCGACGATTCAAGACTGGGCCGAGGAGACGGAGGTGGGGGATCGGGCCGAGATCCCGGGGATGCCCGACGACTATCCGACATGGCAGGAATTGTCGGTGGGCTCGGAGGCCTGTCTGGGGACGCGCTGTGATTTCTGGGAGGACTGCTTTGTCCAGAAGGCGCGGGCCAGGGCTCAGGAAGCGGATCTGATCGTGGTCAATCACCACCTGTTTTTTGCGGATCTGGCGCTCAAAGACGGCGGGTTTGGGGAGGTGCTGCCAGCCTATGACGCGGTGATCTTTGATGAGGCCCATCATATCGAGAAGGTCGCCACCGACTATTTCGGGACCCAGGTGTCGGTCTATCGGTTTCGCGATCTGGGCAGCGATGTGGAAAGGGCGATCGAAGAAGAAGAGATGGACGGGATAGGCGCCGCTCCGCTGCGCGAGGCCACCAGTGGTGTGGAGCGGGTATCGGGCAAGCTATTCGACGCCATCGGAAAAAAGCTGGAGCGCGGACGCTACGGGTTGGAGGCAGTACTGGAAGAGAGTGATCAAGAGAAGGTCAAGGAATACCGGCGCGATCTGGGCGAGGAACTCACGGGATTAGAGGGGGTGATCAAGAGCTCGCGTCTGGGTGAGGTGGGACAGCGCCTGGGAGAGCGATGCCAGGAATTGATTCGCGATCTGGGAGAGGTGTTGGAGGGGGAAGACGAGGACGTGGCGTATATCGCCGAGAGTCGGGACTCGGGGCTTTTTTTGCAGGCGGCGCCCATCGATCTGGCGGCGGAGATGAAGGCAAAATTGTTGTCGACCCATGACGCGATGGTGTTTACGTCGGCGACGCTGGCGACGGGGGGGAACTTCGAGTTCTTTTGCCGCCGACTAGGTCTGGAGGGCAAGGTCGGTGGGGAAGAGCTGGAGGTGGAGAAGTTGCAGCTGGAGGCGGTCTTCGATTACCAGAGTCAGAGTCTGGTCTATATCCCCAAGAAGTTGCCGACGCCATCGGACCCCGAATTCTGCGAGAATATGGCGTTGATCGTGGAGTATCTGACGGGGGTCACCGAGGGGCGGGCGTTTATTTTATTTACCAGCTATCAGCATTTGAATGATGTTCACGGGCGGCTAGAAGATCGGTTGGACTATCCGGTGCTCAAGCAAGGAGAGGCCAGCAAGCGCGAGTTATTGGAGGAGTTTCGAGCCCAGGAAGGAGCGGTGCTATTTGCCACGGCGTCGTTTTGGGAAGGCGTGGATGTGGAAGGGGAGTCGTTGAGCCTGGTGGTGATCGACAAGTTGCCATTTGCCAACCCCTCGGATCCGTTGACCCGGGCGCGCCTCGATCGGTGCGAGAAGCAGGGAGGCAATAGTTTTCGAGAGATCTCGCTTCCCACGGCGGCGATCGCCCTTCGCCAGGGAGCGGGTCGGCTGATCCGCTCGAAAGAGGATGTGGGGGTGGTGGCGGTCCTGGATTCCCGCATCGCCAATCGACGCTATGGGCGCTATTTTTTGGAGAGCTTGCCGGACGCCCCGGTGGTGTGGAAGGCGCCGAGGGTCAAGGCCTGGTGGTATCACAAACACGATATGATGCCCGTTTCCTAGCTCTGGGGGTTAAAAAAACGCAAGCGCTCGGGGCGGGCAGTACTAGAGTTGTATCCAAACGCAACACCGGGGGCAAACAGTTGGTCTTTGGAGCGGGGCGGGTTATATTGAAGGCACGGTTGTGGGGAGACTCTAGGAACGAGGAGAGAGCATGCTAGAGGCGTTAGAGATGGTGACGGGAGCGCTGAGTCTGGTGCGGTCGGTGGAGGTATTATCATCGCTATCGGTGACCGATATGATGGTGGTCTTTTTGCTGTCGAAGCCGCTCTTTGTGATCGTAGCGATGGGGGCGCTATATAAAGGATACGTCGATGGTTCGACGCATTATTTGAGCGCAGAGAAGGCGATGCAATAGTGGCGATGGCGGTTCATTGTAGAGTGTGATCGATGCCCGGGACGTGGAAACGAGATACATGAGTGCAGTAGATGAGAGGACGACCGATCGGGGAGGCAAATGGATAGGGTTGGTGCTGGCGGTGGTGCTCGCCGTGGCGGTGGCGGTGGTGCCGACGCTGTGGGGCTATGGAGTAATGGGGCATCGGGCCTGGCTGTATGAGCCGGGCCAGCTCTATATCTACAATGGGGAAGAGGAGGCCCTGACGGTGTGGGCCGACGGACGCGAACTGGGAGGGGTGGAGCCGGATGCGGCGCGGCTCTTCGAGTTGATGGGCGGATCGACGCAGTTGGCGATCGGGGAGGAAGAGCATTCTGTGGAGGTGGATGGAGATGCCTATTTTTTCAACCGCTCGGAGCATTGCGTGGCCATCGGTGTGGGGGTTGATGGGTTGGAGGAGGGAGAGCCAAGCATCGATGAAGTAAGGCTGAGCGGAGCGGAAGTAGAGCTTCACCACCTGGAGAGCAGGGAGGTCATCTGGCCGCGAGGCTATCCGGGAGCGGTAGAGACCGGCGGAGAGCAGGGGGCTTATATGGTGGATTACGTGGATTGTTCGCTTCTCGATGACCGTGATTTTGTGATCGAATATATGGAAATAAGACTGGATGAGCGCATGCCAGAGACAACGAATGGAGCACAATGAGCGTGGAAACGGAGGTTGTTGTTGGGGATGAGGTAGCAAAATTAGAAGGAGATATGGGGCGCTTTGAGCTCATGGATCGGCTGGGCCAAGGGTCGATGGGCGGGGTTTGGCGGGGCCGTCATCGGGAGCAAGCCTGGGAAGTGGCGGTGAAGGTGATGAGTTCGGAACGGGCCGACGATCCGCGCCTTCGCTCCGCATTTCGCCGTGAGGTGCGAAGCATTGCAGAGCTGAATCACCCGATGGTCATCGACGTGCTGGAGTATGGGGAGCTGGAGCGGGAGGTGTCATCGGGACAAGATGTGTTGAGGGCGGGGAGCCCGTTTTTGGTCATGGAACTTGCCCCGCTGGGGACCCTGGAAGAGCGGTTGGGAAGGCAATGGAAGTGGCCGGAGCTGCGGTGGCTTTTGTTGTCGATCCTCGATGGACTGGCTCATAGCCATGCGAGAGGAGTGCTGCACCGCGATATCAAGCCGAGCAATATTTTGTTTGGCGAGCCGGGAGAGAGGGATAATGGGGTCAGGCTCAGTGATTTCGGGTTGGCATTGGCGCTACGTCGAGGATTGGGTGAGGAGGGGCAATCGGGGGTGGTGGGAACGCCGCGATATATGGCGCCGGAACAGATTTTGGGAGATTGGAGAAAGTACGGCCCCTGGACCGACATCTACGCGGTGGGATGTTTGGCCTACGAGTTGGCCAGCGGTCGAGTGGCGGCCAGGGGAAGCAGTGTCAAAGAGGTGGCAGAGCGGCATCTCCAGGGAGATATGGCGCCGCTGGATGTAAACGGAGAGCTACCACCGGCGTTCAAAGCGTGGGTGGGGGCGATGATGACCCGGGAGCCGATGGGTCGATTTGAATCGGCGGCCGACGCGGCTTATGCCCTGTTGGGCATCGAGGATCGGACGCCGGGGTGGATCAAAAGAGATCGATGGACCAAGAAGGTGTTGCAACTGCCGGGGGAAGGAGGAGACGAGAGCGCCGAGATGGGCAATGGGCTTCACGCGCTGAGTCCGCTGGAGGAGCAAGCGCGAAAGATCTCATTTGTCGATTTGGTGATCGACGACCGTGCAAAACGAAGGGGGATGCCTCGGCGATGGAAGCTGCCTCAGGGGCAGCGCAAACCGCAGCGGTTGGTGGGAACCGGTGAAGGGTTGATGGGGATCAAGCGATTGAGTCTGGTGGGGCGAAAAGAGGAACGCGAAGAGTTATGGAGTCTTTGCCATGGAGCCCAGACTCCTGGGGGAGCACGGGTGGGCTGGGTAGAGGGACCGGCTGGGATCGGCAAGGACTTTTTGCTGCAATGGGTCTGCGATCGGTTGTGTGAAGTAGGGGTAAGGCATGTCTTTCGAGTTCGGGCGATCCGAGAAGAGGGAGCCAGGGATCCCCTGGCCCAAATGGTGGAGCGGTTCTTTCGGCTGGAAGATGCCCCTCGGCGAGAGGTGGCGGTCCAGATGGAGGAGTTGTTGAGGACCAAGGGGGCGACCAACGACTACGAGTGGAGGGCGATCACGGAGTTGCTGAGACCATCGACGGGCGACGATGGTCACGGGGTGCGATTTCAAAGCCGGAAGCAGCGTGCGATGGCTTATATCGGGTTTTTGGAGCGGCTGTCGGGGCCGGAACCGGTGGTGGTTTGGGTCCGAGATCTCCAATGGTCGCCGGAGTTGCAGCGGTGGATTAAGGCCTTTCAGGAGGCGGTGGCCAAGCGGGCGATACCGGTGGTGGTTTTGGTCAGTCGAGGAGATGGACCGGGCGGCGAAGAGGCCGAGGACCGGGAGCGACTGGAGGCGCTCGCGGCGGCGGAGTCGACGGCGGTGCTGGAGTTGGACAGGTTAAGCGATCAGGAGATGAGAAAGATTTTGGAGGACGTGCTCTTTTTGGAGGTCAATACGAGTACGGAGATCATTCGCCGGGCCAATGGGAGCCCACAGGTGGCGTTGGAGATCGTCAAATTCTGGTCTTCCGTGGGATTGTTGGAGCCCAGTCCCTATGGTTATTGTTTGAGCGATGGAGAACCGGAGCCCCGAGGGGATATCCCGAGTGAGATCTGGAATTCCGTGGCGGAGCGGTTAATCCAGAGCGATGAAGCGCGCCGGGAGGCATTGGAGATCGGTGCTGTACTGGGGTCGAGTCTGACGCGAAGTGTCTGGCGTCGAGCAACGAAAGAGCTTGAGGGATTCGATCTCGATGAATTCGTCGACGAGATGGTGCGCAGGCGGTATTTGGAGGAAAAGACGGAGGGGCTAAAGTTTCGACAGCCCTGGTTAAGGGAAGTCCTCTATGAGGGGGCGCAACAGCGCGGCGCCTGGACAGAGGTATGTCGAAGTGCTGCGGAGTCACTGGCCAGGGCGGGGCAGCCGGCGGTGCGAGAGCAGCGGGGGCTACTGATGTTGGAGGCCGGTGAACTGGAAGGAGCGCTGGCCTTTCTAGAGCCGATGATCAGCGATTGTGTTGAGCGAAGGGAGTATCATCGGACGATTTATCTGGGACAAAAGGTGTTGTCGGCATTGGATGAATGCGGCGATGAGGAGGTGGGTGAAAGCGTCGAAGAGGCCGTCGGGCCAATTTTAATCGCCTTGATCACGGCCTGGAATTGGACGCGGCAGATGGATCGCTCCCAAAAGCTGGTCAAGCGCTTAGAGGAATTGGGCACGCGCCACGACCGACCGCTGTGGTTGGGATTGGCGGCCAAGGAACAGGTCAATATCGAGTTGGTTCAGGGCAATCTGGAGAAGGCCCATGAGCTAGGGCAGGAGGCAATGAAATACCTGGCCCAGACGCAGGAGGGACGAAGCCATAGGGCGTCGGTGTGGGGACAGATGGCAAATGTAGCGGTGGAGCGCGGCCACCTGGAAAAGGCCAAGGAATATATCGAGCGAGCGCAGAACGTGCCGCCCGGTCTCCACAATGTGGTGGATGCCCGCTATCTGGCCTGGAGTGAGTTCAAGATCCGGCATATGTGCGGAGAAGAGGTGGGGCTAGAGGAGGTGGAGCGAGAAATCGAGCTGTCGCTTCGCCAGGGCGTATTTTTGGGAGCAGCGTTTTTGTTGATGGCCCAGGGGGATATGCTGCGGCATCGGGGTCGATTGGATGAAGCGAGCCGCTGTTACGAACAGGCGGGAGGCCATTTTCAGAATGTGGATCAGGATCGGTTGATCCTTGTGCGCGTCAACCGAGGACTAACGGCCATTCAAAGCGGTCATTTTCGACAGGGTGGACAGTTGGGAGACCAGGTGTTGGTGGATGCGCTGCGAGAGGAGCGTCCGCGGATGGAGTTGTATGCCCGGGCGCTGCGGCTGCCAGGGCTGATGGTCGATGAGTCCTGGAAAGAGGTCGACCGGGAAATGAACAGGATTGAAGAGCTCTGTGAGCGCCTGGGCACGCGGCCCGACAAGGATATGTGCCTGATTTTGGAGAAAGCACAGGAGGTCCAGCGAGCGGCAGATCGGGGTTCGTCGCTGCTTCGCCGCCTGGAGGAGTTGGCCAGCGGCTTTTCGCCAGAGACTAGGAGCTGACCGGTGTCTGGTCCTCATCGTAGAGGTAGATCTTGGTGACCTGGAGTGCTGGGAGCGATTGGGGAGAGTCGAAATCGATGGATTGGAAGAAGTCGTCGCCGTGGAGTTGTTCTTGAATGGCCTCGATATCGGACAGTTCGCCCTGCAATTCGATCCAGGTTTCGCCTTCAGAAAAGACGAAATAGCCGGAGACGGAGTTGGCGTCGCAGAGGGAGCAATATTCTTCGCGGCGCTCGAGAATCTGAGCGTGCGTTTTCTTTTCGTAGGTCGCCTGAACGCGGAGTTTACTAAGAGACATGGGGTACTCCCTGATATGGTGGTGTTGAAAAGAAATGTGAATGGAGGGTAGAGAGCGCCGATGGTGAAGTCAAACAGGGGGGGGCGACGGGGAAGAGGGGAGAAATTTAGAGGTTGGGAAAGAGAAAAATTGGACGTCACCGCAAAAGAGGCGCTATAGTTCGGGGACCATGAGCGAGAAGAAGGACAATGAGAAAGACCGACGGGGATGCCTCAAGGGATGGCTGCAGGCGCTGGGGTTGGTGGCGGCAGCCGTGGTGGTGGTGATGTGGGTGGCGACAAGCCCCATGGGCATGGCCAACCTGGTGGCGCCGACGGTGGAGGAACAGTTGTCGGCGTGGCCCGGGGAGCTGACGGTGGACCGGATGGAGCGACGGGGGTTGAGTGGGCTATCGTTTCAGGGGGTTCACGGCTCGATCGAGCAGGGGCAATGGCGTGGAGAGGCGCAGGTGGAGCGCGTGGATCTGGAGTTAAACCTGCGTCGTAGCCTGGCTCAGGGAGAGCCGGTGCTCAAGGCGGTGGAGGCTCAGGGGTTGCAGTGGCGTCTGGAGCAACGGGAAGCTGTGGGGGGAGCGAGTAGAGGGCAAGGGGAGGCAGCGGTAGAAAGCATGAGCTGGGAGGAAAAGATTGAGGGGTGGTCGCGGTTTCTG
>CAYQBU010000142.1:0-10434 GCA_964415785.1 uncultured Bradymonadales bacterium
CATCTCCAGAGCCCTCAATCCATCGACATCGCTGCCCTTCTCACTCACCTGCCCAACGCCCACCCCCAATGCATCACCTTTGCCATCTGGCCCGGTGGCGACGCCCCCATCTTCGTCGGCGCCACCCCGGAAAACCTGCTCACCGTCCAGGGCGGCACCGTCTCCACCATGGCCCTCGCCGGCACCACCCGAAACAACACCGATGATCGCTCCCAGGGTGCGACATCGACCCGAAAAGACGCCGAATCCGATCTTTTCAACAGCTCTAAAGACCGCGGGGAGCACCAATACGTCGTCGACATGATCGCCGACTCCCTTCGCCCCTATTGCCGTCACCTCTCCATTCCCGACGCTCCGCGCATCGAACGCCTCAAGGACCTCTCTCATTTGCAGACCCCCATCGATGGCGTCCTCAACGATGACGCCGTCGCCGCCGATCTCATCGACGCCCTCCACCCCACACCGGCGGTCTGTGGCGTCCCTCGCCGCACCGCTCGACCGCTGATCGCCGAGCTTGAATCCTTTGATCGCGGCCTCTACGCGGGGACTTTTGGCCACCTCGACAACCGCGGCGATGGTCGCTTCGAGGTCGCCCTTCGCTGCGCCCTCGTCGACGGCGACCAGGCCCTGCTCTACGCCGGCGCCGGGATCACCGACAGTAGCGACCCCGACGTGGAATACGACGAGATCAGCGCCAAGCTGACCACCATGGAAGAAGCCATCCAGGAGGTCAGCGATGGCTGAGATCGCACCGCGCCCCACCCATATCAACACCCTCTGGGGCCGGATCGTCATCGACGAGCTCCTCCGCTGTGGCCTTCGGACCATCTGCGTCTCTCCGGGCTCGCGCTCCACGCCCCTGGTGGCCGCCGCCGCCCAGAACCCGGGCATCGAGGCCATCCCCATCGTCGACGAGCGAAGCGCCGCCTTCTTCGCCAGCGGCATCGCCCGCCGCCGCGACGAGCCCGTCGCCCTGCTCTGCACCTCTGGCACCGCCGGGGCCCACTACTTCCCAGCCCTCTGCGAAGCTCGGGCGTCTCGCCTTCCCCTCCTCGTCCTCACCGCCGACCGCCCCCCGCGCCTCCAGGAATGCGGCGCCTCCCAGGCCATGGACCAACGCGACCTCTTCGCTCCCCACCGCGTCTGGTTCCAACAGGTCGCCGAACCGGAGGCCAGGGCCGACAAGCTTCGCGCCCTCCGATCGCTAATCGACCGCGCCGTTGCGCGTTCTCGTGGCACCCTGGGTGCGACATCGGGCCCTGTTCATCTCAATTTTCCCTTCCGAAAACCCCTGGAGCCCGGCGCACCTCCCTCCCATCCCACCGACGCCATCACCGACGCATTCTGGGACGAGGCCCGCGCTGTCATCGACGGACGCGGCGACGCCCAACCACAGGTCTCCTTCGCCGCGGGATCGACTCCGCCTCCCAGCGGGGCGATGGACGGCTTGACCCGCACCCTTCACAAGGCCCGGCGCCCCCTGATCATCGCCGGCGCCGACCGCACCTCCAACGCCTACGCCACGGACCTCATCGCCGCCGCCGCTGCCTGGCAGATCCCCGTGCTCGCGGAGTCCACCTCCTCGCTTCGCCATGACTCGCGACTCGACGATCCCAAAATCCACAGCGTCGACTACCTCCTTGAGAGCGACGCCTATTCGGTGGCTCCCCCGGATCTGATCATTCGCTGCGCCCGCCCATCGGTGCAGTGGTCGGGTCGAAAGGCATTGGCCAATTGGGCGCACACCGATCACCTTCTGGTGACGCGCTACGACACCTACGAGGACCCCAATCACCACACGGCTCACCAGCTCATCGCCGACGAAGCTCGCTTCTTCCAGGCCCTGGAAAAACGCGCTCCAGAAACGCCACTTTCCGCCCACCGAGGATGGCTCGACGCCCACCGACGCTTCGATGACGCCGGGCGCCGACGCCTCCACCACGAGCTCGACAACGTCGCCACCGACGCTCCGGCCTTGAGCAGCGCCGCTGAAATCTGGCATCACCTCACGCAGCACCTACACACCAAAGCAGCCCTCTTCGTCGCCAGCAGCATGCCCATCCGCGACGTCGACACCTTTAGCGCCCATCGCGACCTCGATATCGACCTCTACTTCCAACGCGGCCTCAACGGCATCGACGGAACCCTGTCGACGGGACTCGGCATCGCCCACGACCGACGCCACCACAACGCAGCCACGGTTCTCGCCATCGGCGACGTCGCCTACCGCCACGATCAGGGCGCCCTGGCCCTCGTCGAGGAGCTCGACATCAACGCCACCGTCGTCGTCTTCGACAATGGTGGTGGCGGCATCTTCGATTACCTCCCCATCGCCGAGCTGGAGGGCATCCACGACCAATTCTTCGCCACCACCGGACACCGCCCCCTGGACCTGGCAGATAGCCCGCGCTTGAACACCGTGCGCGCCGAGACCGCCAATGAGCTCAACGCGGCCCTTGAACAGTCCATTGAGTCCTCGGGCACCACAGTGATACGCGCCATCACCCAACGCGATGGCGACAAGCATTGGCGACAGTCGATTCGCGACACCGTGGCCAACCACGCCTTCGGTCAGACCTCCGAACTCTGGGAGTCCCTGTCATGACCGACACCGCACTGCCCCGTCCGGGCTCGCTTAAAGCATGGCTGCTGGCGTCCCGCCCAAAAACCCTCGCCGCCGCCGCCATCCCCGTACTCGTAGGTACCGCCGTCGCCCTCGCCCATGGTGCCTTTGCCTGGCTTCCCGCCCTGGTCGCTTTCCTCTGCGCCGCTCTCATTCAGATCGGCACCAATTTCGCCAACGACTACTTCGACCACCAATCCGGCGCCGACAACGAAGATCGCCTGGGGCCGACCCGAGTCACCCAGGCCGGCCTCATCGAACCCAATTCGGTCAAATGGGCCACGGGAATCACCTTCCTCATCGCCTTCGTATTGGGCCTCTACCTGGTCTGGGTCGGCGGCTGGCCCATCCTGGCCGTGGGCATCGCCTCCATCATCTCCGGCGTCGCCTACACCGGCGGCCCCTATCCCCTGGGCTATAATGGCCTGGGCGACCTCTTTGTCTTTATCTTCTTTGGCCTCGTCGCCGTCGGCGGCACCTATTATGTGCAGGCCCTCCAGCTCGCCCCCGAGGCTCTGGTGGCCGCCATCCCCGTCGGTCTTTTGTCCACCGCCATCATCGTTGTCAATAATTATCGCGACCTCGACACCGACCGCGACGCCGGCAAAAAGACCCTCGCCGTTCGAATCGGTCCGTCGACCACCCGTATCCAATACGCCGTGCTCCTCCTCGCCTCTTATGCCGTGCCCATCGCCCAGTGGCTCATCGGCGACCACGGCTGGACCATCCTGCTCCCCCTGTTGACCCTGCCCCTGGCAGCCCTGCGCATCGCCGACATGTACCGGCTCCAGGGAAGCCCGCTTAACGCCTTGCTCGCCAACACCGCCAAGTTGCTCACCCTCTTTGGATTCCTATACGCCATTGGCTTTATTCTATGAGCGTCGATGAACCGACCTGGCAGTGGGAAGCCCTTGAGGTCTTCGCCGTCAACCTCCCCCTGAAGCGACCTCTGAAGACGGCCTCCCACACCATCTCCCGGCGAAGACTCCTGGTGCTTCGGGTCACCCTTCGCTCCGGCGACCACACCACTGAGGGCTACGGCGATATAAGCCTCCTCGATGGGTGGACGGACCTGAGCCGTCATGACTGCGTTGAGACCTTGAGCCACCTCTCTCAACAGTTCTCGAGCGAACCCCTGTCTCTCTTCGACGAGCTCAATCTCCCCGCGCCCATCGCCTTCGGCCTCCAAGTCGCCCTCTGCGATGCCATGGCCCGACACCAGGGTCTACCCCTCTGGAAATGGCTCAACCCCGACGCCAAATCGTCGGTCGTCCCCCTTCAACGCGCCCTCGGCGATGCCCCCCTCGACGAGACCCTGGACGCCGTCGACGACGCCATGTCTCGCGGCTTTAGATGCATCAAGCTCAAGATCGGCCGCCGCCCCATGGACGCCGACATCGAGCGCATTCGAGCCATCCGAAAGGCCCACCCGGCGCTCATGCTGCGCCTGGACGCCAATTGCGCCTACTCCCTCGGCGACGCCCAACACCTCATCGAACAGCTCGCCCCCCTGAATATCGATCTCATCGAGGAGCCGCTCCGCCGCGACCACTGGCCCGACATGGCTGCCCTACTAGAGGCCAGCTCCATCCCCATCGCCGCCGACGAGCGCCTCCGATCACTTACCCAAGGACGCCGCCTCCTGGATGAGCAAAAAGCCGATCGCCTCGTGCTCAAACCCGCAGCATTCTGCCCCTATGTCGCCCCCTGGGAGCAACAGGAGGCCATGAATTCGGTGATTTTGAGCAGTCTCATCGAATCCGCCATCGGTCGCCACGCCCTCGCCCATCTCGCCGCCGCCCACCCCTACATCCAGGGTCCCCAGGGAGTGGCCACCGGCGATTGGATGGCTCGCGATCTACATCCCGGCGACGACCCCATCATCGATGGTGGATTTCAGCTGGGTGACACCCCTGGCCTCGGTTTTGAGCCCCAGTGGCTGCAGGGAGCACAACCCGTCGATCTCGCCCTGTCCAAAGCCCCCTGGAGCGCATTTTTTGGCCCCTCTCGCGCCCCAGAGGATCGCCTCGCCTTTAGCTTCGACGGCGACGCCACCACCTACGGACAGTGGCGCAACGAAGGCGCAAAGCTCGCCCTCCACCTTCGCGACACCCACGGCGTCGAGGCCGGGGACACCGTCGCCCTTTCGGCCCCAAACAGCGCCAAATGGCCGGTAGCAGCCCTCGCCATCTGGTGGCTCGGCGCCACTCTGGTCCCCATCCCGGCGGACCATCCAGACCTCCGCATCCAATCGCTGATCTCCAAGGCTGGTGCCCAACTCCACATCGACGAACCCACTCTCGCAGAACTCATCGCCCAATCGCGCTCCATAGAAGCCACCGCCGCGCCTCCCGAGCCCTACCCCTTTGATGATAGCGAACGCTTCACCCTCCTCTTCACCTCCGGGAGCACCGGCGAGCCCCGAGCCGTGCCCGCCACCGTGGCAAACCACCGCGCCAGCGCCTTCGCCAGCGCCCTGCGCCTCCAGAATCACCGGCGCGACCACTGGCTCTGCTGCCTATCGATGGGCCATATCGGCGGATTGGCCATTTTGCTTCGCTCTCTCTTCTACGGCACGTCTTTTGAGATCCAACGCCGCTTTGAGCCCCAGGCACTCCTGAGCGCGATCTCCCAGTCCCATCCCCCGGTGACCTGTCTGTCCCTGGTGCCCACAATGCTGCACCGCCTCATGGCCCACGACTTCGACGCCGCCCAGTCCCATCTTCAATCCGTGCTCATCGGCGGAGGCCCCATCCCGGCCGACCTCATGCGCCGCGCCCGTCAAAAGGGATGGCCCGTCTTGCCCACCTACGGCATGACGGAGGCCTGCTCCCAATTGACGACCCTCGCTCACGACGAGGCGGGCCTACACACCGCCGGTAGGCCCTTGCCGGGCGTCCAGATACAGATCGGCGACGACGGTCTCGTCGCCGCCCGCGGCCCGATGCTCAGCGCCGCCCATACGGACGAAGAGGGCTGGATGATCACCGGCGACGTCGCCCACCTCGACGCTCAATCGAGATTGGTAATTGACCATCGCCAAAGCGCCCGTATTGTCAGTGGCGGAAAGAATGTCGACCCCACCCGCGTGGAATCGGCCCTCCAGAGCCACCCCGCTGTGGAGCGTGCCGTCGTCATCGGCCTCGACGATCCGGAATGGGGCCAGCAGGTGGCCGTGGCGATCACCGTCACCTCAGGTCAGCACCCGCCATCTCTGGAAGATCTTTGCGCCGCCGCCGACGATCTCGCCGCCTTTGAGACCCCGCGGCGCTTGGCCGTTATCGATACCTTTCCAACCACGGCGACGGGCAAACTCTGTCGCCAGACCCTTCGCGCCCAATGGCCGGAGGATCGCATCACTCCTCCGCAGTAAGGAGCTCACATGTCCGACACAGCGCGTTGCAAAACCACGCCTCTCCCAGAGTCCTCGGTCCCGGAATCCACGGACCCCCGCTTCCCGAAAATCGGGCCCCGTCCCGACGGTAAGCGACAAACCGTCTCCTTTGGTGACGTTCCCATCGGCGGCGACCAACAGATCGTCATCGCCGGCCCCTGCGCCGTGGAATCCCGTCCATTGACCACCGAGGCCGCCCGCACCGTGTCTGTCGGCGGCGCTCACATCCTGCGCGGCGGCGCCTTCAAACCCCGCACTTCTCCCTACAGCTTTCAGGGAACGGGCATGGAGGGCCTGGACATCCTGGCCGACGCCGCCCGCCAGGCCGGCCTGCCCTTCGTCACCGAGGTTCTCTCTCCAGAGCACGTAGAGGCCATGGCCCCTCGGGTCGACGCCTTCCAGATCGGCGCCCGCAACATGCAGAATTTCCCACTCCTCAAAGCCGTCGGCGCCACGTCCGTCCCCGTATTGCTCAAGCGTAATTTTGGTGCCACCCTCACCGAGTGGCTCCACGCCGCCGAGTACATCGCCAGCGGCGGTAACGACCAGATCGTGCTCTGCGAGCGTGGCATCCGCTCTTTCGGTGATGAAACCCGCTTTACCCTCGACATCGCCGGCGCCCTCTGGGCCCGCAACCACTGCCGCTTGCCCGTCATCGCCGATCCCTCCCACGCTGTGGGTCTCCCATCGCTGATCCCCGACGCCTCTCGCGCTGCCATCGCCACCGGCCTCGACGGCATCATGGTCGAGGTTCACCCCGCACCTGGCCGCGCCCTCTGCGACGCCAAACAGGCCCTGACACCGTCCGCTTTTGAAGCACTCATGGACTCGCTTCGAGCCCTGGGCAACCTTCGCAGCTTGCGATAATCGGGGTTAGCCGCCGCTGATCACCACCGCCACCAGCAGGATCAACACCACCACGGCGGCGATCACCACCGCCACCAGTGCCCGCGTCAGGGTCGTATCCCCACTGCCCTCGTCGCTCATCGCCGAGTTCCCCGCCGCCACGGGCTGATCCTCTTCCAGCACCTCCGCCAGCGCACGGGCCTGAGGCGCGCGCTCATCGGGCTGCTTTCGCAACGCCCACTCCAGGGCCCGGTCAAAGCTCCTCCATCCCTTCTCACCACCCAACACCGGGGCCGGATCCGTCAGGTGAGATACCATCACCTCCTGCGGATCCTTTCCCTCAAAGGCCGGCTCCCCGCTCAGCATCTCATACATCAATAGCCCCACCGCATAGATGTCGGCGTGGTGCGTCACCGGATCCCCCGTGATATTCTCCGGGCTCATATACTGAGGTGTACCCATCGCCACGCCCGTCTGCGTCAGCGTATCCAAGGCCGACCCCTCATCGTCGCCGTGGATAAATTTGGCGATCCCAAAATCCAGTATCTTGACCATCTCTTGCTGGTCCGACTCCATCGATGGACTGCTCAACAACTGGATATTCTCGGGCTTCAAATCCCGGTGAACCACTCCCTTGTCGTGGGCATATTGAAGGGCATCGAGCATCTGATAGACGATGGAGCGCACCCGCTCCGGCGCCATCGGCGCCTCTTCGTCGATCACGTCCATCAGCTCCCGCCCCTCCACATACTCCATGACCATAAAGAGCACCCCTTCGTGCTCCCCATAATCAAAGAGGGTTACGATATTGGGGTGATTAAATTTGCTAACCACCAGCGCCTCTCGCTCAAAGCGCTGGCTCTCCTCGCTATCGCCCGGCGTCTGCGGCAAAAGCGTCTTCAGCGCCACAGACCTCCCAATCCCCAATTGCTCCGCCCGGAATACCACCCCGTACGAGCCCCGTCCCAACTCCTCAACAATGCGGTAGCGCCCGGCCACCACATCCCCCTCGGCAAATCCCTGCTCCCGAATATCCATATGCGCTTCACCATCATCGGTGATTCGATTCCAATTGTACTGACTCACCGTTCAACTTACCCATCAATCACAGGTCGAGGCAAGCTTCTCTCTCCAATCCCCTCGCTGACCCATCTTAGCCTCATGATCCCCCGCCTCACTCCCCATCCTCAAACGCCGCCAACACCCCTTTCTTTTCCTCGTCGCTAAACCCAAAGTCCTCCGACTTTCGGCCCCCCTGGCGCGCCTTCTCCAAAGACGCTTTCCCTCCCCATTTCATTTCCTCCGACGTAAACCCAAAGGCCTTTCGCCGCGCCCGCTCCTCCAGGCCGTCCGATTTGGTCAGCGATCCAAAATCTCGGGCCTCTCCGAAGCGGCCGATATCGCCGAAGGCCGACTCCGCAGCGCCACCAAAGCGCATGCTCGCCGAGATGGGTTCAAGATCTGGCCATTGGCCCGGCCACTCCCCCTCTTCTTGTCCGGCTTCCACTCCCGTCGAGGACGCCGTCTTCTCAATCTGATCGCCATCGGGGACCACGGGCTCGAAGTCCCAATCCTCCTGTCGGTCCCGCTCCTCCGATGGCCCTTCCTCTTCCTCCACAGCCACCTGTGGCGCAGCCTCCTCCCGGCGCTCCTCTGGTTCCACGACCTCCGCGCGCCTCTCCTCGGCGTCCACATCTCCCGAGTAGAGCGAATCCGGGTCCTCATCCAGGATCACTTCGATGGGTTTTCGCTCGAAGGCCCCGAACTCTAATTGACCCTGCGTGCTGGGACTACCGAATCCCGACTCCCCATCGATAAAGCTCCACAGCCGTTCCAGGCCGTCGTTGATGAAGTTTCGACCCATCACCAGCCGATGTTCCGAGCGCGTCAGCTCTTCCATCAGCGATACCATCGACGCATCGGACGCCAACTCCTGGACCAACCCCTGGCTCTCAATGGCGGCAAAGATTCGGTCCAGAACCTCGGACTGGCGGTCCACGACCCGACCCAACTCCTCGTTGCTTCGCATCCGCGCGATGGCGCTGGCACTTTTCTTTCGGTCCTCGCGCAGATCCTGGAGACGAGCGCGAATCGTCCAGGTGTCCACCCGCTCCAACACCTCGTCCATCAACTGATCGACCAATTCCTCGCGATGCTTGCACTCCTGGCGAAGGATCCGACGTCCCTCCTGGACTTGATCCTTGAGCGTCTCCAGATGGTGATGGTGGTTAAGCCGGTAGATCCCCCACAAGACCACGGGCATCCCGATGGCGAGAGCAAAGGTCGGCAAGATGGCCACCTCCAGCGCCTCCACCAGGGGTATTCCCTGAAAGATGGCCGTCAGTGTCGCCGGAACCGGCAACGCCAGAAAATAGGCATTTATCAGATATAGCGTCGCCGCCCGTTGGTGGCGGTGAATCAGGTGGCTCTCGTCGTGATCGGAGATCACAA
Organism: uncultured Bradymonadales bacterium; assembly: GCA_964415785.1. GTDB lineage: Bacteria > Myxococcota_A > Bradymonadia > Bradymonadales > Bradymonadaceae > SLJM01. The sequence continues at coordinate 9,315 of CAYQBU010000142.1, forward strand.
AGGGCTGATCCTTCTCGGCCCGAATTTCGGGAACCGCGAGCTCCCGATTTTCACGGGCGTGGCCCAGCACGTAGACCTCGTCGCCCACGGCCAGCACATTTTCGTTGAACCGCCGTTGGTTCACCTCCTGACGCGGCTCGGGACCGATCTTAAAGCGCGACTCTCCGGCCTTCACGGTCTCACTGACGGAGTCCGAGACGTGAAACTCTGCCCCCCGGGGATCGACGCGCACCCGCCCGCTATCATCCTCCACGTAAAAGAGGGTCATTTTCTCGTCGTCGACGGTGGTGCGCCAGTCGCCATTCCTCCCATCCTGAATCACCGTCTTGTGGTAGACCGCCGGCTTGTCCGTCAGCACGGGAGCCACCGTCGCTTTGCTGCTGACCCGCCCCTTCAATTCCACCGGCCCCGGGGCCACACCCCCGCAATCGGTGGTCGCTCGAAAGCGGTGCATCTTCGCCTGCGCCGCCCGCTCAAACCCCTTGAGCACCAGGACGATCACCGCCGGCACGAGCAGTATCAATCCACAGCTCACAAACCCCGACATCGCCACTACCATCGCCATCGCCACTCCTTTATCGCAGCCCCTGTCGACCGCTCAAAACTGCCCTCTTGAGCATCCCTTATCGCATTGCTCGATAAGCCATGGCAAGCTTTGGCCTGATTTTCAGTCCTCGTCCTCGCTTCCCCGAGAGATCTCGACCGCCGGCCGATGGCTGCGAACCAGATGGCCGCGTTTGATCACAAATCGTCCTTTATTTCCGCGGGTGGTAGGCTCGAATTTCGACTTCGTCCGTCGGATGGTGTAGGTGGTCCCGTTATTGGTCTCCACTTCCAGGCCCTCCAGGCGCTCTCGCGACAGGCTAAAATCCAACACCGTATCATCGCCCTGAAGGTCGATGGCCCGCACCCCTTTGGCCGGTCCTTTGACATGGGAGATCTCGCGAACCGGGAACATCAATCCCCGCCCCTCGATGCTCGCCAGCGCCACCAGCTCCGTGCCGTCGCAGGGCTCCACATTGACCACGCCGTCGTCATCGCCCAGGCGCATAAACATCCGCCCTCGCACCGTCGACGGATCGTCGAAGCGATCGGCGGAAAACCGGATCGCCTGTCCCTG
>CAYQBU010000143.1:0-10402 GCA_964415785.1 uncultured Bradymonadales bacterium
GAATCAAACCGACGAAACACCAGGTTCGCCATAGGCACGGCGAACCTTTTTTTTCGCGGGTTTTGAGGATTTCTTCGATGAGAAGGGCTTCCAGATCGGGGAGTTGGCGGATGGCCGGAGCCCGAGATGGATGGGCAAAGATACGGATCTTTTTGACCACCGAGATGAAGTCGTCCTGGATTCCGGCAACGACCCGAGAGAGGTCGTGGAGCGGATAAAAGCGCTGGCCGGAGACGTCGGGGTAGTGAATATCGATGGTTTCGAGCTTGTCTTTGTCGCGAGGCGGGATATCGATGATCAGGGCCGCCGGATGGAGGGGTTGGCCGATCTCAGAGCCCAGGCGAGCGGTCAACCGCGACGTGAGATCGAAGAGCGATGCCCGTTCGAGCTCGTAGATGCGCCGATAAGCCTCTTTTTTACGGGCTTCGATATAGACCGGGCTATAGGTGGCAATGCGCTTGTAGAGATGGCGACGCCCCGGCTGCAGACCCTTGAGCAAATAGCGGGTGGCGCTTCGAGAAGGACTCTGGTCGAAGAGCCAGGTCAGAAACGAGTCGTCATCGTGGGTCAAGAGAGAAGCCAGTAGGGTTTCGGGGTCGATATGGGCACGGCTCTGGAAGGCGGCGAGGGCGTTCTCCACCATTGCGCTGGCGGCGCGCACGGTGTGGTGCCAGTAGACTTCGCTGAACATGGTGTAGCGAGCAAAAATAAACATCTCGGCGGGGACCTTTCCCTTGGCGTCGATGGCGATGGAGGTGGCGTCGCGGTTGATGGAGAGGCTGGAGAGAAGTCGCTCTCGGTCGAAGGTGCGGCCGTAGGGAACGCCCATATGATGGCTATCGCGCTCCAGGTAGTCCATTTTGTCGGCGTCAATGGCCCCAGAGATCAGCGAATTCAAAAAGGGGTCCGTGGGTCGATTGGAGCCCTCGATGTCACCGGTGCAGAGGGCGATCACGCGGTCCGGATCCACGCCCCAATCGCGTTGTAGCAAGTCGGCCACGGAGTGGGCCCCGCAGAGTTCGGGGTAGGTGCCGTGAATGATGGCGCCGCCCACGTCTTCGTGACGGGGGGTGTCCTCGCCCTTGAGGTGGAGGGCCTCCAGACTATGGGCGAAGGGATAGTGGCCGAGGTCATGGAGGAGCCCGGCACATAAGACGGAGAGGACGTCTTCTTCGCTGAGGCTGTCGGCGATGGCGGGCTTGCTCAACAGGTGGACCAGAAATTGACGGGTGTAGTCATAGACCCCCAGGGAGTGCTCAAAGCGGCTATGCATCGCCCCGGGATAGACAAAATAGCTGGGGCCGAGCATGCGAACCCGGCGCAGACGCTGGAAGGCGGGGTGATCGACAAGTGCGATGAGGCGCGGCGTCATGGGGACGCTGCGGCCATCGGGGATGCGAATGGAACCGGAAGGGCTGATGCCTGCGGCCAGTTCGGGTATGGTGGTGAGGGGATCGGAAAGTTGGCCCATGGGGGAGTCCAGATGGAGGCGAGGTGCGCCAAGTGCGGGGCATGCGTTGGCGATCAAACCTAAACCCGTTTAAGTCTAAAGGTCCAGTCAGATCGACGGTGACTACAACGAAGAGAGAGCCGACCGTGACATACGAATTGTGGATCAGCCGCGCCAGCCCTTATTCCAGTAAAGCGCACGCCCAGGCGGGCTACGCTGGCATTGAGTTCCACGTCCAGATCCCGAACGCCGTGACGCGGTGGAGCGTGATACGGCGATTGACGGGCAAGACAATGGTCCCCGTGCTCCGGCGGGGCAAGTGGGCGATCAATGATTCGACGCGAATCGCGCAGTATCTGGTGGAGCGAAGCAAGCGTCCAATGCTGCCCCAGAGGCCAGCTGACCTATTGGCCTGGCTGTTTGAGGACTTTGCAGACGAGTGGGTGGTGAGGTGTGCGATGCACTCCCGCTGGCGTCACCTCGAAGATACCAAGGCGATTGAGGCCGTGATCGGCGAGGAGTTGACGGGCGTGCTTCCCGTTGGAAAGCGCTTATTGGGTGGGGAAGCGGCGCGTCGCATCCAGGCTCAGCTTCAACCCTGGGGAATCACGCCGGCCAATGACGAGGCCATGGAAGAGTCCATGTTTCGGCTGTTGGAGGCACTGGAGGCCCTACTCGGCGATCACGGTCCCTATCTCTTTGGGGGGTATCCGACGGTGGCCGATTTTGCCCTCTATGGGGCGTTGATCCAGTACCGCGGCGATCCGACGGGGCGTCAGCGTCTGCGCGGTCACCTTGCGCTTCACGACTACCTGGATCGGATCGACGCGATGACGTCGCGGCCGGCCACCATCGAGGTTGAGGATTGCGCCCCTGTTGATATCGATGCCCTGGGACCGCTATTTGGCGAGATGATGGGCACCTACTGGACACTATTGGTGGCAAACCAGAGGAGTCTCGATGCCGGGAGCGACGATGTGGCCTGCCGATTTGTGGACGGCCATCGCTTTCAGGCCGCTGCGTCGAGGTATCTAAGTCGCCGGATGGAGGCACTTCTACAGCGCGTCAACGAGACCTATGCCCAGAAAGATAACCTCTTTGGATCCAAGGGTTTAAGGATGGAGCGGGCCTTGATCGACGGCGTTGCCGAGCTCTGCGACACGGAAGGAGGCCGCCAATTATTGAGGCGGTTTGAGTATCTGGGGATGCACTGAAATAAGGTGTCAATAAATGCACGGCATGGAACTTGTAGCACTGTTGTTGAGGGCACGTTGACATCGCGCCAAACTCTAAACTAACGTGCCCCAGCCGATTTAGGAGTGAACCGTGCCCACCGTGGGCAGCCTCTGGAGGAAAATATGTGTCGAGTTTCATTTCGAATATCAATAATTATGGCCCTGGGAGCACTACTCCTGGGTCTAAGTGCCTGTGGCGATGATGACCGCACCGTTACTGCTGGCTGTGTGTCAGATGAAGGTTGCGTGGACGACGAAGATGGACCCATTTGCGACACATCCGCTGGGGCATGCGTAGAGTGTTTGGACACCAACGATTGCGAAGGTAACGCCGAGTGCTCAGAAACCAATGTGTGTGTCGAACCCGAGTCTCAGTGCGAAGTCGACGAGGACTGTCCGCTGGCCTCCCAGGCCTGTGAGGGCGGGATGTGCACCTGGGCGACTCGCCAATGTGGCTCCGTCGGTGAGGAATGCGACCCCGATGCGAGAACCCGAAGCGGTTTCGCCTGTGAAGACCTGGGCGGAGGCCACGAGTGCTATCGCACCTGTTACGAATACCGGGTGTGCACGAACGGAAATGCAAGCACCGCCGTGGACTGCGATCCGGGCTCGATTTGTCGAACCGATGATTTAGATAGCCCCGTTTGCCAGCCGTCGCAATGTGATAATTTCTTTGACACCGACGCCTGTCAGGATGTGGTCGACGCCAATCCCAACGAATTCGTCGATGGCGTCCACTGCATCGGTGAAGCCTCTGAGACCTTTATCTGCCATGGCGCGGGAACGATCGAAGAGGGCGAGCAATGCGACGCGACCACCGATTGCGCCGAAGGTCTAGCCTGCATCAGCGAATTGCCGGGCTATGCTTCTGGCATTTTGCCGGTGGAGGGCTCCGTGGGAAGCGATGCTGTCTGCGCCAGAGCTTGCGACAGCGACGATATGTGCGACGGCGACCAGGCCTGCGTGGGTGCCGATTCCGGAGCATTTGACGGCACCGGCGTGTGCGCCGAGCGCTGCGAGCCCTTCGGGTTTGAGAACACCTGCGCCGACGGCGACGCCTGTGTCCCCGTGTCCAGCGAAGATGGAATCTGCTTCCGGCCGACCAATAACGAAGTCGACTACTATGAGTCTTGTGACTCTGTGGTCGATTGCCCCGATAGCTCGGTATGCCTCGACCTCTTTGGCGACGGTTCGGTGTGCACACCGATGTGTGATCCCACCTTGCCGGAGAGCCAGCAGAGCTCGACTTGCCCGCAGCCCGATGGTCAGGACCGACTGTTGGGCGGAGATTGCCTGGACCTGAACCTGACCAATATTGGTGACGATGGGCCGTCTCGAATCGGTACGGGAATCTGCATTGAGTCCTGCCTGGAGAGCGCTGATTGGGCCAAGGATGGATGTACGGAAGACGGCCACGCCTGCCAGCCCTCCGGTGAGAATGCCGGATGGTGCGAATCGGTGGGCGTCGCCGAATTGGGCGACGAATGCACCGGCGAGGGCACCTGCTCCAGCGGGTTGCACTGCGACATGACCGGCGACGGGACGGGAACCTGCCGAGCCTATTGCCAGACCGATGAGGTCACCGAGCCCTCGATGGTGTGCGGCGACGAAGAGATCTGTGTGCCCCTCGATGACTACGATGATCTGGGTACCTGCCGGTTGCCCTGTGATCCCGGTGGTGATGCAACGGATCCCAACTGCCCGGACAATCAGCAGACCTGCCTCGGATTTGGTGACGAAGCCTACTGCGCCTCGTCTGGCGACGTGAAGCTCGGCCAGGACTGTGGTTCGCCAAACGTTCAGAATTGTGCTCCGGGAACAGTCTGCGCCAAGCAGGGCACGAGTCTCAACGACGTGATCGCCGGGCCGTTCACGGACACCGATCTCGGAGAAAATGCCAGTTGCCGCCAGCTCTGTGAGCCCTTCCTCGGCGACCTGGGCGACAGTGGATGCCCGGCCAACCAGGCGTGCTCGCCGGTGATCCCGGAAGGTCCAAGCAGGACTCAAGGTCACTGCGTGGATTCCATTGACGCCTCAGTGGGATCGCTGAGCGCCTGCCCGGAGACGGCGGTGGGAAGCATGTGCGATGAGAACTCGTATTGCATCGTCGATGGTGGTGGAGGCGATTCCTGTGGTCCGCCGCGGACGATCTGTCTGCAACTCTGTGACTTCGCCACCGGTACCGGTTGCACGGGCAATACGACCTGTGAAGAGGGTTTCCAGGGAGGTCCGCTGCTGGGCTTCCTTGGCCTCTGTCGCTAAACCGGCTTAAAGACGCATTGCCCCCGCTGATCGGTCGACGGTCAGCGGGGGCTTTTTTTGTGTTCCGGACAGTGTTTCGGCGATCGCGAAGCAGCGCTCAGACGCCCAGTTTTGGGGAAGGGGAAAAAACTTAGTAAATGCGGTTGACAGGGGTAGGGGGCGTTGATAAATAAGCTGCCCGCGTGGCCGGAAGGTTGGCCAGAAGGGCTCAGAGAGCCCGGCGCGACATTGGGGTGTAGCCAAGTGGTAAGGCACCTGGTTTTGGTCCAGGCACGCCCAGGTTCGAATCCTGGCACCCCAGCTTTGAGAGCAGCGGGCAAGAGTCAAAGCGCTTTTGCCCGCCGCATTATTTAGGGGCCCGAGAGGTATCGGGCTCCGCGCGACGGCAATCGCGTCGTGTGACCGCGCAGGTCCCCGTGGCACATGCCTTATCCCTAGATTTGGGACCTGCGTGTTTTTTGAGTTTATAGCCCCCGGGGACGACTCCGAGTCGCCCCAGTTATTGTAGGCCCATGAAGGCAAGTGGCAGATGACGCCGCTCGGTGCCTGGGCTGATTGGAGGAATGTCATGGCTGCAGAGAGCAAGTTGACCCTGAATGCAACGCTTCGCGACAAGACCGGTTCTCCTGAGGCGCGACGAATGCGCAAGCGAGGACTGGTGCCGGCGGTCTGCTATGGCCACGGCATCGACGAGAATTTGAGCCTCGCCGTAGACCCGAAGGAATTCGACAAGATCACTGAGCAGCCCAACGAGCTCAACACAGTCTTTGGCCTCGAGGTCGAGGGCTCGGATTCTGTGGAGCATGTGATGCTTCGCGACTATCAGGTCGATCCGGTCAAACGGACGTTGACCCACGCGGATTTTGTGGCCGTCGACCCCGAAGCACCGCTGAAAGTAATCGTGCCCATCAACGCCGAGGGAGAGGCCCCGGGCGTCAAAGAGGGTGGACGTCTCCACTTCATTCGACGCGGCGTCGAGGTCTTTGCTGCTCCGGCTCACATTCCGGAGATGCTGACCGTTGAGGTCTCGCATCTGGGTCCCGATGACGCCGTGACGGCCGACGAGATCGACTATCCGGAAGGCGTGGAGCCAGCTCACGATATTGACTACGCCGTGGTTCGCGTGCAGATGCCTCGCGAAGAGATCGTGGTGGGTACGACGCCGGCGACGACGGCAGCGGTCACCCCGACGACGGAAGAGGAAGAGGGCGAAGTCGAAGGCGAGGAAGGCGCCGAGGAAGAGGGCGTGGACGCCGCCGCTCAGCCTCCCGGAGCCTGACCCGGATTATTCACGACTCGCCTACTGCGGCTCATCAGAGCCCAGATACCTGTATCTCGCTCCGCGACGATGCTCTGCATCGCCTGTGGGGCTCGATTTTGGCCTCTGAACTCTGATTTTGCCTCGTCACGACGGTCTCATGAATAATCCGGGCTGAGTCGCGGGAAGCTAAATGAAGAGGAACGGAAAAACGGGGCCCTGAGGCCCCGTTTTTTTTGGTGGATAGCCCCAGAGAGGAGACGAGAATGCAACGCTGGCTGGTGGTGGGTCTGGGTAACCCCGGACGAAAATACGAAGGGACGAGACATAATATCGGATTTGAGGCCGTGGACCGCCTCGCCGATCGCTATCGGCTCCAGATCGGGCGCGAGAAATTCCACGGGGAGATGACCACGGGGCGCCTGGGATCGGAAGAGGCGATCCTGCTCAAGCCGATGACCTATATGAATAAGTCCGGTCAATCGGTCGAGGCGGCGCGAAGCTACTATGATATCGATCTGGACAGGGTGATCGTCTTTCACGACGAAATCGATCTGGAGCCGGGCGTAATGCGGCTAAAGTCGGGCGGAGGCCACGGGGGGCACAATGGGCTACGCGACATCGTTGCCCACTGTGGAGGCAAGGGCTTTTATCGGGTCCGCCTGGGCGTGGGACGCCCCGACCATGGCAATGTCACCGGCCATGTGCTGGGTCGATTCACCGGAGAGGAGCGATCGGCGGTGGATCCGATGGTAGACGACGCCCTGGATGCCATTGAGACGCTGATGGACGAGGGCCTTGGAGCGGCCCAAAATCGCTATCACTAATCGGGGTTGAAACCTCCCCTTGCACTTTGTGGCGATTGGCACTAAGAACCTGCCGAGCCTGGGCGCTTACACCGCTCCCAGATGCATCGATACATTCCCAATTTATTGACCTCGCTCCACCGCCAAGAGGTGGGGCTATACCCACGAGGTATTGTGATGCCCGTTGAAAGACAGCGCGAATACGAGACGATTTATATTGTTCGACCTGACGCCTCGGAAGAAGATTTCGAGACCATCGCCGAACGCGTCGAAAAGGTGATCGAAGACGAAGGTGGCCACCTTCTGACCAAAGACGACTGGGGACGACGCCAGTTGGCCTACGAGATTAAAGACAAGACCGAAGGGCGGATGTTCGAACAGGGTGTTTACCACTACTACCGGTATATGGTGCCTCCTGGAACGGTGGAAGAAGTGGAGCGCCACCTGCGCTTGCTCGATCCGGTCCTCAAGTTTTTGTCGGTGAAAATCGACGACGACCTGATCCCCGAGGAGCGCCTGGCGCAGAGCGGAGACCTGGAAGTCGTGGTGCCTGACTAAGGCCCGGACAAAGGCCGGTCGCCAAGCGTTTGATATAGAACTCAGGAGTCCATCATGGAAGTCATTCTCAAAGAAGATGTCCCCAAGCTCGGTGAGATGGGAGAGATCGTGGACGTGGCCCCGGGCTACGGACGAAATTACCTCATCCCCCAGGGCCTCGCACTGCCCGCCAGCTCGGCCAAAAAGAAAGAGCTCGATCACCAGAAACGCGAGATCGAGCGTCGCAAGGCGCAGGAGCGTCACGACGCACTGGCCGTTCAAGAGCGCCTCGACGGTATCTCGATTACGATCCCGAAGCGCGTGGCCGACGGAGACGAACTCTACGGCTCGGTCAGCTCTCGCGAGATCGCCGAGATCCTGGAGCACGAGGGCTTCGAATTGGAGCATCGCTTCATCGAAGTCGGTCAGGGCCTCGACGAATTGGGCATCTACCGCGTGCCGATCAAGTTGGCCAGCGGTGTCTATGCCCACGTCATTGTGTGGGTTGTGACGATGTAATGCACAGAATTCGGGCCGGTGGGTGACGCCGGCTTATGGAAGGAAGCAATGCCCACGTTGGTTAGGTTACCAACGTGGGCATTGGTGTTGATGGGCCGGCAGGATCGGCGCGCAGTGTGGAGCCTTGGATGGACGCCAGAAGTATCACAATCAAAGAGGCGCTGGAAAAGTTAGAGGCCGAAATGGAGGGCGAGGTCCGCAGCGACGACCTGCATCGCCGACTCTACGGCCAAGATGCCTCGGTCTATCAACTGCAGCCGATGGCCGTGGTATTTCCCCGTACCACGGAAGACGTGGAGGCCGTGGTGCGCTGTGCGGCATCGCTGGGGGTGGGGATTACGCCGCGCTCCGCCGGGACCAGCCTGGCGGGACAGACCGTGGGCAGCGGGCTGATCATGGATGTTGGCCGCTACATGAACAAGATCCTGGAGATCAATCGCGAGGAGCGCTGGGTTCGGGTCCAACCGGGAGTGATCCTCGATGACCTCAACCGAGCGCTCGAGCCCCACGGTCTCTTCTTTGGACCCGATACGTCGACGGCCAATCGGTGCATGATCGGTGGGATGATCGGCAATAACTCCTGCGGGAGCCATTCCATCAAGTACGGGACGACCCGTGACCATGTATTGGAATTGGAGGCCGTCTTTGCCGATGGCAAGGCCCGTCGCGTGGGTCGACTCTCCGAGGAGTTCAGCGAGGACGAAACGGGGCCGCTGCGAGCGGGACTGACGGTGCTGGAGCAGATCGCAGCGGAGCACCGAGAGTTGATCGAGGATCGCTATCCCAGAGCGGATGTGATGCGCCGAAATACGGGCTATCCACTGGATGAGGTCATCGATCGATGGGGCAGAGATGGAGAAGAAGCCTTCTCGATACCGCGGTTTCTGTGCGGCACGGAGGGGACCCTGGCGATGACCACGGAGGCCAAACTCAACCTCGTGGATCGGCCAACGCACCGCTCGGTGGTGGCCGTTCACTTTCAAGAGTTGGAATCCGCACTTCGCGCCACGGTGGTGGCAGTGGAGCACGATCCGGCGGCCGTGGAGCTGATGGACCGCCGAGTGTTGGAGGAGACCAAGAAGAATATCGAGCAGGCCCGAAATCGCTTCTGGGTAGAGGGCGATCCAGGGGCGGTCCTGGTGGTGGAATTCTATCGCCAGGACGAGGCGGAGCTTCGGATCTCTGAAGAGGGGCTCATCGAGGCCTTCAAGGAGCTCGAGATGGGCTATGCCTATCCCATTATCCGTCCGCCGCAGGATAAGGCGGTGTGGGATCTTCGAAAGGCTGGCCTGGGACTATTGATGGGGATCGAGGGAGACGTCAAACCGGTGACGGTGGTGGAAGATACGGCGGTGGCCGTCGATGTATTGCCGGACTATATCGAGGATTTTGCGGCGATTATGGACGCCTACGATACGGCCTGCGTGTATTACGCCCATGCCTCAGTGGGCGAGCTTCACCTTCGACCGGAGCTCAATCTCAAGGATCCGGCGGATATCGAGCGCTTTAAAGGGATCGCCGAAGATGTGGCCGATCTGGTCAAGCGCTATCGGGGCTCTCTGAGTGGAGAGCACGGCGATGGGCGCGTGCGCTCACCCTTGTTGGAGCGCTTCTACGGCGAGGAGGTGATGGCGCTTCATCGCGAGGTTAAAGAGGCCTTTGACCCGGACTCGATCTTCAATCCCGGAAATATCGTCGACCCCGAGCCCATCGATGAGCACTTTCGCTTTCAACCCGGGCAGGAGACGGTGGAGCTGGACACTTACTTTCAATGGAGGGCGGAGCGCGGGTTGGTCCGGGCCACGGAATTGTGCAATGGGGCCGGTGTTTGTCGAAAGCGGGCGGAGGCCGGTGGAACCATGTGTCCCAGTTATATGGCCACATTGGAGGAAAAGGATTCCACGCGGGGCCGGGCCAATACCTTTCGCACCCTGTTGTCGTCGCCAGAGCCTGAGTCGGCCTTCGAGAGCGAGGAGCTGGAAGAGGCGCTGGAGCTCTGCCTGTCCTGCAAGGCCTGCAAGAGCGAATGCCCGGCCAGCGTGGACATGGCGAAGATGAAGGCGGAGTATCTCCAGCAGCGCTACGATCGGGAGGGGGTGCCCTTGAGCGCTCGTTTCTTTGCCTACTTCGCAAGGCTCGCACGGTTGGGCAAAATCTGGGCAGGACTGAGCAACTTCATGTTGAGTCTCGGTTTGAGCCGCTGGCTCCTGGAGAAGACGGTGGGAGTGTCTCGCAAGCGGGAGTTGCCAAAGCTCGCAAAAGCCGATTTTGAAAGCCAATTTCAGAAGTATCGGGCGGATCACCAACGGTCTGAAGAGGTAGATACGGTCTGGTT
>CAYQBU010000144.1:0-10238 GCA_964415785.1 uncultured Bradymonadales bacterium
CCAGCACGTTCTCGACGCGTCAGACGCACCGTCAACGAGTGCTCAAGGCGTAGTATACGAAACACCCCCGTACTATCCCCGAGATTGCGCTCCATGTCAAAAATGGCAGGCGTCCACCGACGTCGCCGAATCGCTCCCGCTCCATCGAGCCCCCTGGCAATATAAAAACACAAAAAGCCCCCCGTCCCAGATGGACGGGGGGCTTTTTGCAAAAGGGGCCGGTTCATTCACCGGCCGCTTCTATTCAGAGCGTCGCCACGTCCGCGGCCCGCATTCCTTTCGGTCCCGACTCGACGTCGAATTCGACGGCCGTGTCATCGGCAATGGTCTTAAAACCGGACTGATTCAGAGCGCTGAAATGCAAGAAGACGTCGTCTCCGCCATCATCGCGCTCGATGAAACCAAAACCTTTGTCTTCGCTGAACCACTTCACTGTACCTTGAACTCTCGACATATTCTGTCCTTTTAGACATTCTTTAATTCCTGATCTGCTGCCCTGGGCCATTATATACGGACCGTGATCCCGGATTATTCATGAGACGTTGTCACGAGGCAAAATCAGAGGTGAGAGGCCAAGATTGAGCCCCACAGGCGGTGCAGAGCACCGTCGCGGAGTGAAATGCAGGCATCTCGGCTCTGATGAGCCGAAGTAGACGGGTCGTGAATATTCCGAGTTATGGCAGACAGACGCGTGTACAGATATTCGAACCGTTCGAATATCCGTCTCTAGGAGTTGCCAGCTCATTCTGGAACTGACCAATCTTGTTTGGGCAAATCAACAAAGGCGGGAAGATGCTACTTTTCCAACACGGCGGACATGCGTCACAAAAACCGGAAACCAAAACTTGGATAGGCTTTCCTTGAGATGTGGGCGGCGACTTGGTCGCTGCCACACCCCTCGTCCTAGGGGAGCGGTGGCGGGAATGCAAGGGCGCTTTCTATCTTTCTTAACCCGGTGGTGCCCAGCTCCCCGCCCTACCCTCACTGACCGCGATGGTATTGCTCGGTGACCTCCGCCAGACGCCGGGCCTGAAAGGCGATCGCTTCCCGCTTTTCATCGCTAAAGCCCTCATCTCCCGCCGTCACACTCACCCCATAGGGATTTCCACCGGAGTTGGCGATGCTGTCATCCGTATACCCGGGAGGGACCAGAAATGCGCCCCAGTGCATGAATGTAAAATAGAGCGTCTGCAGCGTCGTCTCTTGACCGCCGTGTCGATTCATAGCGCTGGTGCTAGCAGTGACGAATTTATTGGCCAACTCTCCCTTTTGCCAAAGCGGCCCCAGGGTATCGATAAAGGCCCGCATCTGACTGGCCGCATTTCCATAGCGCGTGGGCGCACTGAAGAAATAGGCGTTCGCCCATACCATATCCTCCTCGCTGACCACCGACACGTCGTCCGTCGCCTCCAGATGGTTTTTCCATCCCTCTTGGGACTCTACGGCCGCATCCGGTGCCGTCTCCGCCACCCGTCGAAGCCGCACCTCGGCGCCCGCCGCGCTGGCCGCTTCTGCCGCCGCCGTCGCCATCTCGTAGTTGGTGCCGTAGGAACTATAATAGATCACTGCAATCTTGGCGTGCTCCATTCTAACCTCCTGAAAAAAAACGTGCGTTATTCCACCACTTGGGGACAACGTTAACGCCCGACGCCAAAAGTCCAGCGCTGTCCCCTCACTTGCCCCCATCACCGCACCGAGACGCCCTCACTCCGGCGCCTTGTCGTTGATCACCAGCACCGGGATCGTCGCCTTTCGAAGCACCTTTTCGGTAACACTTCCCAGGATCACCCGCTGAAAACCAGACCGTCCATGGGAGGCCATGACGATCATATCGCACTTTTTTCGCATCGCGAAATTGACGATCCGCTCCGGCGGCGAGCCCGCCAAAATGGTCTTCGTGACCTCCAGGCCTTGCTCCTCGGCCTTGTCTGCGACCCGAGCCAACGCCTCGCGAGCCTTCTTCTTGATCTCGCCCACCTCTCCAAATCGCCCCTCTCGAAGTCCCTCCATTTGGCGTTTACCCAGAAATAGATCCACCCCATCGGTGTCCACCACAAATAGGATATGCACTGTCGCCCCGTGTTTTTTGGCCAGATCCAGGGCATGGGGTACCGCCTTTTGGCCGGCCCGGCTTCCATCGGTGGGGATCAATATATCGTCGTATTTCACAATCACTCCCTTTTATGCGTGGTCGTTGATTCATCGCCTCCTCTGGCTATGTATCAAAGTCCACGCCTCAGGTCAGGCCTCCAACGGCCCCCTGTCCCCGGTTGTATAAACCCCGATGGACCGCTACATCATGGGCGCCCTGCCGATGCGCTAACCGCCATCTTTGCCCCACCCCATCACTGATGACTAGCCGCTCCTACAGTGCGACATGGGCCTTTATTCTCGGCCATTTTCTGGTTTTTGTGGGTGTTTTTTCTGCCCCCACCGTCGCCGCCGAAGAACGGAGCGACCCCATCGTCGACGTCGAGATCGAGGGCCTGGAGCGCACCCGCGAATCGGTGGTCCTCGGCGAATTGGCCTTCGACAAGGGCGAGCCGGCCACAGACGCCGAACTCCAGGAGACGGAGCGTCGCCTGCGAAACCTGCCCATGTTCCGCGACGTCACTATCGGCGTCCGCGACTTGGACGACCGGGGTCGGAAACTGGCCATCTCCGTCGAAGAGCGCTGGACCCTGCTCCCCAGCGCCAATTTCAGTCGCACCGACGACACCACCCTCATCCGCATCGGTGCCCGCGAGGTCAACCTCCTGGGCCATTTCGTCGAAGTCGGCGCCGCTTACGAACGGCTGACCGGGCTCAATTCGGGAGAGGTCTGGTTTCAGAACCCCCGTTTCCTGGGCCGACGCCTCGACGTCGCCCTGGATGCCGAGTTTCGAAATCGCGTCTACCCCAGCTACGATGACGCCGGCGATCTCGATGGTGGCTTTGCCATTCGACGCATCGGCTTCAGCGGCCAGGCCCTCCAGGAGCTCTCGCCCTGGCTCCACGTCGGTGGACGCCTCCAATGGCTCAGCGATCGGCCGAGTCTCGACCCCATCAGCGACGAACTTGCCCCTTCCACGCGCCTTCTCAAACCCGGACTCCTCGCTCGCATCGGCCAGATCAACCACCTTGGTCTGGTCATGGGTGGGGCCACCCTCGATCTCCGCCTCAGCGGTGCCCATCGCTCCATCGGCTCCACGGAGTCCTTCACCACCGTCGATGCTGAACTTCTCGGCGCACGGAGCTTTCCCCTCCAAAGCAACGCCCTCGGCCGCTTCAATATCGGGCGCACCGGGGCTCAATCGCAGCAGCATCAGCTCTTTGTCGGCGGCCTCGACGAGGTCCGATCCCTTCAAGACATGCGTTTTCGCGGCACCCATCGGTGGGTCGCCAACGCCGAGTATCGGATCCCCTCCTTTGGCAACCGCTGGTTGATGCTTCAGCACGTCTTCTTCACCGACGCCGGCGCCATCGGTGACGATGGGGGCGATCTCTTGGGCGTCGACGTCCTCAGCGCTGGCATTGGTCTTCGCCTGATGTCCCCTCGCGTACATGGCCTCGTGATCCGCCTGGACTATGCCTTTCCAATCCACGGCGATGGCAGCGCCCCCTTAAGTTTTGGAAGCCGTCAATTCTTCTGAATCGCCCCAAACTCTTCTGGTCGCCCCCAAACGCAACAAACCCGCCGTTCCCACAAGGGGAGCGACGGGTTTGTCTTCAGGGCCTATCTCGCGATGAGCCCCGGACCTCCTAAGAGGTCATCAAAGGGTGGCCACGTTCGCGGCGCGCATTCCCTTCGGGCCCGACTCGACGTCGAATTCGACGGCCGTATCGTCAGCGATGGTTTTGAAGCCAGACTGATTCAGAGCACTGAAGTGCAAGAAGACGTCGTCTCCGCCATCATCACGCTCGATGAAACCGAAACCTTTGTCTTCGCTAAACCACTTCACTTTACCTTGAACTCTCGACATATTCTGTCCTTTTCACTTTCTTCTTGCGATTGATTTGCCCCGAAAGCCCCGGCTTTCACCAGGATACTCCAGGGCATCTAAGATATTCGAACCGTTCGAATATCTGTTCTCTCGGACATGCCAGTTCGTTCTGGAACTGACCAATCTTGTTTGGGCAAATCAACGAAGGAAGGAAGATGCTGCATTTCCCACACGGCGGACGTGCGTTCACAAAAACCGGAAACCAAAATTACGTTAGGCTTTCCTAGAGATGTTGGCGGCGATTGGCTCGCTGCCTGAGCCCATCCTTAGCCTACTTGCCTGACCATTGCAAGGGCCCAATGGGCATTGGCCGGCATTATTTTGATTCGGGCTCCTCACACCCTCGCTTGCCACTCGAAGTCTGGTCGAAAAGCCTTCGCCTATGCGATACTTGCACAGCGCCGCAAACCCTTCCTGCACGTGTCTTTTACGAGGCCCCGAACCATGGTCCCCAACCCCCTCGAAGAATCCAATAACCAGGCCCTGCGCGTCGTGCTCACGGGTGGACCCGGCGGCGGAAAAACCACGGCCGCCGATCTTTTCCGACGCGAGATCGGCGAAGATGTGGTGGTGGTTCCCGAGTCGGCCACCGTTCTCTTTGCCGGGGGCCTGCCCCGCGTCAATGAGGTTCACGCCCGCTGTGCGGCCCAAAACGCCATCTTTCACCTCCAGCGAAGCCTGGAGCTCATTCAGTCCTCGCTCTATCCCGACCGAATCCTTCTCTGCGACCGCGGCACCCTCGACGGCGCCGTTTACTGGCCCGACGAAGGAGGCGACTTCTTTGAACAAATGGGCACCACCTTTGAAGACGAACTCCACCGCTACGATGGGGTCATCTTCTTTGAGAGCGCCGCCGTGGGAGACATGTCCATCGAAACCGGCAATTCCGAGCGCATCGAGAACAATCGCGAGGCTGTCCACCTGGACAAGAAACTTCGCGCTCTATGGTCCCAGCACCCCAATTTCACCTTCGTTCCCCACAACCCCTCGTTCTTTAAAAAAATCATATTCGGTCTCGCCGCCATGGAGAGCATGGTCAGCCAATTGACCCACTCCCGGCACGACTTCGACGGAGATCTGGAGGCCATCGAGGACGCTGTCGACGCCTACGAAACCGAGGACGACGACCGGCCCACGAAGGCAAAGAACTAGTGCGGCCTGCCGGAAATACGTAGATAGTCTCGCCGAGGACTGGGAGACGAGGGCAAGGCGCAATGACGAGGCGATGCCGTAGCATCGTCGAGGAGTCGCAGCACCGCCATCGGCGTTCAGCACCGGCGAGAGTACTTGCGTTTTTCCGAAGGGCGGCACTAGGCCAGAATATTAAAATGGCCCGGTATCGACTACCGAGCCATCGTCATCAAACCAAATTGATGCTCTATTTCTTCTCTGCCTTCATGAGATCCGCTACCTCCACCCGCAGCGAGCACGCCAATCGGTACAGAACGTCGATGCTCACATTCAACGCCTGGGTCTCCAGCCGCGCCAGATAGGTGCGATCGATCTCCGCTTGGTCCGCCAACTGCTGTTGCGTCATATCCTTGGATTTTCTCAACCGACGGACCCTACCTGCGATCCGACGTCGAAGTCGCTTTGCGCCTTCTGTACTATGAATTTTCTCCGTTGAATCCTCCACCATAATCGAGTCTCTATGCCCCACTGAATATGAGAAATATGGTTCTGCAGAGATTCAAACCATCGTCGATTCGATCCCAACACATTAGTCATCCCTTGCCATAGCCACATTCGTGACCAGCTTCGCCTCATCGTTCCAATTATTAACATACCCATTCAAGCCGGATCGGTCAGTGGACTATATGTTACTCTACCGACCTTAGAGACCTTTGTTACATCATTCAACAAAAAATACCCGCCAAATGGCCCGGTCTTCACCTCCACCAATCTTGACGAGACGTAAGCCATGGTCAGCTCTCCGCTTCCCCCCCTTCCACTGGACCTCTCCCCCACCACCGCCCTTCGCCTCCATTCGATGCACCTTTGGCCTCGCCTCCACGCCCTCCTCACCTCTCTCGATCAGTCCCCGCAATTCCATCGCGCCCACCTGACCTTTCAACCTCCAGATTCCTCCCTTCAGTCCATCTCTATTGACCACGAACTCAATGCCACCGAACAACCCCCTCCCATCTCTGATCCGTTCCACGCCACTGCACTCCTCGACTTTTGGTGCCATCCCCCTATTTCCATCTCTCTGCTCAATGATTGTCTTCCCTCCGACGATCAGACCTACCTCTACCTGCCGGAGCTCATCCTCAGCAACCAATCGGTGGGCTCTCCCCTCCAGGACCACTTGCTTCACTTCGCCGTTGAGTGGCAGTGAACGCCATCTCCACGGCCCAAAACCCGAATTACCCCCAAAAAACAAGGCCCATGTCGCCCCCTGGGTGCCCCTTTTTCACGGAGGGTCTCCCCACTTTTGAGCACTTATTCTTGCGTCCTTCCCACCTCCTATGCAATCACAACGAGCGGCAGGGAAGACGGCCACCTCCATTTCATATACCCTCAGCAATGATGCCTCTGGCCCCGGCGATCCAACCTTGGACTGGCGACGATGGAAGACGTACAGAGTCGACAAGATCATCGAAATATCCCCATTGACCGCGTTGGGGTGACCAATCTCAGCTATCCGATCACCGTCTGGGATCGACATAACGACCACCAATCCACGGTGGCCGATCTTTCCCTCTCCGTGCATCTTCCCCACCATTTTAAGGGCACGCATATGAGTCGCTTTTTGGAGGTCCTCAACGACCACCGCGGCGAATTCACCATCCGTACCCTCCCGACCATCGTCGAGGCACTCAAGGAACGCCTCGATTCTGAGGCCGCCCACCTCGATGTTCGATTCCCCTATTTTATTGAAAAGCGGGCTCCCGTCACCGACAAGAGTTCACTGTTGGACATCGAGGGCTATTTTCACGGTGCCTCCACCGACGAGGGCGATGACTTCATCCTCGGCGCCACCGTGCCCGTGACCAGTCTTTGCCCTTGCAGCAAAGAGATTGCAGACTACGGCGCCCACAACCAGCGAAGCTCCATCTCCATTCGCGTTCGCATGGCCTCCATGGAGCCAGAGCATTTTATCTGGCTCGAAGAACTGGTTCGCATTGCCGAAGACGCCGCCTCCGCTCCCCTCTACCCGCTGCTGAAGCGCCCCGATGAGCGCCACGTCACGATGGAGGCCTACGACAATCCGGCCTTTGTCGAAGACATCGCTCGCGCCGTGGCCAAGACCCTCATGGATGACGACCGCATCGCCTGGTTTCGCGTGCGATGCGTCAACGAAGAGAGCATCCATAACCACGATGCGTTTGCTGAAATCCTCTGGAGCCGCGACGCCTAAGGTCACCCATTTCCCTTTATTGCCCGCATTGCGAGCAACGCTTTCCCGACACTCAGGGAGAGACATGCCCCCATGACGGCGCTCGCCTTTTTCGCCGCGATAAGCTTCCCGATGACCCTCTGGTGGGCACCGTCTTGGACGGTCGCTTCCGTATCGATGCCCCGCTTAGCGAGGGCGGTATGGGCGCCGTCTACCGGGCCACCCAACTCTCCGTTCAACGCACGGTAGCTCTGAAGGTCGTGCGCCCCGATCTCGACGCCGACGATGTCTTTATCGACCGCTTCTTTCGCGAAGCCAACGTCATCGCTGGCCTCAGTCACCCCAATATCATCCGCCTCATCGACTTCGGGCAAGACCCAGACCGAGACATCCTCTACCTCGTCATGGAACTCGTCCATGGCCTCGAATTGGGTGATCTCATCGCCCTCGGTCGGCTCAACCCACCGCTGGCCCTGGAAGTCACCTACCAGGTTCTGGCAGGCCTGACCCAGCCCCACGCACGGGGCATCGTCCACCGCGCCCTCCAGCCCGCCAACCTCATCATTCTTCCCTCCAGCGACGGAACGGTGCAGGTCAAAGTCCTCGATTTCGGGATCGCCCGGCCCCTACAGGAGGCCACCCAGCTGACCCAGACGGGCATGATCTGCGGAACGCCCTCCTACCTCTCCCCGGAGCAAGCCCAGAGCGAACCCGCCCTGCCCCAAAGCGATCTGTACTCCCTGGGTATCATCCTCTTTGAGATGCTCACCGGCCACCGCCCATTCCGCGGTCCCAGCGGCCTCCACCTCCTCTTCGACCACGTCCAGCGCCCGGCCCCCGATCTCGCCACCCAATACCCGGAGTCAATCCCCAAACCGCTGAGCGACTTCGTCTTGAGGCTCCTCGAAAAATCGCCCGCCGACCGCCCGGAAAGCGCCATCCTCGCCCGCCGCGAGATCCAAGAACTACGCCAGACCCTTTCCCTCGACCCCGTATTTCTCGACTCCCCCGACGACGACGACCTCGAAGCCTCCTTTTCGCCCTGGCTCGCCGATGCCCTCGATCCCGACCGTCTCGACGACGACTCCCCACCGTCGCCCTCGTCGCCCGACAACAAGGCCTTTCTCACCACCCTCGACCCGATCCCCCCTGAAAATGCCACCGAAATTGCCCTCACCGATACCACTCCCAGGGTCCAACAAAGTGCTGAACCTACGCCAGATCCGGTCGATGACCCTCCTCAGAATACGGCCTCAGAAACGGATTCTTCTCGCCCTACCACTACCGCGGTGCGCGAAGCGATTCAGGCCCACCCCGTCGTCAGTGCGAGCCTGGCCACGGTCACCGCGATCGCTGTCTTGGCCACCCTGGTGTTGTTGAGCATTCTCTTTTTCGATGACAGGTCGCAAACGTCCACCGACGAAACCACCGAAGCCGCCGTCGCCCATACGGGCTCAACTGACGATGTCCAAGAACCGAGCCTCGAACCGCCAGCGCACAGCCCGACGGAAGACCTGGAGACCGACTTTTCCTATACCGAACACACGCTACAGCGGTGGGAGACCTTCTCTCTTTCAACGGGCCACGAAGCGCCCGAAAGCGTGCCAGAAGACTCGGAGGCCGATGAAATCGACGACGCAGACGTGGCTCCACCCGCGCCTGAGCCTCCCTCTCCGCCCTCGGAACCGTCGGATGAGCCAACGGAGGTGGCTTCGGCCAGAGGACCAGAGATGCCTGATCTATCCGCAGATGCCGAACCCGCGGATACACCGCCCTCATCCCCTTCTGGGGAAGGGACCCCTGCTGGTCTCACCCATCAAGGCTCCGTCACTTTGGAGTCACCGTCCCAACTTGATTTCATCGACCACTATGAAGAAATTACCGGCGATCTGGTCATTCGAATCAACACCGGGGACATCTCTGAGCTCTCACTAAATAACCTCATCCGTCTTCGGGGAAGCCTGATCATCGATGGCCTTACTCAATTAGAGACAATCGCCCTCCCCAACCTGGAGCGCGTGGGACAGTCCGTCATGATGATTCAAAACCATTCCACTCAGCGGCTTCTGCTCCCCGCGTTGCAATCCACTGGCGAAAACTTTCTTTTCGCAAATACCTCCCTCCACGAAATCGATGTTCAAAGCCTTTCTTCCATCGGTGGAATGATTCAATTATCGAGAAATACCGACCTTGGAGAGCTCGGTTTTCCAGCCCTTGAAAACGTTACGGGCTCCATCTCCATACTCGAAAACTCCGGTATTCACACTCTGACCTTTCCCACCCTGGACTCTATTGGCGAGGAACTCCAAATCCTGTCCGGAGACCTTCTTCATATGCGTGCCCCTCGGCTTTCGAGCGTAGGCCGTGCAATCACCGTCAATCGAACCATGGAGCTCCAGACTCTTGATTTGTCATCACTTCAACAAGTCAATTCGCTGTTCCTCAATGAAGTACCCGCCTTGAACACCCTATCCCTAGGTGCGCTGCGCCGAGTCAATCGCCCGATCAACATTAGCGAAACCGGAGTAGCCTCGGCCTTAAAATTCACCCGATTGACCTATGTCGGAGGGCAGCTGACCCTCTCAGAAAACCCCTATATCTCCTCCATCGAGCTCTCATCGCTAGAGACCCTGGAGGGTACTCTCATCATTAATGACCACCCAGAGCTTCGCGAGCTCCACCTCCCGGATCAATCACCGCTCGATGAATTGCGTGTGAATATGAGTCCCAAGCTCAATGCTTGCCCACTTCAATCCCTGGTGGCGCAATGGGAAGATCAAGGTTGGACCGGTGTTAGCGGATTGAACAACCTCGACGACTCAGAGTGCTCGTAGCAGCCCTTCTAACCTGCTGTCTCTCGATACAACCCCGGATGGTCGGGTTTGGGCTCACTGCACTTGATGGGCGCCTCGCGT
>CAYQBU010000145.1:0-10126 GCA_964415785.1 uncultured Bradymonadales bacterium
CGCTCGCCCTCGGCCACTCGCTCGTCCGCGGCCACGCGCTCTTCCCCGGCCAATCGCACGTCCTCGGCCAGCTGCTCCGCCCCGGCTCGCCGCTCTTCGGCGTCCGTGCCAGCCGCTTCAAAGGCACGGCCCGCCTGGTTCGCCAACATCTGTGCTTCCCGATGGCGCCCCTCGTCGAGAGACTCCGTGGCCTGACTCAGCAGCGACTCGCCTGTGCGATAGACCGAGGTCTGGCGCTCTTCTTCATGGCGATCCCGAAGGATCCGAGCCTCAGCGATGGCGTCTACAGCATCGGCACGGCCAACGCTGGTATCCGCTTCGGTCGCCGTGACCGGTGGCAGCGCCTGCATCCTCGAGTGTTCGCGTGCTTGCTCGCGCTCCGAGTCTTCGGCGCGTCGAGCCCGCTCCTCTGCACTGCGCTGAGTTTGCTCGGCGCGTTGAGCCCGGTCTTGAGCCCGCTGCTCTCCCCCTTCGGCGCGGCGGGCCTCCGCCTCTGCGCTGCGCTGTGTCCCGGCGGCTTGCCGAGCCTCCTGCTGAGCCTGGCGCTGCTCCTCTTCTGCACGCCGCGCCCGCGCCTCCGCTTCTTCGAGCTCCCGCTCTCGCTGAGCCAACCGCGACTCCTGCATCTCTGCTCGCTCAAGGGCGTGTTGCAACAACGCCGCGTCGACGTCGCTTTGCTCACGGAGCTCGGCAAAATCCTCCTCGCTGAGCTCCTCGACATCGTCGTCGAACTCCGCTTCTGCCATGAATTCATCGAGCCGCTCCATGGCTTGATCCCGCTCCTGGATCGCCATCTGGCGCTCCTGCCGAGCGCTGTCCCGCTCGTCTTCGGCCTCCACTCGTGCTTGTTCGGCCTCCGATAGCGAGCGATGCGCCTCCTCGAGCTCCCACTGCGCCAACTCTCGGTCCGAGCGGGCAGTCGCCAATTCCTCTTGTTGTTGACGCGCCAGCTCGGGGTCCAGAGCGACCTCTGCGACCGACGCCTCCGAGGGCTCCGAGGGCTCTTCCGCAGCCTGTGGCTCCCGGTCATCACAGCGCTTGAGCCGCTCTATGGCGTTGAGTGCAATCGCCTGAGAGCGCTCATAATCCCCCAATTCGTAGCGCTCCTGTGCAATCGTCAGGGTGGCATCGAATTCACGAAATGGGCCCTGGCACTCCTCGTCGTAATAATCTCCCAGCGCCTGAGCCCGCGAAAGCCTGGCGCTCACCAGCGCCCCCTCTGCCAGGCGTCTATTTTCGTCGTCGACCCCCGGCGGCTCCGAAACCGGTTCTGCGATCGGTTGCGCCGGGCGCTCTGGACGACTGGGCTCGACTCTATCCGGCCTCTCATGCTGGTCTTCATCAACCGTCTCAACTCTCGTGGGCCCGGCCAGAGTGCGCCACTGATATCCGGGCATCGACGATACCCTCAATGACTCGCGATTGTCCTCCACCCGCCGTGTGAGGTTCTGCGCTCGATCTCTTCGGGTCAAATCCTGAGCCGACTGATAGCGGGCCAAGGCGATGGAGGCGTGAAGCTCGGCGCGATTTAGCTCGCCCCGGGCCATGGACTGACGGGCCTTTTCCATCTCTTCCTGGGCCTGGCGCAATAGCTGCGGCCTATCTTCGGCGAGCTGCTTGGCCTCAGCGGAGCTAAGCGAGCGCTCCGCCTGGTCCACAATCGTCGGCGCCTGAGGCGTGGAGCAGGCCATCGCCAGGGCGATGACCACCGATGCC
Organism: uncultured Bradymonadales bacterium; assembly: GCA_964415785.1. Classification (GTDB taxonomy): domain Bacteria; phylum Myxococcota_A; class Bradymonadia; order Bradymonadales; family Bradymonadaceae; genus SLJM01. Next base: position 1,717 of record CAYQBU010000145.1, read on the forward strand.
GCTATGATTCTGGTCGTCATCATTCTCCCTCCTCAGGTCGCTCTGTCGCGCCCGAACTGCGGCGAGAGTCCTCGAATTCATCGGCAAATCGGGCGTTGACCTCATCCAATTCGCCTTCTGCACGTTGGCGGGCGTAAAGCGTCTGCACCCGGGCGAGCTGGGCGTCTGTGGCATCCAGCAGTAGCGGCACCATCTCCGACTCCGCATCCAACGCCAATTCCGCTCGACGCAAGAACGCCTCCGCTCGACCGATCTCGGCGCCGGCCTGCCCGGCCTGCGGGTGAACCTTGAGCTCCGAGATCTTTGCTCGCTGGTTCATGATCCGCTCCATCGGCGTCGCCTCTGTCGGCAACGGTTCACTTGGGTCGTGCGCGCAGGCGCCCAGCAGTAGCAAGGCGACCACGAGCACAACGCCAATTTTCGGGATTCTGTCATTCATAAAGCTTGCTCCATCAAACCGGACTATTCGTGATGCTCAGCCGCAGTCGGCGGGTCATAATAATCGGGATCAAAAGAAGGAGTGCTGTAACCGCAGTGACATGCCGTGAAAACTCTGAGGCCCATCGATCTGGACGTCATCTCGGGCCATGGAGAATCGATAGATCAGCGATGCAAAATTCGTGATCCGCATATTCATCAGTCCCGACAGCCGGTAAACCGGCCGCAGATTCTCATCTCCAAAGAGCTGGTTTTGCGGCAAAAAGACCTCCAGCCCGGCGTCCAGGCGCACCGCATTGGTGGGCCGAAAACGAGCCAACGCCGTAAATTCCCCGCCCACCGAGTTATTGTCCTCCAAATCAATGACCTCCAGTCGATTCTCATCGACGTCCACCACATACCGGGCATCCCGAAAGAAGGCCTGCCGCGCCGCTAGTCCACCGCGCACCAATAGATTGACCCTTGGCCGCTCCAGGGTGTTGATGCTGACACCTGCGCCCTGCTGCAAAAAGGTGGGCGCAAAGGGCTCTACCAGTCGGAGTGTGTCATCTCGACCGAAATTCTCGATCTCTCCCGTCTCCTGCTGGACGACCTCCGAGTCGGTTTCAAAATCGACCTCCGTGGCAAAGAAAGAGGTCGACGCCATGCCCCGCATATAGGGTCCTATGATCCCGCCCAGGCGATAGTTGTACAGCAACTCGGCGCTCGCCTCGTCGGTCAGTTTCTGAAAGGGAAGATCCGGCCCGTACTCGCTATCGTAGCCCACCCAGGACTCGTCGAGCTCCAGGTTGAGCTGGGCCACGTGGTTGCCCGTGTCGATGCCAATCGATGCCTCCGTAAACACCCCCACTCTAAGCGACCGGCCCCGGTAGCCGCGGATGCTGCCTCCCGTCTCCTGAAGCGCCCCATCGACCCCGACGGTCCATCGATAGCGCCAGATGCTGGGCTCGTACTCCAAATCCTCCGTCGCCAACTCGGCGCGAAAGATATCGTCTCCATCGACGATCAGGCGGTAGTTGAGGAGATCCCCGGCGCGGGCGGGAATGGTCACCGCACTGGCGTTGTCGTCCACCGACGTCCCCAGGCCGAGTGTGAATGTTCCTGCGGGCACGAAGAGCACCGACGAACCCGCAAATTGGGCCTCGCTGGATGTCTCCCAGGACCCGAACATCCGGTCATTATGGCTCAGTGAATAAAAGACCTCTTGCGGAGCTCCGGCGCGGTCAATCGCCTGAACCCGCACGGCTGTGAAGAAGGGCTCCACCAACGTCGTCTCCCCCGCTCCCACTCGCACCGTTGTGGTCGCTCGCTCGTCGGCGGGCCCCGTTCCGGCCGTCACCTCGTAGTCCCCGGGAGGCACCACCAGTCGCTGCCCCGTGCGGCCCACGGCCACCCGCTCCCCATCGATGCTCACGATGATCGCCGGCTCTAGACGCGACTCCGTCAACGACGGCACAAAGATCGCTCCCTGCCCGTCGGGCATGGCCGTCACATCCATGTCCAATTGGTCTTCCGGAGAAGGCGCCTCATACGAGCGAAGCTCTTGCGCCGATACACTGGCCGACAGCCCCAACACCGCCAGAGCCGCCAGCATCACATAAATTTTATCCATCGCGATCACCACTTTACTACGATCGTTAATCGGAGTTGACCCCCAGATTTCCATTCCTCGGGGATGCTCATCATTCTCTCAGGTCTCGCCAGGGAACCTGAGGTAGAGATCAAAAATATCAAGAAATTTGTTAATAATATTAAAAACATCAACTACCTGCCCGGATTACCGCTCAACGAAGAACTTTCCGAGACCAAAATCGCACCTGTTTCGGGTATAAAAAAACCCTGCAGGCGGTGCAGAGCACCGTCGCGGAGTGTTCACTGAGCGGGCTGGGGTGAAATGCAGTCATCTCGGCTCTGATGAGCCGCGGTAGACGACTCATGAATTTTCCGGACTCGAATTGAGTGCCCGGTTCGAACCCCTTCACATGAGCTATTGCCCACCCCCCTTCGACGCGGTATATTCGCGCGATGCTCCACCCCAATGAGGGTTTATCCCTCTCTCATCCCTCCTCTGCCTTTTCGGATAGGTGGGCTCCCCAATTCTTCAACGAGGTATCCCAATGAATCGACGTCTTCTGGGTGTTTTATGCGTTCTTCTTCTGGCTGTAGCTGCCTGTGGTGATGACGACAACGGCGGTAGCAGCTCCAACGGCAACGGCGATGACAATGGCGGCCAGTCCCAGGACGCCAACGCCCTCGGCGTGGTCGCCGAGAATACGGGCAGCGGTGACTTCGACCCCAATGGCGTCGGTAGCGCCCTCTACTGCTATGCCGACTCCGGCTGCGAAGAGGTCGGCGGCGAGTCCTTTAACACCGTCTTCGAGGGTCAGGAGATGGACATCGCCAATACAGAACCGGGTCGCGAGGCCGTCGGCCTCGAGATCACCTTCACGATCGCCGAGGGCACGGGCATCCTCCACGTCGTCGATGGCCGCTCCTATGAAGACGATGGCTGGCCCGAATTTGACGTCGGCGAGATCCTGGACTCCAGCGATGAACTGGAAGCCGGCGACACTCACACCATCACCTGGGGTGATGTCGACAGCTGATCGACGTGACCAATCTCGGGGGGGAGCTCAGCCCCCCCAACCTCACACCTCGAGATGACCCCATTTTTCCAGGTCTTTGACCGTCGCCAGAATCGTCTCCTCCACCGGTCGGTAGTCCAGCCCCAACACGTCGCGGCTCTTGGCGTTATCGAAGCTCGGCACCTTACCCAGGTGGGTGCGCAGATAACTGCCCGTTCCCGCCGGCTGGAAATAGGAAAAGATTCGCGTCGCAAAATCGCCGATCGGCGAGGCCAGATTGAAGCTCGGCAATGAATAGGCCTCGTCGTAGCCCTCCTTGTTCAATAGCTCGACGACCTCCTCCATGGTCATGCGCTCTGCCACGCACAAAAATCGGCCCTCCGCGTCATCGCGCTCCATGGCCTCCAGGTGGGCCAGCGAGACGTCGCGCACATCCACGATCCCCCAGGTCAGGCTGATGATCCCCGGGTATTCACCGCTCATGAGATCCACAAATATCTCATTGGAGGTGTTGAGCGACGGCGTCACCGACGGTCCGATGACCAGGTAGGGATTGATCACCACCACGTCGAGCCCATCGCGCTCTTCAGCCAGACGCCAGGCCGCTCGTTCGGCCTCTGCCTTCGAGAAATAATAGGGGTTTCGCTTTAGCGAGGACTTCTCGTTCCAATCGTCCTCGGTGAGCACCTTGTCGGGGTCCGGCTCGTCGGTCACCGCCGCCATCGACGAGGTGACGATCACTCGCTTGACCCCTGCTTGATGGGCCGACCCCAGGACATTCTCCGTGCCCTTGACTGCCGGCTCCACCAGATCGGCCTGCGGATCTTTGACGTCCAGCACGTATGGGCTAGCCGTATGAATGCAATAGTCGCAGCCCTCCATCACCTCGTCGAAACAGCCCTCCTCCAAAAGCTGTCCTCGATGCAGCGTAAGCCCCTCGTCGGCCCCGGGAAGCTCCTTCAAGAACCCGTATTTTTCTAGATTCGAGGGATCCCGGACGGTTGCTCGCACCTCATAACCGCGCTCCAGGAGGTCGACTACGATCTGGGAGCCAACAAATCCAGAGGCTCCAGTGACGCAAACAGTCTTCTTATCAGAGGTCATAGTAAGGCCTTGCTCGTGGGTCAGTGAGCCATCAGTGATGCCGCATCGAATGGCCTGACCATAGGTCATCAACACCTATCGGTCGATCGCTGTCCCCGCTCTGTGGCCTACAATCTACAAATGGACAACCTCTCCTCCACCGGCGGAGTAGGATCGACCGATTATATTGGGTCCCCCTATCATCGCGTTCCACCGAGGTAGCCGCGATGACTGGACCATCGGTGAAACCTGGAGTCGATTCAGAGTTCGGCACGGCCGTTGCATTAACTTAAGACACCCACCAGACTAATGACGCGGTATCTAGATCATGAATTCAAATTGGGCATCCACTGACCGGCACGCCACGAGGCCAACCATGCGGACTTATTTAACCCCCTCCCGGCTCACCATCGCCCTGTCGACGGCGCTATTCTTATGCATCAGCGGTTGCGGCGACGGTGGCGAGATGGCGGCGGAGGCTCCCGGAGCAAACGATCAGGAACCCGGTGGTGCCACGAATGCCGATCCCGGTGAGGCGAATGCCGGCGGCAATAGTGAGGAGCCGGGAGGCAATGACGATGATGGCGGCGAGCCCCCTCCACCGGAGGAAGAGGACTTCGTCGTCGAGCAGGTGGCCGCCACCGATAGCTACGTCTACGTGCCCAACCGAACGGAGGGCTCGGAAACGGTGGCCCTCATCGATGGACGCAGCTACTCGGTGGAGCCCATCACCGTTGGCCCCGAGCCCTCACGAGTGCAGGCCGCCGATGTCGACGGCCAGGGCGCCGTGGGCTACGTCCTGAGTCGCGGCAACGCCACGGTCTCGGTGATCCGCGCCGACGCCGACGATGGCTCCGGAGCTTCCAATGTCCAGATTCGCTCCGTCCCCGCCGAGGTCAACGACCTGACCCTGGCCCCCGATGGGGAGCATCTTATCGCCTTTATCGACCCCGATGAGCCGATCAACGTCTCCTCGTCGGCGGCGTCGCTTCAGGCCATGGCCCTCCTCCGACTCGGCGATGAGCCCGCCGGCGACCAGGTCTTCCAGCTCTCGGTTACCCCTTATATTGACAACATCATCTTCGCCGAAGACGGCGACCAGGCCTTTATCATCGGCGACGACGGCATTCATCGCCTTTGGCTCGACAGCGTCAAGGCCGACATGGTCGTCCCCCGACTTCAGATCGACAGCCCGGGCGTCGACATCGATGGCGATGACCGCGAAGTGGTCGTCTCCTCCGATGGCCTCATCCTGGCGATGCGTAATGGCCTGGACTCCGCGGTCGCCCTCTTTGAGTTGAGCACCGACGGCGCCGACATCATCGATCAACGCGTCGTCGAACTCGACGGTCCCGCCACGGACCTCGAATTGATCGAAGATGGCGATTCCCGCGAATTGGTGGCCCCGATTCGCTCTCAGAGCCAGGTGGCGACCATCGACATCGACGCCGCCTTCGACGCCGACGACGGCGACGATGGATTTATCGAGATCATCGAGGTCACCGACGCCGATCTCGGCATCGGCCGATGGACCCCCGACCAAACGGCCATGACCGTCTTCTCTACCGTCCCGGAGCGCCCGCGAGTGGGCCTTATCGACATGGAGTCCGGCGACGTCTCGACGCGCCAACTCCGAAATCAGATCCGCACCCTTGAGATCTCTCAGGACAGTCGCACCGCCGTCGTCGTTCATCGACGCCAGGAGGGCTCGCCGGGAAGCGATCCCGAGGAGGTCTTTCGCCACAGCGAGGGTCTCACCATCTGGGATCTCGACACCGGCTATCTGCGACCCGTGAGGCTTCACGGCTACCCCGAGCAAGTGATCATGGCCAGCGGCGACGACGGCCGCGACTACCTCTACGTCATGCTCGTGCCCTCGGAGCTCTCCGGCTCCAATGATCAGGGCGTCTTGCGCATCGATTTGAGCACCCACGCCACCCGGTTTTTCGAGCTTCCTCGCCTCCCCAACCAACTGGGAGCCGTGGCCGACCAGATCTTCGTCGGACAAAACCAGGAGACTGGTCGCATCACCTTCTTCGATATCGCCACCGGTCAGCAGCGCACCGTCAGCGGCTACGAGCTCAACGCAGGGATTCAGTAATTTCGGTGATTGGACCTTTCCAACGCCCCTAAGAAGCGGAGATAGACGATGAAATGCCACGCAATCAAACCCATGGCCATTGCCACAACCCTGGTCCTGACCGCCCTTCTGGCCCTCGGCGGCTGCGGAAGCGACGACTTCGATTCCGCGCCCGGCGACGAACAAAACCATGGCGGCGGCGACTGGGACGCACCAAATAACGCCAGCGGTAATGACGCCGAGCCCGGCAATCAGGATCCCGGCGGCCCCCAACCGCCCCCCGAAGACCCCCAGGACTATGACTTTGCCCGGCCTGTGATCGTGGACCACGAGGTCTTCGTGGCCAACCAATCACTGAACTCCGTGGCCATCATCGACACCCGCAATCTGGGCATCCGCACCGTCTCCACCGGTGACCGACCCACGGAGGTCTCCGGCCCCGAGCCCAACATCGACGGCGAGCGCCGCGTCATCTCCCTGGACCGCGGCTCCAGCACCATCACCATCATCGATCCCGAGACCCACCAGGCGAGCCAACAGCCCGTTTTGACGGGCTCCAACCGCCTGGAGACCACCCGAGACGGGCAGGTCGCCATCACCTGGTATGACGACGACCACGCCGAATCGGGCGACCGCGTCGGCGACCCCTCGGCGGTCTCCGTGGCCTCCGAGGAGGGCAGCTACCAGATGTCCGTGGGCTTCAATGTCCGCGACGTGCGCTTCAATGATGCCGGTGAACAGGCCCTGGTGATCACCAACGACGGATTCAGCGTCCTGGAGCCCGCCGAACTCGACGGCGATGGCTTTGCCCCTCCCATCGACCCCATCCCCGCTGACTACGCCGACAACTATGAAGTGCGGGACTTCCAAAACGAGATGTCCGACGATGGTGGCATCGTCGTCAGCCACCGCCACGATGCGCCCTTTCTACTGGTCACCGACCTCGACGAGGGCGATAGCTACGTCGTGTCTCTGCCGTCACCGCCCACGGATCTGAAATTGGTCGACGTCGACGGCGATACCGAGCTCTTCGCCGTGCTCCGAGCTCCGGGGCTCTTGCTTCGGGCCGACTTTCCCGCCGGCCTCGAGGAAGCAGCCGCGCAGCAGAATGACGACAACGGCGGCGATGACAACGGAGGCGGCGATGACAACGGCGACGGCGATGACAACGGCGACGACAATGGCGACGACAATGGCGAAACTCCTGAGAGCGGCGACCGATTTGAATTCCTCGAGCTTCCCTTCCAGGGCCCCGGCGTCATCGAGGTCGCCGGCGACACCAACACCGCCCTGCTCTTCTCCACCGTCGCCGATAGTACCGACGCCGTGGTCTATGATCTCAACAGCAATGAGACCTCCACCGTGTCTTTCTCCAAAACCATTCAGGGCGTCCTACCGGACAACGAAGGTCGCACCTATATGGTGTTTCACGATCGCGAGGTCGACCTTCCCACCGATGGCATCTCGCCCTCCGATCCGGAATACCTGGAGCGAAAATTTGGCGTGACCCTCTACGACGTGGGCACCGGCCATAAGCAGCTGCTCCTCACGGACCTCGAGCCCGACGACGTCGCCATCTGGTCCCACGATATGGGCCCCGCCATCGCCTACTTGAGCTACGCGGAACCGGAGTCCGGCAATATTCTGGACGCCCACCGCGAGATCCTTCGGATCAATCTCACCAGCTTCAGTAGCCGCACCTTCAGGATGTCCAGCCTCCCCGACGGCCTGGGCGTCATTCCCGAAGCTGGCAAGGTCTATATCAACCAGATTCATCCCCGTGGCCGCATGACCTTTGCCGACGTCGCCACCGACGATCTGCAGACCATCACGGGCTACCAACTCAATGCCGGCATCGAGTAACTTTTCCCGATTTTTCGAACGATGAGATTTCAGCCAGTCCTCTCAAGGAGTATGACCATGTCGTTTCTGAACCATTCCCCCATATCGCTCGCCCTGTTGGCGGCGACGGCGATGACCCTCTTGATCGCCGGGTGCAATGAAGATCCCCATCCGGGCTGGGATGAGCCCCTGGCCCCCGACGGCCCCTACGAGCTCGAGGAGGCCGTGGTCTACCTCGATCGCGGATTCAACGAGATGCTCGTGCTTCGCTCCGACGTCGATGATGGCCAGGCGGACCTGAATATCGAGCGCCACGAGATCGGCGAGGCCGCCGGCGATCCCGCCATTTCCGAAGACCGCCAACGCCTCTATCTCATCGACC
>CAYQBU010000146.1:0-10009 GCA_964415785.1 uncultured Bradymonadales bacterium
TATTGGGGTCGGGCTGGTTATTGGGGTCGGGCTGGTTATTGGGGTCGGGCTGGTTGTTCTCGTAAGGTTCCTGGTTGTTTTCGTCGGGCTGGTTCGATTCATCGACGGAATCGGATCCGCAACCGGCGACAACCAGCGAAGAGAGTACTATCCAGAAAATAAGGGCAATCAGGCGATATGGGCGATGCATGGACAGTCCTTTGACGGCGCGTTGTGGCGAGTAGGATACCTGAAGAGCGGTGATATTTGAAAGGGTGGGGGCGGTTGGGTGATGGCGAGAAGGGCGGCGCGAAGCCGCCTCAGACGGCCGCAAAAGAAATTGTGGCATTTTCGCCGAATGTAGTGCAGCGTCGCGTTTGAACATTGTACCCGAACACCGGCGATGGTACCTGTGGTGTATCGATAAGTAACATTCGAGCACCATTTTAGTATCTCTTACATTGGAGCATGATGTTGAAAAATACTCATATATTAGCAGGTGCTATTGCCGCCGTCTCCTTCCTAGCGTTTGCCCCCACGGTGATGGCCGACGAGATGTTCGAGAGTTTTGAACTCGCCCCGGGGTTTATGCCTGACCCGGCCGAAGGGTCGGGCCTTGCCGGTGGAAGCGTCGATGCCAACCCCCTGGGTCCGGAGTGCGTGGGCAATATTGATACTTCGGCCGATCACAACGTGACCCTGGAGGGTGGGTTTGATTATCTGCGTTTTCGGGTCCACTCCGACGAAGACACGACGCTGGTCATCAAGGGCCCGAACGGCGAATACTATTGCAACGACGACTACGACGGCCTCGATCCCCAGGTCGACGGCATGTTTCAGGCCGGTGATTACGAGGTCTACGTCGGTGCCTACGCCGATGGCAACCCCGCATATCGCATCGAGATCAGCGAGATTCGCACCTCCCAGGAGTCGGCCGACGAGAGCAGCGAAGAGAGCAACGACGAGTCGTCCGCGGAATTTGAGTTGTCTCGCGGATTCACCCCCGACCCGATGGTGGGCACAGGCCAGGCCGGTGGAAGCGTCGACGCCAGTGGTCTGAGCGACGATTGCGAGGGCTATATCGGTGAGTCGCCGAACCACACGGTGAAACTCGAAACTAGCTTTGAGTATCTTCGCTTTCAGGTGGAATCCGAGGCCGATACCACGTTGGTCCTTAAAAACCCGGACGGCCAATATTATTGCGACGATGGCAGTGATGGCACGCCCACAATTGGCGATATGTTTATGATCGGCGATTACGAGGTCTATATTGGATCTCACGACGGTAGCAATCCCGACTATCGCCTCGGCATCTACCATCATAGGCCACAGTAGTACTACGCCTTGAGCACTCGTTGACGGTAGCCGGCTGCAACGTCGAGGGCCTGTCGGGCAAGGCGTTATAAAACTTGAGGGCCGTTGAAGATCTTTTTGCCGGAGGATGATCTTGAAAACCAAACAGGTAGAGGTGCTGTCCTTCGAAAAAACGCAAGCACTCTCGCCGGTGCTGAACGGCGATGGCTGTATTGCGACTCCTCGACGATGCTACGGCATCGCCTCGTCTGCGCGCCCTGCGCTCACCGCTCAGTCCTCGCCGGGAGTGCCCACCCAATTCCGGCGGGCAGCACTAGCAAGTGCTGTGGCCGCCGTGTTCCTCTTGGCCTTTATCCCGACGGCGATGGCCGGCGGAATGTTCGGGAGTTTTGAGCTCGCCCCCGGGTTTTTGCCCGATCCGGCGGAAGGGGCAGGCCTGGCCGGTGGAAGCGTCGATGCCAATCCCCTGGGTCCAGAATGTGCGGGTAATATCGATACTTCCGCGGATCACCACGTGAGATTGGCGGATGATTTTGATTATCTTCGATTTCGGGTTTATTCCGACGAGGATACGACATTGGTCATCAGGGGCCCGAAGGGCGAATATTATTGCAATGAGGACTACGACGACCAGGATCCCCAGGTCGCCGGTCGTTTTGAGGCCGGTAATTACGAGGTCTTTGTGGGGTCCTACGGCGGTGACAATCCCCCATATCGCATCGAAATTAGCGAGTTCAGTACCTCTACCCCCGTGGGGCCGGCCAATGTGGAGAATGGCACCGGAACCTCTCGTGGTATGTTCGAGAGTTTTGAGCTCGTCCCGGGGTTTTGGCCCGATCCGACGGAAGGGTCAGGCCTGGCCGGTGGGAGCGTCGACGCTAACCCCCTGGGGTCAGAATGTGCGGGCAATATCGATGATATAGCGGATCACCACGTGAGATTGGCGGATGATTTTGATTATCTTCGATTTCGGGTTTATTCCGACGAGGATACGACATTGGTCATCAGGGGCCCGAAGGGCGAATATTATTGCAATGAGGACTACGACGGCCAGGATCCCCAGGTCGATGGTCGTTTTGAGGCCGGTGATTACGAGGTGTTTGTGGGTACTTACGGCGATGAATATCCCGAATATCGAATCGAGATCAGTGAAATTCCGGATTGAAGCAGCTCGAGATCGCTGGCCCGCTAAGGTGACGTGGGCCGGTGGAGACTCAAGGCGTGATCGCTCAATCCAGCAATAATTCGTCCATGCTGCGCACCACCTCGCCCTGCATGAGCGTCCAGTCGCGGAGCAGCTCGGTCATCTTCTGGGCGGTCTCGGGCTCGTCGTCGAAGAGGTCGCGCTGCTCGCGGGGGTCGTCGGCGATATTGTAGAGCCAGGCGCGCTGGAGGAGGCGGTCGTAGATGAGTTTGTGGTCGCCGTATTGAATCCCAATCTTAGGGGAGTAGCGCTGGCCGTCGGTGCTGATGCGGTGAAACTCTCGGCGCAACTGGCGCACGTCGTCGCCCTGCTGGGCGGAGGCCACGAATTCGAAGAAGGGGCCGCCGCGGATGCTGAAGGCCTCGGTGACCAGGGGGCGCGTGGGGCGCTCGTCGAGGAGGTGATAGATGGAGTTGCCCTGGGGCATCATGGCCTGTGGTAGGGCAAGGCCTAAGTAGTCGTAGAGGGTGGGCATGACGTCGAGTTGCATGGGGATCGCCACTTCCTCTCGGTGGTCGGCGGGGAGTTGGGGGCCGGAGACATACATCGGGATGTCGGTGATCACGTTGTGGACGTGGACGTGGTGGCCCCAGTAGGGCTCGCCCATGATCTCTTCGCCCATGGCCTGGCCGTGGTCGGCGACCAGCACCACCAGGGTGTCGTCGGCGAAGGGCTGGTCGTAGAACCAGTCCATGAATCGGCCCAGGTGGTCGTCGGTGTAGGCGATCTCGGAGCGGTAGGCCCGGTGGTCGTCGTGGAGGTCGGGGTCGACGTCGTCGATCCAGGGCTCCTGTTCCTCGTAGGGATGGTGGGGCTCATAGAGGTGGATCCAGCCAAAGAAGCGCTCGCTGTCGTCGACGTCGGCAATCTCGTCGCGCAGAAACTCCAGGCCGTCGGCGCCGGTTTCATGGGCGTTGACCGGGTGGTCTCGGGGCAAAAAGAAGTCCGTGATCGCCGTGTGTTCAAACCAACTGATGTCGGGGCGCGACAAGAAGAGATGGTCGAATTCGTCGACCAGGGGATCGAAGAGGCGATCCTCGCTCCAGTAGGGGGTCTGGGCGACCACCGAGGGGGGTTGGGCGGTGAACATGGCGCCGTAGGCCAGCGGCGTGGCCGGATAATTGGCGATGGACTCCGGGAAGTGGACGCCCTGGTCCTTCCATCCATCGAAGTGGCGGGCCAGATGGGGGTCGTCCCAGTAGTCGGCGCGCATGGCCTCAAGGACGATGAAAAGGACGTGTTCGCCGCGGCGCTCGCCGGCCTCGAAGCGCTGGGGTTCGTGGAAATGCTCGTCGTAGATGGCGCGGGCCACCTCGGGGTCGGCCTCGCCGACCTCAAAGAGGGGCTCTGGCTGGACCTGGAGTAGCCCGCCAAGGGGCAGGCCCTGGGCCATGGAGGCCGGAATGTGGGAGAAGCGCTGGGTATGGGTGCGGGCCCGCTCCTGGTCGGTGGCCACATACAGGGTGGCCATGGAGGCCATGAGCGCCACGACGACGGCCAGACGGCGAGGCCAGGGGCGCTTCCAAAGCGGGGCCAAAAGTCCCACGAAGAGGGCGGCATAAAAGGCGGCCAGGTGGCCGTGGAAGGGCTGGTATTCCGTGAGCACCAGGGCGTTGAATACCCCACAGCCGATGATCCCCATCGCCGTCAGGCCCCGTCGAAGCCAGATATTGAAGCGCCGAACCAGGATAAGCCAGGTGGCCGTCGCGAAAATAGCTGGGAAGGCGAGGCCAAAGCCGATCTGAATCCACAGGTAGTGGGGATGGGCGCTGATGCCGTCGCCACCCATGAGGGTGCGCTGCATCGAAAAGCCCAGCAGGGCGGCGGCGCCAATGAGGATCGGCCTGGGGTCACTAAACCAGCGCTCCAGTGCCTTGAATAGGCCCACCGCCGGCAGGGCGTGGAGAAGCCACAGCCCCATGGTCATGGCCGCCATCGACGCCAGATAAAAGGGGGCGTCCAGGTGCACGTTCTGGTGCAGGCCCGTGGCCAGGGTCCAGATGGTCTCCACGACGATCAGGAATAGGCCGCCAAAGAGCAGGCCCGTCAAAAGGGAGCGCATGGAGAGAAATGAGGAAGTGCTTGGTTGGTTCATCGTATGGATTTGCCGAGGGGAAGTCAGTAGCGCCGGGCAAGGGATACCGAAAAGGGGGTGGGGGCTTCAATAGGGATGATATAGATGCGGAGAAATCCCAGAGCCAGGGGGGCTATTGCTGCCCTTCGAAAATACGCAAGCACTCTCGCCGGTGCTGAACGCCGATGGCTGTGTTGCGACTCCTCGACGATGCCACGGCATCGCCTCGTCATCGCGCCTTGCCCTCGTCGCCCAGTCCTCGCCGAGACTGCCCACTTACTTCCGGCGGGCAGCACTATTCATCGAGGCGGGGGTTGTGTTAAAAAGAGTTGTCACGCGATAAAATAGACTTTTGGTGGGAGCGTTGCGAATCATGTTAACTCTGCTCAATGGCATCGCGAGGAATTATTCGGGAGAGGGCAAAAGCGTCATTCTCTGGGTCATTTGGACTGTCGTTCTGGCGTTGGTGGTGATCTATCCGGTGGCGCTGGCGCAGCTTGTTCCAGAGCCGGTGGCCGACGATGAAATGATGGAGAATTTACTCACCATACTGTTGGTCGCTGGAGGAATGGGTGTCATGGGGCTCGGCTTGGCCTACGGGTCTTGGAGAGCCTATGAGTTCATGCCCGGTATAGGCGCAGAGAAGCTGGGGCAGGAGCCCGTGGTTCAGGTGCTGACCATGAAAGTCCTGGCCTGGTTCTTTATCCACTTCGCGCTCTGTGCCGGTGTTTTTGTCTACATAGCGACCAATGAGTTGGTGCATTATTTGGTCTATGCCGTGCCCTTTGCGGTGGCGATGCTGGTGATGCGTCCCGATATGGAGACCTGGGTGCGCCAGGTCGAGGAACGCAGCAAGCGATAACCCGGTCGGCCGTTGGGGGGCCGATCGTGGGGTGGCCATTGCACACTTGGGGTTTAGGTTTTCCTGTCCATTGGCGCCAATTAGCGATGGGATAATCAGGGTTTGAGGGGGGGGATATGCAATGGACGTGGATGAGCCTGGGTTTGATAGCGGCGATGGTACTCGGCTGTGGCGACGGATCGGGGTCCGAGGAAACGGTGGCGGGCACCAGCTTTGAGGTGGAGGCCCTGGTCAATGGGGAGGCGATGAGCTGCGAGGAGGTCCATGAGGAGGTGGGGCTTGGCGGCGATGTGCTTCGGATCCGTGATTTTCGCCTCTATATCCACGATCTGGTGGGCATCGACGAGGCCGGCGAGCGTCGGGAATTGACGCTGGTCGACGATGGCAGGTGGCAGAGCGAGGCCGTGGCGCTGCTGAACTTCAGCGACGGCTCCGGCCATTGTCAGGAGGCGATGGGCGATGAGCGTGGCGTGATCGAGGTTCAGGAAGAGGGCCCCTGGACGGGGCTGGAGTTTCGCATTGGCGTGCCCAGAGACCATAACCACCTGGACGTGGCCACGGCCCAGGCGCCGCTGAATACGACGGCCATGTTCTGGAGCTGGACCACGGGCTATAAATTCTTGCGCCTCGACGCCACCATCGGCGAGGATCAGGGCTTTGCCTTTCATCTGGGGAGCACTCAATGCGAGCCGGCGCCCCATGGGGAGATCCCGGAGTGTGGCCGCGGCCATCGGCCCCGCGTGCTGGTGGCGTCTGCAGAGTTGGAAGACCAGGCCATCCAGATCGATCTGGGACATCTACTGGAGGGAAGTGATCTCAGCGATGAGGGGGCGCGATGCATGTCAGAGGCCGACGACCCGGGCTGCCAGCCCCTCTTTGAGCGCCTGGGGCTCGACGAGTCCGATGGATGGGTTCAAGACGGGGTCTTCTGGGTGGGGGGGCCGCGATGAGGTGGGGTTGGGTGTGCGCCATGGGGCTGGTGGGGCTTGTCTCGATCATCGCCTGCGCCGACGAGGCGTCGGAGCCCACGCCCTGGGAGTGGGATCTGCCGGCGGGTTTTCCAACCCCGGAGGTGCCCGACGACAATCCCATGACCGTCGAGAAGGTCGAATTGGGTCGACACCTCTTCTATGAGCGGCGCTTGTCGGCCGACGAGTCCATGTCCTGTGCCAGTTGCCACCAGCAGGAGCATGCCTTTAGCGATCCCAGGGCGCAGCCCGAGGGGATCACCGGCGAGGCCCATCCTCGGACGTCGATGTCACTGACCAATGTGGCCTACGACCCAACGCTTAATTGGGCCAACCCCGTGGTCACCAGCCTGGAAGATCAGGCCTTGATCCCACTATTTGGTGACGATCCCGTGGAGTTGGGGCTGCACACCGTCGGAGATCAGTGGCTGGACAGACTCGACGATGACCCGGTCTACCAGGAGCTCTTCGCGGCCGCCTATCCATCTCGCGACGATCCCATCGAGCTGGCGACGGTGCTGGAGGCCCTGGCCTCGTTTCAGCGGACGCTCATCAGCGGTGACTCGCCCTACGATCGCTATATCTATGGCGGCGAGGAGGAGGCGATGAGCGAGGCCGCCCGGGAGGGCATGCAGCTCTTTTTCTCGGAGCGGTTGGAGTGCTTCCACTGCCATGGGGGCTTTAATATGGCCTCGGACGTCAACCACGCCGGCACGGTCTTCGAGGAGGCCAGCTTCCACAATACGGGGCTCTATAATTACGACCACGTCGGGGGCTATCCTCCACCGAATACGGGGCTCCATGAATTTACGGGAGAGCCCTCGGATATGGGTCGGTTTAAGGCGCCGACGCTTCGCAATATCGAATATACGGCGCCCTATATGCACGATGGGAGCGCCGCCGACCTCGACGCCGTCATCGACCACTACGAGGCCGCCGGCCGCACCATCCACAGTGGGCCCTGGGCCGGCGATGGCAGCCAGAACCCCTTCAAGAGTGAGTTTATCGTCGGCTTTCAGTTGAGCGACGAGGAGCGCGATGCGCTCAAGGCTTTTTTGAGATCTTTAAGCGATCCCAAGTTCTTGGCGCGACCCGAGCTCAGTGACCCCTGGGATAAGCATTGAGCCAGGGAAACGCGGATATACCCATTGTTACTTGACCGGTCTTTGCTCAAGCCTAGGGTGCGTGGACCAAGTTGATTATCTGCCCCCCCTATTAGACCGGTTCGGTATCATGACTAAAGCACCCTATTTGTATCGAGCGCTGGTGGCGCTTGCATTTGTCGTTCTTATCGCCTCAATGGGCTGTCAGTATGAGGAGGAGACCGAGTTGTCGGACTCCCTGGAGAGCACCCAGCAGGCGGTGGTCAGTTTCGGTGACTGGGAGTATCAGTGGAGCCATCGGGGCACGGGATTTAATAACAATAAGGGGACGAATGTATTGATTGAGGGCAATCGTCTGGTCCAGTCGGCACCGGGGGCAGGTTTTAGTAATGACGATTGGGTCACCATCTATCGACCTGGAAGCACGTTTGGCAGCGACGATGATTGGGGGCCCGACGAGTTCATCCTCAGCGAGGATATGACGGCCACGCGCCTGGGTCAGTCCATTGACCTCAGTGGGGACTACTTGATTGCCGGAGCCTTAAATCAGGTCTACGTGCTGCGGGCACCATCGAGCATGTTCAATGATTGGGAGCATACCCAGACCATCATGTCCGACAATTTCAGCGGTAACTACGGTCAACCCGGTCGGACCGTGGCCATCGATGGACACACCATGGCGTTGACCACCTCTAATCTGACCATGGACTACGATACGGTCCATATCATGGAGCTCGATACCAGTGGTTTCGGCGAACCCCAGTGGGAAGAGACCGCCCGCGTTGAGATGCCCTCGTCCTATAATAGCAATCTGAACTTTGGTGATAGCCTGGCCCTCGACGGCGATACCCTGGTGGTTGGAGCACCGGAAAACGAGGGGCAGTGGATACAGGGCAAGGCTTTTGTCTTTGAGCGAGATGAGGGCGGCCAAGACCAGTGGGGGTATGTGACCACGTTGAGCGATGACGATATGGAGACCAACTCGTTATTTGGTTATAGCGTCGACGTCGAAGAGGATCTAATCGTCGTTGGGGCACCGCGTCACGGATCGACTCATGGGGCGGTCTTCGTCTTTGAGCGAGATGAGGGCGGCCAAGACCAGTGGGGTCGTCAAGCGCTTTATTCGACCTCGGCATTTGGGATGGCACGCCTTGGCTACGATGTGGCGATTCGCGGGGAGATATTGATCGCCGGTGCCCCCGGTTGGCGACCCAGCTGGGCCACGGCTTCACCGGGGGCGGTCTTTTCCTTTGCCAGGCATCAGGGAGGGACCGATAACTGGGGCCGAACCGACACCTTCCAGGCGCCGGGTACTCAGTTGGGTCAGCGCTTTGGTGCGTCCGTCGACCTCAAGGGCACAGCGACTCAATACGAAGCTGTCGTCGGGGCTCCCAACTGGGAAAACCTTGATTATCACGACACCGGGGCGGTCTTTACCTTCAAGGGTGAGATGGTCCTGGAGCCGACGACTCTATATGTCACCACCGATCAGGATACGGATCTCGAAATCGTCCCCGACAACCTCTATGACCCGGCTTATGTGTCGGGGGCCTCGAGTCCGGACCACGGCACGACCTCTGTGAGTGACGAGTCCATTACCTATTCGCCGGACCCGGGCTTTAGCGGTCAGGACAGCTTTGAATATACGCTGTCAGCGCCCGATATTTCTTCGGCGACGGCGACCGTCAACATCACGGTCAATGAGGTTTTTGATCCTCCCGAGGCCCCGGATCGCATGGTTTATACTCTCCCCGGGGAAGCGATCACCATCGATCTATCTGAGGGCGTTCCGCCGGAGATGGACTTTGAGGTCACCTGGGATCCCTTCCACGGCTATCTGTCGGGTACCCCACCGGTCGTCGAGTATACGCCCTACGAGTCTTCCTATGTGGGCACCGATAGCTTCAATTACTCCGTGACCAATGGCGAGGGTGACTCGGCTACGGGGACCATATCGATTGGGGTCTATGATCCTCTTGAGGCCGAGGATCTCGCTGTGACCACGGCCGAGGATGTGGACGTCGTGATCGATGTCGCCGATGGTGACGATGTGGTCCTAATCGACGTGACCTATCCCCCCAACGGCTTTACCACCTTTGACGATGAGTCCATCAATTACTCCCCGGATTGGGATTTCACGGGTGAGGACTCTTTTGAATATACCATCGAGGATACCACCACCGGCCAGACCGCCACGGCGACCGTAACGGTGACGGTTCTGGAAACCCTGACGGCCGACAACCTGGAGGCTACCACCGATGAGGGCGTGGACGCCGTCATCGATATTGAGGGCGATGACGTGATTTTCATCGACGTCACCAGTCCGCTCAATGGCGATACCACCTTTGATGATGAGGCGATCACTTATTCGCCGGATACCGGTTTCGTCGGCAATGATCAGTTTGATTATACTATCGAACACGTTCTCACGGGACAGACGGCGACGGCGTCGGTGACGGTCTCGGTGATCGCCGACGAATCAGACGACGAATCAGACGACGAATC
>CAYQBU010000147.1:0-9994 GCA_964415785.1 uncultured Bradymonadales bacterium
CGCCGAGGGCCAGGATCACCAGGGCCCAGCCAAAGCCGAGGATGGGAGCCAGGGGATAGGTGGTGAGCAAAAAGAGAAAGAGCGCCAGGTGGCGTCCATAGAAGATCGGGGCTTTTTGTCCCCCGAAACGACTAGGCCACAAAAAGAGGAGGGCGATCAGGGCTTCGATACCGATGGTCCACCAGGTCAGAATCTGGGCGAGAAAAGCGGTGGTGGGCGTGCCCTCCAACTCGATCGCCGTGGCCAGGTCGGTGCTCAAGTAGCTGTGGTGGAGCCACTGGAGGTGGTCCTGGTTGGCGGCGGCGACGTGGGCGGCCAGATCGCCGGCGGCGGTGGGGATGGTCTGAAGGGCTCCGTGGACGAGGATCGTAAAATGAAAGAAGCGACCGTCGAGATAGTCCGGGGTCAATAATTTCCAGACCACGGCCAGGGTCATCACGGCGCCCAGGAGCAAGCGGCTGCCCTCGGCGAGAACGGTGATCTGGCGCGGCTCTTGCTCGACGTGATGGACCAAAAAGAGCAGCAGGGCGATGTAGACGAAGAGAAATTGATGGTTGTCCAGGGGGTGCCAGTTTACGGCCACAGAGATGGCCAATAGGGCAGTGAGCAGGAGCCAGAGTCGCGGATCGGCACCCCATCGAGGGATCACCAATCCCAGGGTCGCCAGGGCATAAATGGGGAGGATGACCGCCGTACTGAGGTCTGCCCACATCAAGATGGTCACCAACATCAAGGCCGTGACCAGCGGCAAGGTGGGGCGGCTGCGAAGGGCGACGAGGCCCGTTTTCATGCGGTGAAAGAGATCCATCAGGAGTCCTGGTCACGGTCGCTGGAGGCACGGTCGATGGGCACGGTCACATCGCTCAAGGGGTTGCGGTAGAGGCTTCCGCCGCCGCGGTCATCGGGCTCAAAGCCGAGCCCAAAGACCTGGAGTCGAATGGCGTCGACCTCAATGGCGCGATCCGGGTCGTGGGTCGCCCCCAGGGGGATGAGGTAGCGGTCGGTGGCCGGCTCTGCATGATGAGCGAAGCGATGGAGAGGCGGGGGAAGTTGTTCGCCCAGATCGATCCAGGATTGATTTGCCAGGGCCCGGGCCATCTGTCGGGTTCGCGATTCGGTGGGCATCGGGGTGAGAGAGGCTTTATGCCCCTGAAAGGCGCCGGGAATGGCCGTGGGGATCTCTTCGCCATCGATGATGAGGTAGAGATCGACGACGCGCTCCGTGGGAACATCGACCGTGGAGAACATTCCGAAACCACCGCCTTTCCAGGGCGATAGCTCCGTGGTGTGGGCGGTATAGATTTGCACGCTGGCGATGAGGAGGAGGACGGCTACGGGGATGACGGCGATCCAGCGGTCACGGGGCTCCCAGGACTGGTGAGGGTCGGGATGGGCCATAAAATACCTCGGCGATCAGGCGTCACAGCGATGGGGATAACGCGATGATCGAGCCTATCAAGCCAGGCGAGGCTCGACTACCGGCGAGCGCCGGTCGTTGAAACGCGCTTGGGCGTCGATTATCCTGCAGCGGTGGCGGACAAGCTCCGTCGAATGGATGGCATGGATCTCCAGCAACGTGAGTGACGATGAGGTATCAAGGCAGTGGCCATTTTTGGATCGGAGCAGCGCTGGTTGTCCTGGCTCTGGTCGGATGTAGTGACGATGAATGGGAGGTCGATCCGGACGTCGATTGCAACGAGGAGTGCGATCCCGATTGCGAGCGGGAGCGGGCCTTTGATTTCGGCTCCTATGAGCCGGAGTGTGACCTCGAGGAGCCCGAGGACGCGGTGACGCTGTGTCGACTCTATGAGGATGAAAGCGACGACTGTCAGCCCGTGGATTTTGAGATCGACGAGGCGACGATTCCAGAGGTTCACGACGCTCTCTTGGAGGGTGAGATAAGTTGCGAATGGCTGACCCAGGCCTACCTGGATCGGGCCCTGTGGCATGATCTGTATATGGGCGATGGAGTGGCGCCGTGGAACGCCTTTATCTATCTCAACAAGGAAGCGATGGAGACGGCCCGTCTTCTCGATGATTACCAGCGCTGCGAAGGGGAATTGACGGGCTCGATGCACTGCATCCCGGTGGGGATCAAGGCCAATTTCGCCTCCACGGAGGTGCCGATCACCAATGGGTCGTTTGCGCTGGGCGAGGCCCAGGCGACGCGCGATGCCTTTGTGGTGGAGCGGCTCCGCCAGGCGGGGGGCCTGATCCTGGGATCGACGTCGATGGATGAATTCGCCGCCGGAGCGGTGGGGCTCAGCGGGCGCAGCGGCAAGACGGGCAATGCCTACGATCGCGACGGCAACTCCGGGGGCTCCAGCGCCGGGTCAGCGGTGGCCACCAGCGCCAATATGATGATGGCCGGATTGGGCACCGACAATTGCTCATCGCTGGCGATTCCAGCGGCCTATAATGGACTGGTGACCCTTCGCTCATCGCATCAATTGGTGAGCACTGACGGGATCTTTCCCTCCAACCGCCTGGACGCCGTCGCCGGAGCGCTGACCCGAACGGTGGAAGATCAGGCGCGGTTGATGAACGAAATGACGGCCTTCAATCCCCAGTACGGGCCCCATTGCACCCAGGACATGGAGCATGACATCGATTTTGTGGAGGCCCTGTCCGAAGATGGACTGGAGGGGGCGCGCATCGGCGTGCTGCGCAGTATCGATCAGGGTGAAGAGGAGCAAGAACCCTATGGGGCGTCCAATGCCGAGCACGAGGATATCTATGAGCGATTCTTCGACGAATTGGAGGCTCAAGGAGCGGAGATCGTCCATGATCTCGAGCTTCCAGAGCTATCGCTCAACCGCGGGGGCAGCGGTTCGGGGTGGGATGGGGACCAGTTTCTAAAGGATACCGAGGGAGGGCCGGAGACCTTCCAGGAGATCTGCGATAGCGGCATGTACTCCTTTTCGACCTACGAAGATCGCGACGCCTGCATGCGGCGAGCGACCCAGAGTCGAGAGGAGTTGGAAGATAATCTCAATAGCTGGCTGCCCTATTACGCCTCCAATCGCCGGCATGTCGAAGATCAGATGGACGATTGGGATGTCGATGTGCTGGTCTATCCCACGGATCGACGAGGGTGGGCGGCCAGTCAATACACCTGGTCGACCTGCCAGATGGCGTCGGTGACCGGATTGCCCACGGCGGTGCTACCCATCGGGATGAATAGCCAGGGGATGTCCGTGGGCATGTCCTGGACGGGACGTATGTTCGATGATGCCCGATTGCTGGAGCTGCTCTATAGCTATGAGCAGTCGGCCTCATATCGCGAGGCGCCATCGATGGAGGCCTTTGAGGAGGCGCCGCCCGTCGATATCGAAGAGTTCGATGATCTCAAATACGAGATCGGTATGTCAGCCTTCGACGAGGTGATGGGGGAGCAGGATAAATTCCAGATGACGTCGTCGGCCTTCTATGAGATCGCCTTCGATGTCCTCGACGATGCGGGCCATCTGGAATACCTGATGGTGCCTCAATAAAAGAAGTGGACCTGGAGCGTATATTGGCCCATCTGCCAATCGTCGGTGCGGGTGTAGCGGTATTCGGGCAGTAGTTTGACGAAGGGAACGGGATAGAAGTGCAGACTGGCGACGGCGGCCTGGCGACGAGCGGTCGTCTCGTCGCGCATCTGTGCTTGTTCCACACGCCCCTGGACGATGAGCCACTCCTTGGCATTCCAGGTGCCGATGGTGGCGAGGTTGATGGCCCGTCGCCCG
Source organism: uncultured Bradymonadales bacterium (assembly GCA_964415785.1). GTDB lineage: Bacteria > Myxococcota_A > Bradymonadia > Bradymonadales > Bradymonadaceae > SLJM01. The sequence goes on from CAYQBU010000147.1 coordinate 3,732, forward strand.
GCGTCGGAGCCGTAGTCCATATGGGTGAGTTCAAATTTGAGGGCCCCTCGATCGAGCCATCCCAGAGCGGTGAAGAGCTGATCGGCGCGGAAGGAACCGGCGCCGTAGACGGAGGCACCCACCCAGCCATAAAAGGCGCGATCGACGCCGAAATCGAAATTGGGGAGGTAGGTCACACGGGCCAGATAACCGGGGTCGGAGGACTCGACGATGGCCTCGTCGCCGATGGCGTCGCTCAGTTGATCGGAGCGAAATCCACCGGCTTCGGCGCGCAGCCAGTGCCGAGGCTGGTAGGAAGCCTCGACGCCCAATTCGGCATAATTGGGAGGGATCACCGTCGGCCGGGCCTGAGAGGCGTCGGCATAGGTGAGCATGGTGTGGTCGGCGTGGCGTATCCCCATGGAGGGGCGCATCAGCCCCGCTCGAATGGAGGGCCAATCGGAGGACGGTCTAAAGGTGGCGTGAGATTGGACACAGGTCTGGCCGGGATAGGAGGTGGAGCACCAATCGCCATCTCGGGAGTCCGGACCAAAGGCATAGCTGGCGTAGACGTCGACGAAGCTCGCCGGATCGATGAGAATATAGGGTTGGGCCTGCATGGGGATCAGGCGTCGCTCGGGGGTGGTGACCACGGGATCGCCGGAGTCGGTGTCCAGGGTCACCCGGGGCTCGCCGAATCGAGCCATCTGGTAGCGGACGTCCATGCCCGTGGCCAGCCATTCCAGGGCGCGATTGGTCTCGCGGTCGTCGAGGATGCTCAGGCCCGTGGTGCCGTGGTCGATGGCGCCGGTATGGGCGGCGACGTCGAATCCGATATCGGAGCGAATACCGCCACCGTCGGTGTTGTAGTGGCAGGTCGAACAGGGGGCCCCAGAGGTCGCCGACATGCGGGGAAGGGCGTCAGCCGTCGACGGGATCACGGAGAGCAAAAATACAGTCACAAGGAGCCCGATGAGGCCCTGGTGTCGATAATACATGGAGGAAGCCTATCAAGTGGTCATCAAATCACAGGGGCTCAAGCGGGGCGAAAGACAATGCCCTCACCGCTGTCGGGATCAAATTCAACGGGGAACACCTCGATCGCCTGATCGGCTGGGCCGCTTATATTTTCACCATCGGTGGCAAAGGAGGATTGATGCCACTGGCATACGATCACCTCGTCGTCGGGGTCCCATTGGGCGGGGAATTGGTTCCCCTCGCAGTTGCCCATATCGAGGTTGTCATGGGGGCAAAATCGGTTAAAAGCCACGATCTCGTCGTCGGAGGTACGCACCAGGAGAAGCTCTTGTGAGCCGAGGTCGAGACAGGCTTTTCCGCCGATGTCGGCGAGCTCGCCGAAGGCCTCATCGCTGAGCGAAAAAGAGGCGGAGTCACTGACCTCAAAATCATCGAGGTCGTCGTGATCGACGAATTCGCAGGCCGATAGGAGGGGACAGGCCGCCAAAGCGGCGATGGCCTTGAGGGCGGCGCGTCGCGAAGGATCGTTGGGGGAGCTCATGGACTGCTCGTGGGATCAAGAGGATTGCTTCGACTTGCGCCAGGCGACAAAGAAGAAGATGAGGGCCAAAAAGCCCAGGCCACCACCGAGGGTGATCGCTGAATCGTAGCCCCGATCGGGCATCAACCCGAAGCGAAACTCGTCTTCCCAAACGGTTTGAGTGGGCCCGGTATAGTCGTCGTCGACGGCCTGCTCTTCGATGGGTTGGTCCTCGTCGACGAATTCTTCTTCGTCGAGGGCGTCATCATCGTCGGCGAAGGCGTCATCGTCGTCATCGCCAAAGGGGTCGTCATCACCAAAGGGATCGTCGTCGCCAAAGGCGTCGTCGAATTCGTCTTCAATGGGGACTTCGTAGGAGACCTCGTATTGGGTGACAAAATGGGCTCCCTGCAGGAGCCAATACCCGAAAATGGAGAGGGCGAGCACCGTCGAAATCGCCCCGAGGATTAGCCAGACTCGGCGACTCATGGATCACTCCCAGTTGAAGTAGACGGTGCCGCGCACGTCGATGACTTCGCCGACGCCATGACCGATGGCGCGATCGCCGCCGGCGCCCTCGATATTATGGTCGGCGAGTCCGAATTGGAGCTTGGGCATCACGCGGGCGGTCTTTTGCTCGGGAATGATGGCGATCTCGACGGAGGCCTCAATCGAATTTTCGACGCCTCGGACCTCCAGGGAGCCGTCGGCGGTGGCCCGGTGGTGGATTTGGCCGCTATCGGTGCGAGCCGTGCGAAGGTCGCTAAGCCCCTCCAGGGTAAAGGTGATAGTGGGATATTCGTCGGCGTGGAGCCAGTCACGATTTTGGAGATGGCGGTCGCGGGTGCTGTTGCCAGTTCGAACGGTCGCCACGGGAAAGGAGATGGTGCCCGTCGACTCAGCGGGAGCGTCAAAATTCCAGTCGATGGAGCCTTCGATGGACTCCGAGGTGCCCGTAAAGCGCTCGGCCGGGGCGTCGCTCTCAAAAGTGATGGAGGAGCGCGAGTCGTCGACGCTCCAGGAAGCCTCGCCATCCTGAGCAGAGGCAGAGGTGGCGGTGGCCAGGGCGAGCAATAGCGTTAGAGCGGCCAGAGAAAATCGGCGTGGCGTAAACAGCATTGAAACGTCCTTGTAATGGAGATCGGAGTTCAGGTTTGGAGGGCACGAAAAAAAATAGAGCGCATAGCGGCACACCATTCAAGCCGCGGTCGTCGGAGGTGATCCCCGGGCCATCGATGCAGCCCGCTCGGTCGCTGAACGACCCGAACCTCAACCCTGTCGACGAGCGGGATGGGGCAGGTTTGTTCATGATAGCGAAAGATGGGTTCAGATCGCAGTATGTCAAGCAGGTGGTCGAGTGCATGGCGGGTTGAAGGGGAGAGTGATGTTGAGGAAGATGGAAGAGTCGTTGGTCGACAGCGGTTCTTGTAATGAGCGGTGATGGGCGACATGGAAATGAGATCGGCAATGAGTGATTCCAATCTGCTAAAAGGGCGGTACGAAAAAGGTCAACTCCTGGGCGAGGGCGGCCAGGGAAAGACCTTTGCGGGCTACGACCGTCGCGATGAGCGCCGCGTGGCGATCAAGGAGATGAGCCTCGATCTGGTGGAAAACTGGAAGGCCATCGAGCTCTTTGAGCGGGAGAGCCAGACGCTGCAGGCCCTGGAGCACGAGGCGATTCCCTCCTATGTGGATGCCTTTCATATCGGAGATGGCGACGGGGCGGTGCGTTTTTATCTCGTTCAGCAGTACGTGGAGGGCGAGAGCCTCCAGGATCGCATCGATCGAGGCCAGCCCATCGGCTCGGAGCAGGCCCTGGAGTTGGTAGAGGAAGTCTTGGATATCCTGGAGTATCTCCACGGACTCCATCCACCGGTGATTCACCGCGACATCAAGCCCTCGAACCTGATGATCGGCGACGATGGGTCGGTGGCGCTGGTGGATTTTGGGGCCGTACAGGTAGTGGGGCCCCATTCGGTGATGGGATCGACGATTGTGGGCACGACGGGCTATGTGGCGCCGGAGCAGCTCGCCGGACGCACCGTGCCCGCCAGCGACCTCTACGCCCTGGGCGCGGCGGTGGTCCACCTGATGACCCATCGCCATCCCTCTTCGCTGGAGATGTTGCGGATGCGCCTGGTCTTTGAGCATCTATTGGTGGAGGTCCCGCCGCGGCTGCTCGATTTTTTGAATGGTGTGCTGGAACCGGTGGTCGAGGATCGCATCGCCACGGTGGCCCAGGCTCGGCGGGTGTTGGAGGGCGAGAGCCCGCAAGCCTTGCCGGCGCTTAGCAATACGGGACCGCCAGCGGTGATCCGAAAGCCCGTGGGATCGGGGATAAAGATCGAGGAAAAGGGCGAGACCCTCGAGATCTGGCTTCCTCCATCGGCGCGTTTTCGGCGTTTTTTCTGGGGAGGGGCGGCGGCGCTGGCGACGGCGATGGCCTTTATTCTCCCCCTGGTCAGTCTGGACACCGTGCCGGTGATGGCGGCGGTATTGGCCGGCTATTTTTTGATCGGCAAACTCTTTATCTCGCCCACCGATCTGGAGCTGGGGCCGGACACCTTTTTCATCAATCGCCATACCGTCAACGGCTCCCATGAGGGATGGACCCTTGATCTGGCGGATATCGAAATTCGCGATACGGGGGAAGAGAAATTTCTGGCCCTGCTTCCCATGCCGGCGCACATGGTGCTTTGCGAAGGGGTGTATACCCTGCACTTTGGCTTTGGCCTGACCCCGGTGGAGCGCCGCTGGGTCCAGGGCGTGGTGCGGCGACGGCTTCAGGCCTAGTTGCGGCGACTGCAGACCTAGTGCTGCCCTTCGAAAATACGCAAGCACTCTCGCCGGTGCTGAACGCCGATGGCTGTGTTGCGACTCCTCGACGATGCCACGGCATCGCCTCGTCATCGCGCCTTGCCCTCGTCGCCCAGTCCTCGCCGAGACTGCCCACTTGCTTCCGGCGGGCAGCACTAGTGATCGCGGCGCTCGATTTCGTAGGTGGCAAAATCGCGGGCGACATCGACGGGTTCAAAGAGGGCTTGAGAGGTTTCGGCGAAGTCGTCGAGGCGCATGTATTTTTGAGAGATATGGGTGAGGATCAACCGTCGCACGCCGGCCTTCTTGGCGCAGCGAGCGGCGTCGGCGGCCGTGGAGTGGCCCCTTTGGTGGGCCTTTCGCTCCTGACCGCCGGGGTAGGTGGCCTCGTGGATGAGAACATCGGCGTTCTGAGCGAGGGAAAGGGCGCCTTCGCAGGGGACGGTATCGCTGCAATAGGCGATGCGAAGGCCCGGCCGGGCAGGGCCTAGCACCTGATTGGGTTCGATGATGCGCCCGTCGTCGAGTTCCACGCTCTCGCCGGCCTGAAGGCGGCCGTATAAAGGGCCCGAGGGGATGTCCAGAGCTCGCGCCTGGTTGACATCAAAGCGTCCCGGGCGATCCAACTCCTGGAGGGCATAGCCCCAGGTAGCGACGCGGTGCTCCAGGGGACGGGCTTCCACGTAAAAGGAGGCTCGCTCAAAGACGGGTCCCGCCTCTTCAATTTCGTGGAGCCGCACCGGAAACCCAGGGCGAAGAATATGGATATCATGGAGGCAGGCGAACCACTTCTTGAGCCCCCGGGGGCCCACGATATCCAGGGGACGCCGGCGCTGATTGAGGGTCAGCGATCCCAGCAGGCCGGGCAAACCGTTGACGTGATCGCCGTGAAAGTGACTGATAAAAATGCCCTCAATGGCCCCGGGACGAAGGTTGGACTTCGTCAGTTGGATCTGGGTGGCTTCACCGCAATCGAAGAGAAAGAGGTCGCCCTCGCGAAAGAGGGCCATCGAGGAGACATTGCGACGGGGCATGGGCTTGCCGCTGCCGGTGCCTAAAAAGGTCAATTGGATGGACATGAATACATTCAGGTCAAAAGAAGGGTCGTTCTGTGGGCCGAAAGCGGAGGGTCAGTCGCTCGCTACCGGGTCGTCGTCGGCGCCGATGGTGACGTCCACCCATACCAGGCGGTGATCGGTGGCTTCCACGAGATCGGCGTAGGGTTCGTCGGGAGCGGGCCAGAAGACCTCGCCGCCGTCGATCCGGAGGTTGGAAGAAGGCAGGGCGTAGTCTACGCGGAGATTTCCGGGGCCCTGAGGATTCCAGTCGGACGTGATGTGTCGATGGGGGCCTTCGTGGATATCATTGATGCCGCCATCATTTTCCCCGGCGTACTCGCCGCCGTCACTTCCCTGCTCCGGGTCTGCGATGCGTTCGTCGTTGACGAGATCGTAGGGTATATCGGTGCCGTCGCCGTCGAAGGGATCGTTGTTGAGGTCGCCGACGATCACGAATGCGGCATCCTCGTCGAGACCGCCTCCGAGTCCGTCGTCGTCGTAGATATAGTCGCTATTGCCGGATCCAATATAGTCGATCCAGAAGCGGATCTCGTCGTTATTTCGTCGCAGATTGCGCTCCTCGTCGCCGTCGAAGGCCGGCGGCGTGGGGTGACTGGCCAACAGATGAAGGCGGTGGTCGCCGATCTCAACCGGGAGATCGACGTGGTTTTTGGAGGAGAGACGAAGGGCTTCTTCGGCCTCTGGACTGTAGAAGTCCTCGGGCATCATATTGTCCGGCATATCGCTCCATAAGAATTGCTGAAAGGTGCGCAAGGCGTCGGTATCCAGCGGGTATTTGGAGACGATGCCAAAGGCGTATTGGCCGGGGAAGAGCCCGTAGCCAAAGGCGTTTTGAGCGTATTCCTCGGTGCCCACCTCGCCGCCATCGCTGCCGTCGCCGCTGAGATCAA
>CAYQBU010000148.1:0-9921 GCA_964415785.1 uncultured Bradymonadales bacterium
ATTTCGAGAAGGTCGAGATTCTCGATGAGATGGTGGAGCTTCGCCAGAAGCGGCTCTCCGATCCTCGAGGGGCGCTCGAGGCGTTGAAGAAAGCGGTGATCGTCGATCCAGAAGACGAAGCACGGCGAAAAAAGATGCTCGAAATCGCCAGCGGGCTCGATGCTCTGGAAGAGGGGTTGGACGTGCTGGAAGAGGCCGCCCAGGGAGCGGATAGCTTTGTGGCGCTCGATATCTGGAAGCGACTGGGCAAATTGGCCTCCCAGAAGGTCAATGATCCCGAACGGGCGATCCGATGCTACGAAGAGGCGCGGCGCCTCGACGACAGCGATCGGGCCCTTCTCGAGGCTCTGGAACACCTCTTCGAATCCACGGGTCAATCGGACAAATTATGCGCCAATTTGCTGGAGCAATCGCGCTTTGCTGTGGGAGCGGAGCGCCAATCCTTGCTTCGGCGGGCGGCAACCCTTCAGCATCACGTGCTCGACGACGAGCTCGACGCCATCGGGACCTACCAACAATTGCTGGAGATCGACCCCGATGACCTGAGCGCCATGGCGTCGCTCGAAGAGCTCTACGAAGAGCGCGGAGAATACCTGGAGTTGCTCTCCATCTACCGACGCAAAGTGGAGCTGTTGGACAGTGAGGAGAAGGTCGAGCTCTTCGAGATGTGGGCACAGATTGCGGAAGAAGAGCTGGGCGATACGGCCCAGGCCATCGAGATTCGACGCCGTTTGCTGGAGCTTGAGCCCGACCATGGCACCAGTCTCGAGGAGTTGTCGAGGCTGTTGGAAGCGGAGCTGGAGTGGGGCCCCTGGACGGAGGTGATGGAGCACCGCATTGAGCTTTGGAGTGGTGATTCCTCGGGGTTGTTGGAGCTCGAATTTTCGCTGGCCCGGGCGTTTCAAGAGGAGCTCTACGACAGCGAACGCGCCGTGGACATTTATCGCAACATTATCGCTCGTGAAGGGACTCACGAACGAGCCGTGGAGGCCCTGGAAGAGCTGGCCCAGGAGGAGTCCTGGCTCGAGGAACTCGCCGGGGATCTGGAGGTCATCTATCGCGACGAACAGCGGTGGGGCGATCTGGCGGAGCTTGTGGACAGGCAGGCCTCGCTGGCCATGGATCCAAGCCGACAGGCGACGTTGGAGAGTCGCCGAGGAGAGCTCTTCAGGGACCATCTGGAGGAGCCGGCAGAGGCGCTGGCGGCCTTTGGTCGCGCCTGGCGCCTGGATATGGAGTCTGTGGAGTATTTGCCCCGGATGATCGAGGTCGGCCAGGAGGCCGGGCTGTGGCGTGAGCTCGTCGATGGAATCGAAGAAGGGCTCGACGAGGTCATGGATCCCGATCAGAGCCGTGAACTGAGATTGATGCTCGTTCGATGGTGGCGCGATGAGCTCGACGATTCAATGGAGGCCGAGGGGCACCTACGGCGGCTGATCGAGAGAGATCCCACGGACCCGGAAGCCTTTCCGCAGCTCTCAGAATTACTGGAGGTCGAGGCGCGGTGGTTCGACCTTGTGGACCTGTTGGAGCAGCGCCACGACGCGGTGGTCGGTGAGGATCCCGATCAGGCCATCGAGCTGTTGATGATGATCGCGGAGTTGCAACGCGATGCGATGGACGACGCCTTTTCGGCGGTGGAGACGTTGCGACGTGTCCGGAAATTGGAACAACGCCATCAGGAGGCGACGAATCTCTTGAAAACCCTGCTTCGCGAACAGGAGCGATGGGAAGATCTGGAACAGTTTTATCGGGACCTCGCCGATGAGACCCCGTTGCCCTCGGAGCGCCTGGAGGCGGAGATGGCGTTGGCTGCGCTGTACCGAGGCCCGCTGGACCGGCCGCGACAGGCGGTGGAGCTGTACGGAGCGGCGATCGAGATCGATTCCGATCACGAGGGGGCGATCGAAGCACTGGAAGAGATCTTTGAAGAGATCGACACCGTGCGCGTAGAGGCCGCCAACTACCTGGAGCCGGTCTATCGGAGCAGGGGAGAAGTGGCGGGGTTGGTAGAGATCTTATTGACCAAGGCTGAGGCCACGGAAGTAGTCGATGAACGTGGTCCATGGCTCTGTGAGGCACTTCAGTTGTTGAGGGAGCATCTCCATGAGCCAAAGAGAGCCTGGGCGGTGGCTGCCGATCGGTTTAGTGATCGTCCCGACGATGAGGAGACCCAGGCGATACTCGTCGAACTGACCCGACGAGCCGGGGCCTGGGAAGTGCTCGCGGAATTGATGGAGACCTGTCTGAACGCGCCGCTGGATATGGAGGTGGCGGTTCGCGGACGGTTGCGCCGTCAGTTGGCAGAGATCCACGTCGACCGGCTGGGCCATGTCGTGGAAGGGCGAGAGCACGCAGAGACGGCGCTGGAGTTGGTGCCCGAGAGCCCGAAGGCGATCGCATTGGTGGAGCGAATCCTCCAACGCCAGCGGGCGTGGCACGATCTGGCCGAGTTTTATCGCCAGCGCGCAGAGTATGCTGTGGAGACACAGGACAGCCGTCATTGGTACGAGAAATTGGCCGCCCTCTACGAAGACGTGATCGACGACGTAGATGCCACGGTTCGGGTCTACGGGCAACTCCTGGAGTTGGCGCCCGGCGAGGAGCGCTACCGCTCGGCGATGGAGCGGATCCTGGCCACCGTGGAGCGTTGGTACGATCTGGCCGATATCTATCGGCAGCGAATCGCCGGCGAGGTCGACAGGGATGTGGTGCGCAAAAATCGGCTGGGCCTGGCCGGTTTGCTGGAGCGGGAGCTGGAAAGTCCCGAGGAAGCGATTTCCATCTATGAGCGAGTCCTCGACGAGGAGCCGGGCCATAGTGATGCCATTCGAGCCCTGGAGGGGATGCGCCGCGACCTGGAAGTGCGCGAAGGCGATTGGCGACTGTTGAGACGAAATATCATCGATATCTTGCTGGAGGCCTACGATGACAGCCGGGCGTGGCGGCGCATCGACGATCTCCTCGATGAGCGTGTCGAGCTCTGCGAAGATCCGGAAGCGCAGGTGGATTTATTGGTCGACAAGGCCCAACTGGTGATGCGCTCGACGCAGGATATGCTGGAGCGAGTTCACGCGCTGACCACGTTGGCGCGGGCGTTTTGTCTGCAACCGACGAATGACGAAATCGCAGAGCTCATTGAGATGCTGGCCGATGATCTGGACGCCTGGCAACGAGTGGTTCCGATTTATCTGCGCTCTCTGGGCGGCAGCGACGATGTCGATCAACAGGGCCATATCCTTGCGGCGGTGGCACGAATTTACGAAGAGAAGATCGGCGATATGGAATCGGCGGTGGCGGCCTATCAGCAGTCGGTTGAGATATCGATGGAGAGCGAGTTGGCGATCGCCAAACTCGAAGAGCTGTACACTCAGATGGAGAAGTTTGAGCCCCTCGTCGAGATATTGGAGCGGCGACTCGAGGAGGTCTTTGAGCCGGAGCGCCAGCGAAGTCTGAGAAAGCGGGTGGCCCGGGTGTGCGATGAGAAATTGCGCGACCCCCATCGGGCGCTGGAACACTATCGCGAGCTGCGACGCGAGACGCCCGAGGAGATGACTCAGATCGTTGTGGTGGAGCGCTTGCTGGAGTCCATCGGCGATTATGGAGGGCTGGAGGAACTGCTGCTGGAGAAGCTGCAATACGTCGATACCCCGCACCTCAGGGCGAAGGCGTTTCGACGGTTGGGTGAAATTCGCAGGGACCATCTGGAGCGCGTTGATGAAGCGATCGGCAGCTTCCGCGATGCTCGCGAAGTCCACCCGGACGACGAGCAAGCCCTGGAAGCGCTGATGGATCTCTATCGGCGAGAGGAGCGCTGGCATCACCTGCTCGATACGTTGTCGGAGCTTCGAGAGCAGAGCAAGAGCGGCGACGAGGTCAACGATTTGACGCTTCAGATGGGCGATATCTACCGCGAAGAGCTCGACGACCCGGCAGCGGCGTTGGGCCAATACGAGGCTGTGCTGGAAAGAAATAGCGAAGACTTCCAGGCCAGAGGAGCGCTCTTTCAACTGTTGAATGACCCGCAGGTCAACCGGCAAGCGGCGTCGACGCTGGTCGATATTCACCGCCGGGCTGGCGAATGGGAAGAGCTGGAAGCGCTCTATCAACGCCTGGTGGAGACCAGTGACGATTTGGAATTCAAGGGCGAGCAGTATCTGGCGTTGGCAAAACTTCAGGAGACCGAGATCGGGGTAGCCTTTAAGGCCTTTGCCACGCTGAGTGAGGCGATGAATGAAGTGGCCTCGGTCAAAGCGGTGCGCGATGAGTTAGAGCGTCTGGCCGAGGAGTTGGGCTCCAGTGATGACCTGGTGGTGATCTACGAAGAGGCGTTGGACGCCGGCGTGGAGGATGAAGAGGCTCGACGGGCCCTGCACGCCAGGGTGGGCAAAGGTCGGGCTCAAAGCGGTGACTTCCAGGCGGCAATCGAGCACCTGGAGGCCGTGCTGGCGATCGACGAATTCGACGAGGGGGCCTTGGATTGGCTCGACAAAATCTATCAGGAGCTGCAGCAATGGCAGGCCCTGATCGTGGTCCTGGAGAAGAAATTACTGGTGGCGTCGGGAGAGAAATTAAGAAAGACCCAATTTCAGCTCGGCTACCTTCGAGAGGTCGTCGAGGAGGATCTTCAAGGGGCCTTTGAGCTATATCGCGAAGTGCTGCTGGAAGCACCGGATCACCAGGGAGCGATCGAGGGGCTGGAGAGGCTATGCGCCGACCAGGAGTTGCGGGGGCCAATCCTGGAGCTTTTGGAGCCCACCTACCGAGATCTCGGTGATTGGGCGAAGTTGGCCAGGCTCTATGGGCTGAAGTTGGAGGTCGTGGAGGACCAGGACCAGCGGGCCCCGTTGCTGCGAAAACTGGCGACTGTGGAGCTCGAAGAGTTGGGCGAAGCAGATCGCGCGTTTGAGCATTGGGCGGAGGCGTTTTCGCTGGAGCCCCATGATGGAGAACTGGAGGAGCGATTGCGGATTTTGGCCCGCGATTACGATCTGTTTCACCCCACGGTCAGCCTCTTTGTGGAGATCTGCGAAGGCCTGGACGACGATCATCGACGCCTGGAGTTGGCGAGTCAGGCCGGCGAGTGGGCGGAGCTTCACGTCGGCGACCAGCGCCTGGCGGCGAGGGCCTATCGACACGTATTGGATGTCGATCCGACCCATCAGCAGGCGCTGGGAGTTCTGGAGAAGGTCGCTCGAGAGGAGGGTGACCCTGAGAGTCTCAGCGCTGTGTTGTCGGCGAAATTGGTACTCAGTGACGATGGCGACGATCGTCTGGAGCTGCTCCGGGAGTTGGCCACGGTCCAGCTTCAGGGCGAGGACGTGGAAGGAGCGATCGAGTCGCTGGAAGCACTGCAGGATGTAGAGGGCTTCGATCGCGATCGCCTGGAGACGCTGGCCGGTCTCTATGCCGAGAGCGGTGATGCACAGAAGCGCGCCGATGCGCTGGAAACCCTGATCGATGGCGAAGACGAGCAGCCCTTTGATTGGTTGTTGGAGCTCGCCGAACTCGCGCTCTACGATCTCGACGACTCTCGTCGAGCAAAGAGGGCCTTTGAGCAAGCCCGAGAGGTAGAGGCCGACCACTGGCGCGTGTTGAGTGGTCTCGCCGATGTCTATGAGGCACTCGATGACTGGGAGCTTCTGGAAGCGATCCTGGGGCGCCAGATCGAGCTGGTGGCGTCGGAAGAATGGGATGATGAAGAAGTCGATGAAGGGTCGCTTCGGATGCGACGAGGAGCGCTGCGCGATCAAAGAGCCGATGATGGACCGGGAGCGGTGGAGGATTACCGCCGGGCTCTTGAATTGGGAGTGGGTGATGAAGCATTTGAGGCCCTATCCGATGTCTTTGAGCGCCACGAGGGCTGGGAAGAGTTATTGCAACTGTGGGAATGGCGTATCGATCAGGAGGAATTTGAGCATGCGGTGGAACGGCTGATGGAGATGGCCTCCATCGCGGAGCTCAAACTCGACGATCGCGATAGGGCAGTGGACTATGTGGAGACCGTATTCAACGTGGTCCCGGAGCACTCCGAAGCGCTGGATCGGCTGGAGCGTCTCCACAGAGAGGGAGAGAATTGGCCGGCGTTGGTGGAGCTCATCGAGCGTCGCATCGAGGCTGCCAGTGAGGACGAGGTGCACCAGTGGTGGGTGGAACGGGCGACGGTCCTGGACAAGAAAGCAGGAGATAAGCAAGGGGCTGCCCGGGCCTATCGCGACCTGGTCGACCGCGGGGGCAGCGACGACGAGATCGACGGATGGCGGGAGCGCCTCCGCGAGCTCTACGAAGAGATGGGCGATGGCGAGGGCCTCTATGAATTACTAGAGGCAGAGCTGCAGGAAGTGGCCGACGAGGATCGCCGTTGCCAGATCTATCTAGAGATGGCCGAGGTCGCCAAGAGCTACCTCGGCGACGAGGAGCGCCGGGTCAGTGCCCTGGAATCTGCACGGGCAATTGCCGGCGATGACCTCACGATTGTGGAGCCCCTGCTCGATGCTTATATCGATGCTCAGGCCTTTGATGCGGCAACGCCACTGCTGGAGTCGGTGATTCAGACCCTTAGCGATGCGCGGAAAATGAAGGACGCCGTGCGCTTCATTCATCTGCGCGGAAAGCTGGCCGAACAGCAAGGCGATAGTGACGCGGCGCTAGAGGCCTATAACGAGGCCCAACGGGTAGATGCGACGTATATCCCAAATATGCTGAGCCGGGGCCGGTTGCTACTGGAGAGCGGTGACCACGAGGGAGCGAAGAAGAATTTCCAGGTGTTGCTCCTGCACCACACCAAGATCAAGGACCCCTCCAAAAAGGTGGAGATGTACTACCACCTGGGAGAGGCCCGGCGTCATCTGGGAGAGGAGCGGGGCGCCCGAGATATGTATAAGCGAGCGCTTCGCATCGATGGCGATCACGAGGCGAGCCAAGAGCGCCTGGAGGCGCTGGGCGGTTAATCCTCAGTCCTCGTCGCCCTGGCGTCCGGGGACCATGGGCACGAAGCGCACATCGAGAAGGTCCCGTTCAATAAAGTCGTCGCCATCGCGAATCACCATCTTCATGGTCTGGCGATCAGTGGAATCTCCAACGGGAGCCACCAGGCGTGCGCCGTCAGCCATCTGGTCGAGGAGATCGTCCGGTAATTCAGGAGGGGCGGCGGTGACGATGATCCCATCGTAGGGGGCGTGCTCTTCCCATCCCTCGTAGCCATCGCCACATTTGACGTTAACCGTGTCGTAGCCCGTGGATTGGAGGTCGGCCTCGGCCTGCTCGGCGAGTTCACAGATGATCTCGATGGTGTAGACGTGGATGCCCAACTGGGCGAGGACGGCAGCCTGATAGCCGCTGCCGGTGCCAATCTCGAGGACTCGGTCGCCGGGTTCGACGGCAAGGTAGTCCGTCATCAGGGCAACGATATAGGGTTGAGAGACGGTCTGGTCATGGCCGATGGGCAGGGGCCGGTCGCCATAGGCAGAGCGGGCGTGTTCTTCGGGGACGAAGCGGTGGCGGGGGACAGTTCGCAGGGCTTGAAGAACGTTTTCATTATCGAAGCCGCGGCCGACGACCTGGTCGTCGACCATGGCATCGCGCTCGTCCTGGCGCTCAAACTCACGAGGATCGTCGGTGTCCATCTCTTGGTCCTCGGTGTCAGATTCGGGTGAGTCGGCGGTGGCTTCAGCTCGGTCCTGGTCCGGGGCTTCCTCGGGGGAGGAGTCGCAGGCCAGTGTCGTTGTCGCCACAGCAAAGCTAAGCACCACGAGGGCCGAGGCCGAAGTCAGGCGGGAAGTGGAAAACATCACAGGGACAGTCCTTCGCGTTCACAGATATGGTCGAGTAGCGATTGGGAGCAGCGATGGACGATGTCGTAGACCTCTTCGAAGTGATCGTCGCCGCCGCCCCAGGGGTCGGGGACGTCTTTGCCCCGCAGGCCGGCCTGGGGTTCAAAATCGCGAAACAGGAGCAGGTTGGCGTCGTCGCTGCCCGCGAGTCGGCGAGCATTGGAGAGGTTGGAGCGGTCCATGGCCATCAGGTAGTCGAAATCGCTCAGGTGGGAGCTTTGAAGTTGCTGGGCCCGTTGGCCGCTGATGTCGAGGTCCAGTCGCTCCCTGGCGACGCGGACGCTACCGGGGTCCGGCGCCTCACCGATGTGATAGCTACTGGTCCCGGAGGAATCGATCCGAAAGGCATCGTCCAAACCCCGTTGGGTGACATGGTAGCGAAAGAGGGCCTCGGCGAGGGGAGATCGGCAGATATTGCCGAGGCAGAAAAACATCACGGAGGTGGTCGAAGAACTCATGGAGAGGGCTCCGTCGGTAGCTCAGAGGTGAGGAGCCCCACTTCGCGACCATTGGGGGCGAAGAGGGCCCAGGCCCTTGGCCCGGATTATTCACGACTCGCCTACTGCGGCTCATCAGAGCCCAGAGGCCTGCATCTCACTCCGCGACGATGCTCCGCATCGCCTGTGGGACTTTTCAATGCCCGGAATCGGGTGCGATTTTGGCCTTTGAACTCTGATTTTGCCTCACCCCAAGAGTACTTCTTCGCTTCGCTCAGGGCGCGTCACGACGTCTCATGAATAATCCGGGTTAGAAGTTGATTCGCCGGCACGATCCGTCGCCTTTGACGACCACCTGGGAGGGGTCCTGGCGCCAGAGAAAGGCGAATTGGTTGAGCATAAAACTGACCCCTTCGGCGGGGTCGGGGACGGTGGAGGTGTCGATGACGACCTCCATGCCGTAGGTCTTGCCCTCGACGTTAACCTGGTAGCGAAACAGGCCTTTCTCGCCGTCGAGGTCTTTGTGATAGATATTATTTTCACCCGGGGTGGGGACGTCGTCGGGGAAGGTCTCGGTGGGGAATCCGGCATTTTCCAGCGCTTCCAGGGACACGCTCATGATCTAGCTCCAGGCTGACAATAGGGTCTGCGGGCCAATAAGGGTCGCCTAATTTTGCGCGATTCCGGGCCAGGATTCAACCTCCGCCGCAAAACAGAGGTTGGCAAAGGCTGGTCAATCGCGTTGGGGCGTTGAAATTTTAAGCTTGGATAGAGGTAGGTTGTTGACTGAGGAAATGGCCGGGGGGCAGCGTTATGAAACGGCGGATGATGGCGATGGGGGTGGTACTCCTGATGTTTGGGTGCTCGTCAGGTGGTGGAGATTGGCGAGGCGAGACGAGGGGCAAACCGGTGCTGGAGGCCGATGATTGGGCGCCGATTATCTGGGATGAGCCCCGGGGGCCCGGGGATATTCGACACCTCAATAATTGTGGAGAGCGTGCCTTTGATGAAACGGTGCGCGGGCCCTGGGCGACGGTGGAGAATCTCTATAAGGCTCGCGATAGGGAGGCCATTCACCGCGTCAGTGATCGGGTAATTCGCCGAGGAGAGCCCGCGAAAGTGGGGGTGGTCCTCGACTATGAAGGGGAGCCGATGGAGGGTGAAGGGGTGCGCCTATTTCTCGGGGATTGCGAGGGCTGGAGCCATCAAGGGGTGGTGCGAAGCGATGAGGAGGGAGTGGCGCGGTTTGCGCTTCAGGAGGAGTTGGAGCCCGGGATCTATGGAATGGCCTTTCAGGTCATGGGCGATGCCAGCGTGGCGCAGAGCCAGTTGTGGGTTCTGGCGGAGGAGACGGCGATGCACCGCGTGGTCCTCGGCGAGGCCAGGCCCCAGCGCGAGGCGCTCAAGATGCGGGGAGAACAGGGAGAGTTGACGGTGTACGTCGACCCTCGAGGAGAGGTCGGTGAGGCGTTGGAGCAGTGGCGGTGGGAGTTGCGCTCGCAAGGGTTTCCCGTGGGCCCTGTGGTCGATGAAGCGGTGCTGCGCCGAGTGTCCAACGACGGGGTCGACTATTGATGGAGTGTGGCCATAGGCGTTACAGTCGCAGCCGGCAAGATGAAGATAGCGCGCTCTTATCGGCAGGAATAGAATGG
>CAYQBU010000149.1:0-9884 GCA_964415785.1 uncultured Bradymonadales bacterium
TATCTGCCGAACCAGACGGTTCAAACCAGATAAAAAACTCAGCTTCTGGAGGAATCTGGGCTCCGTCAACAGGTAGGGTGGCCTCCACCTCGCTGCCGAGAAATTGACAGGCCTCGGCCTCTGACGACAAGAGCATCGACCCCATGAGGGCCATCGAAGTAACGAGAGCGAGCAATACGGGCCGACCAGTCATCCACATCATTGACTTCCCCTGCTATCCATTGGGAGTAAATTTCGACTTCAGTTGTTCCACCATAGCAAGTTCGAAACCCCATTTCGAATCAGCGTCACAACCGCGTTCCACCGAGTTCTAATATGACTAAAACACCGAAGGCCTTCGGTTTTACCGCCCTTTTATTGCTTATCTTACTCCCCGGCGTCTACATCTCCACCGCCGCAGAAGAGCCCCTCGACGACGACCAAGAGCTATCGCCGATCACGTCAGTGGACTTCAGCGACCATCGTTGGAGCCACCGCGTGGTCCTCCTCTTTGCCGCCCATGACCAGATCGACGCCTACGTATCGATGCGCCAAAGCCTGGCCGAGGAGTCCGATGCCATCGAGGAGCGGGACCTGGTGGTCTACCATCTACTTCTCGAGGAACGCGGCGACGTCGACGGGCGACCCATCACCTCCGTGGCCGCCCAGGAACTCGCCGAGTCCTTCGAAGTCGACGACCTCGACTTTCATGTCTTACTCATCGGTAAGGACGGCGAGGTCAAGATGCGCTCCGACGAGGCCGTCGAGCCTTCGGATATTTTCGATAGCATCGACTCCATGCCCATGCGTCAGCGAGAGATGGACGAATAAGGGCGCCACTCAGCGCTTCATGAATCGACCCCTCGCTCCCACGCCAACGGATAGTGACTGACCGCCACCCGGTTGCCCTCCGGATCTCTGGCGTAGGACGTAAACTCTGTTCGACTCTCAATGCTCGCGCCCCGGGCCTCCAATCTCTCCTCCATCGCCACTCGCTCGTCGGGCTCGATCGACAACGCCAGCAGAAAGGGCCCCGCCCCCACGCCCTCGACGGCGGGCCGGACTTTTCTCGTCTTCTCCACCATCAGGATGCACCCACTCAGGTCCAGCCAAATGGAGCGAAGGTGACCTCCGTCATCGAGATGCCGGTCCAACTCTTCAAGATCAAAGACTTCCCGATAAAACGCTGCCACCGCGTCCACGTCTCGGGCGCCCAGCGCGATATGGTGCAAGTGATTCATCATGACCTCCAGTGTTTGAAGTCTACCACACTGGGGGTCCCGCTCCCCAACGCCACCACCGAATCTGCCCACCGAACCCTTGCGCCCCGGTGAGGGCTTCGTTGCGTCACTTCGATGACCATCGAGGACCACCTGCCAAACTTCTTGAATTTAACGGCCTCCCGACGCGTCAACCAACCACGCAGTACATACCTCCCCACTGAGCATGAGGTTTGACCCTGACGCTTCGGAGCCATTTCGCTGCCCTCCTGGAAAACGTCAGCCTGTGCCTGGAATGCTCCGTTCACCATCATCACCACTGCGATGCTCCCGACGCCCCGTACTACTTCTAACCCCCACCCTCCTACCTCCCACACGAAAAAAATGGTAACAATTGCTAATCTTACCATTTTATCCGGTCCAGATTGACCTCAACGCCTCTCGAAGCAGCGTCAATCCCAGCCTAATTCCAATACTGGATTTCCCATGCGTCGCTTCCCCTCACTTCTTACGATTTGCCTCTGCGTCATGGCTTACGCCCTTCCCCTGGCGGCCGAGGAGGCAGAATCCAACGCCGACGACGCCGATAGCGTTGATGGCTGTGAGGTCGAGGCCTTCTTCGCCGGCGTTCAATGCATCGATGCAGATGGCGTAGCGGCCTGGCAGATCCACCACCCCTCATTGTGGAGTGATGGAACCTACTACGAAGACATCGACAAGATCGCCCTCGACGAGCCCCCTCAAGGTCCTGCCCCCGTCGATAGCGATTCGCGGCGGCACGAGCGCTTCTGGGTCAGCGATGACGCCGATCTGATCGACGGCCTACTCTTTCCATTTGCTGAACCGATCACCCTCGGTGATCGCACCTTCTACTCCAGCAACTTCCATCTACTGGAATTGGACGTCGAAAAAGGAGCGATCATCGATCGCGTTCGCTTTCCAGCCCCCATCACAGCGCTTGAGGCCGATGGTGACGCCTCGCTGATGGTGACGCTTGTGTTTCACGAGGAAGGCGGCTTTGGACGTGACAGTCTCGATATCCGCTACGCTCTCGACGGTCCTGTCCCATCTCAAGCCGATTGGCTTATTAGCCACCCCGACGTCTCGGGCGCAGCGTCTCTCCGCAGCGCACGCGTGGATTTTGAGGAGATCCACAGGTTCCTCATGAACGATATCAACCCCGAGGGGACTCCTTACTTCTACCAGGTGAAAGTAGAGGACTTTGAAGATCGGGTCGAGAACTTTGATGACCACCACATCGAGGCCCTCATCACCAGGCTCAAAGCGGCCCAAACAGCGGACCAGACCAACCCCTACTACGATGTCTATATTGGATTCTGGCATCAGGTTCTCGGCGACGACGATGCCGCAGACCAGGCATTTGAGCGAGCTCTGGAGACGCCCAACGCCCACTGGTTGGACTGGGTATATCTCTCCGACACCATGGAGACCTATGGCCTGTCTGAGATCGGCGACCGGGCCTTCGAACTGGGAGCCCAAGGGGCCGACGCCGTCGGCATCGCGGCTCACCGACGCAGTTCCACCCTCGGCGCCAGTACCACTCTTCAACGGTTGAGCGACTTCGACGATGACGTCCTCAGCCTGGCTCTGAAGCACGGCGATGCCGACAAGGCTCACCGCCTATCTCTGCGCCGCGCCCAGCTCTTTCCCAACCTGGAGGACGCCCATATTTCCTGGTTTAAACTCGCTGACTGGATGGAGGACCACGACCGTTCCGATCTCGCCGAAGAGTGGACAGAGCGCGCCGAATACAACCAGACCAATAGTTGTGGAGTACAGGGTCCCGGCGGTTCCTGGACCCCAAAGGTGATCCGCAATGCCGTGATCGTAGGCACAATTTCGCTGGCCGCGCTCATCCTCTTATTCCTCGTCGGCCTCCGCGCCGGAGCGGCCCGACGTCGCCATATCGAGGACCAGCCAGCGGCCGACGACTCGGGGCTTCGAAGCTGGATGCCCAAACCCGGAAGGTGGGACCTTCTGCTTTTGGGCACCCTCTTTGCTGCCTTGGTCATTGTCCCTCCCCTGGTCGGCGTATACCCCCAGGCCATGGAGACCATATCTCATGCTAGCATCGAGCTGGGCGACGACGCCCTTGCATCACCCAATCCTTATCGAAACGTCGAAGCCCTCGCCGACAGCCCGGCTCGAACGGAGCTCCTGGCCATCATGGACGCCGAACACCAGGCCCTGGTCGCCGGTGAGGCCTTGCCCGACAAGGAGGCGATCTGTCCGCTGTTGATGGAGGCCGTGATCACCGATGCTCAACAGACCCAATGGCAGTCCGTGAAAGACCTGACGTTTATCGACGTGGCCTACCAAAACGACTTCGGCGGCGTGTCGGTGGGCAATCTGAAGCCGGCGATGATCCCCATTTTGTTGCTTATTCTGGCCCTCATCTTCGTCATCGGTGCCCTCGTGGGTCGAAAGGCTCCCCGATTAACCCGTCTGATCCGATATGTCGTGCCCGGCGCGATCCTTCGTCCCGCTCCGCTCGCCGATCTGGCCCTGTTGGCGACCGTCGGCGCCCTCACAGCCATCAACTTTACCGAGCACCCCCTGTACACCCAAGTTAACGAATTCAACGTCGCCGACAACACTCTGGGATTGGACGCCATTGACGCTGGCGGCAACCTCGAACCCAGTTCGTTGATCACGGCGGGCTTGAGCATCCTGGCGCTGATCGCCGTCGCCCATCTGGCCTTCGTGATCCTCGATATCCGAGCCTGGCGTGCTCAATCCAACGACGATGCAACGGGCTAACGCGCAAGATTCATGGTCCGCCGTCGGCGGACCATGAGTCATCTGGACCACGTCACCCCATCCCATGACAAACTCCCCCCGAAGCTGTTAGGTTATCGGCGACACAGTTATCGAGCCCTCCTCTAAGACTCCTGGAGCAGTACCCTTGAAGTCTACCACGTCGTATATCCCCGAGCATTTCGACCCCTCCACAATTGACCTCGAAGAGCTAAGCGCCGACCTCAAGGCCATCCGCGAAGAGATACGCGAGGACCTCGGCGAGGATGACCTTCTCCACCTCAAAAAGATCGAGCGCTGGGGAAAAACCTGCACTCTCCTGGGCTATGGGACGGCCTGGATCGCCCCCAATCCGCTATCCAGCATGCTCATCTCTCAGGGGCTGTTGACCCGGTGGCTTCTCATGCACCACATCAGCCACCGCGGCTACGACCGGGTCCCGGACATCCCCGACAAATACACCAGCAAGGTCTTCGCCCACGGATTTCGTCGAGTCTTCGACTGGATGGACTGGATTTTGCCCGAGGCCTGGCACGAAGAGCACGACTTTCTGCACCACTACAATCTCGGCGAAGATGACGACCCCGATTTACTGGAGAGAAACTCGGAGTGGATGCGCGAGCAAGACGTGCCCATGTGGCAGCGAAAGGTCCTGCTGGGACTGCTGTCGGTGACCTGGAAATGGTCTTACTACGCCCCGGGCACCATGAACGCCCTCCAGCAGGCGGAGGCCCGCAGAAATAAAGAGGATATTCCCGAGGACGAGTATATCCTCAACCCTCTTACCGAGCGGGGACGCGAGGTATGGCTCAAGGCCATCACCCCTCACGCCCTGTGGCGCTTTGGAGCGATCCCGGCCATGTTCGCCCCCCTGGGGCCCATCGCCGTCGTCAACGTCATGCTCAATAGCCTGGGCGCCGAGCTCATCAATAATTTTCACTCCTTCTTTATCATCGGGCCCAACCACACCGGCGAGGATATGTATCGCGTCGAGGAGCCCATCTCCTGCCGCGAGGAGTTCTACCTGCGCCAGATCGCCGGCTCCGCCAACTACCACACGGGCACGGACCCCATCGACTGGCTGCAGATGTGGCTTAACTACCAGATCGAGCACCACATCTGGCCCGATCTGACGATGCTCGAGTACCAGAAGATCCAACCAAAGGTGAAAGCCCTCTGCGAAAAGCACGAGATCCCCTACGTCCAGGAGTCCGTCTTCACCCGCTTCAAAAAAATGGCCGACGTCGTCATCGGCAAAGCCAAGATGATCTCCGTCAAAAACCTCACCGATCCCATCCCCCGGCCTGGATCATCCAACGATGATGCCGACGCCAACACCAATGCTGAACCCGCGGCCGCTGAATAGGACAGGACTGATTATCGGGACACCCACTCGGCGGCCTCGAGCACTCGCTCTCGGTAGGACCGCGCTTCCTCGGGCGTATAGAACCGAGCTGCCACAACGCCGCGGACCGCGATGCCTCGACCCACCTCCCCTCAAATTGCTTTTTCGACCCCTAAATAGGCGGTGGTTCTATAACCCCATGCCGTCGATAGCCTCTGGTTGCGTGGCATAGGTGGTGGGTCAACCTTGGGCTTCGATGATTGAGGTCACCCCACCGATTTCTCGCTGCATGCTTCAGAGCACGGAAAACCTACGCGTCGTCATGACGGGTGATCACCTCCCATTTCACCCGCTCGTAGGGCCCGGCGATGGCCCGAAAGGCGATCAAACAGAGGATGATCACCCCCAGCGCGGTAGTGGCGGCGATCATGAACATGATCAGGATCTGATAGGCCACGGCATCCGCCGGCGGGACGCCGCAAAAACCCACCACATGGACCGATTCACATAACTGATCTTTCTGCTCCGCCCCGAGTCCTGGCTCTTCCTGGCTCGCCGCAGACCTCGATCCCCTACTGCCGTTCCACAAAGGGATATTCCACGAGCGCCCGCTGCCCCGCGCCGGGAATAGCCCCCTCGTCGATCAATGACTGGCATGCCGACGAGTCGTCGTGCTCAATCCCCAGATCGGCTTCTTGATAGTCCTCGATTCCACCATCTTCCAGACACCCCGAGATCACCTGCGCCCATCGAAAGTCGCATCCCTCTCGATCGCCGTCGTTCTCCACATAGAGCGTAAAACAATTGTCGCGTCCAGAGATATAAGACGCCGGAGATTCACGACTTCCATCGCAATTATTGTAATCCTCAGAGGAGGTGGCGTAGATATATGGCTCTTCCGTCTCCTCCACCGTCCACATGTTGTCGCAGGCGTTGAGCCCAACGCTGGCTTCATTGTCGGCGGCCACCACGCTCCCGTCGGCGCGATCATAGACACCGGCCAACTCTGGCGCCGCGCTTCCCGGATTGATGGTGATACCGATGGCGACCAAGTCATCCAATTGGGCATCCGTGATGATCATCTGCGCTTCTTCGGGGCGCTCATAGGGGTCGTCTTCGCTCTCTCCATTGTCGTCGGAGCCGCAACCAAAGAACGCGGTGGCAGCGAAAGGGAGAAGCAGATACGTAATGCACTTCATTATGACCTCGATAGGGATTCAGGGGGGGCCCCTAAACTGTGGGGAATATCCCACAATTTTACCACTCCGTGGTGGCGGCTACAACAACGCCACCCTATTCGGCGATCCACACCCCCGGCGGCTTGCGCGCCGGAGAGGGGCTCGCCGCATACCTCTGACCCCGGAATTAGTAGCCTAAGCACCGTGGCGCGTCAGGACTGGGCGCTGGGGACCATAACGCCTTGAGCCGAAGTTATTTCGGAGAGACTCTTCTGGCTCGACGGGTTATCTTCGTTGCCATCCCTCTTTTCCACTAGATGAGGATCAACTCGTGGTTTCGACGGAAGAGAGGGCGATACCGAATTCTTGTCGGACTTGTCAGAATCTCTTGAAGACAACGACTTCATCTATATACTTTACCCGGTCGGACACACAGGTTTTTTTCACCTTTACTCTCTTGTAAAGCACTCACCACAAGTGTCAGGAGCCCTTATGTATTCGACACCCAACCGCTGGATATTTACTTACCTGCTCGCAGCAGTTTTGACGCTGGGAGTCGCCTGCAGTGATGATAACGACGGGCTCGACGATGCCCCCGATCCCACGACGAGTTGCGCAGACGCCTGTGAACGAGAGGCGGAATGCGAAGGAGAAGAGCTGAGTCCCGACGAGATCGAGGAATGTGCCAATGACTGCGAAGGGGTCGTCGACGCCATGAGGCAAGGACAAGGTGAGGATTGCGTCGCCGCCCAAAGTTTGATGTGGCAATGCATCTTCAACCTCCCCTGTGAATCACTGGAGGACCAGACGATCATCGACCAGGAGTGCGCCTCCGACGCCGAAAGGGTCAACGAACTCTGCCAGGTCCCCGGCGCCTGAAGGAGCGATCGCCCAGTCCTCACGCGTCGTCATGACGGGTGATCACCTCCCATTTCACCCGCTCGTAGGGCCCGGCGATGGCCCGAAAGGCGATCAAACAGAGGATGATCACCCCCAGCGCGGTAGTGGCGGCGATCATGAACATGATCAGGATCTGATAGGCCACGGCATCCGCCGGCGGGACGCCGGCCAGAATCTGGCCGGTCATCATCCCCGGTAGAGATACGAGACCCACGATCATCATGGAGTTGATGATCGGGATCATTCCATTTCTGATGCCCTCGCGAGTCCAGGGCAGGCAGGCCCGCCACAGCGTCGCTCCCAGGGCCAGACGGGCTTCGATGGCCCTTCTCTGGGCCGTCATGTCGGAGAGCATTCGATCCAGGCCCAGGCTGATCCCGGTGAGCCCATTGCCCAACAGCATCCCCACCAGGGGAATGACGTATTGGGGCTCGTACCACTTGTCGACGCCGATCACGACCTCGGTGACGCTGAAGGTGGTCACCGACGTCGCCAGCGCCAGGGCGCCAAAGGCCGCCACAAAGGCCCCGGGAAACCTGCGCGACGAGCGCTTGATCCCCGCCCGGGCGGCAAAGAAGAGCATCACCCCCAGCATGGGGACCACATAAAACCAGCGATCCGCCGAAAAGACCCACTCCAGGATCAGTCCCAGAAAGGCCAGTTGCGCCACCGTTCGCACCGAGGCGATGGCCAGATTCTTCTCAAGCCCGAGCTTCAATCCAATGCTGATGGCCGCCGGAATGATCAATAGCACCGACGCCAGCGCCAGATCCCAGGGCGTTAATTGGATATAATCCACCATATACGACCGCCTATCTCTTGTGGTCAGGACCGAAAATCATCGATATCGATGGGGCGTCCCTGGAGCCGCTGGCGCTGCTCTGTGGAGTGGGTGATCCACACCGCCGCTCGCCCCGGGGAGTCCTCGACATAATCCGAGACGTAATCCTCGATGCGACGGGCGTTGGTATCGTCCAGAGACGCCGTGGGTTCATCCAGCAGCAACACCTGTGGCCCCACGGAAAAACACCGCACCAGGGCCACCCGCTGCCGCTCGCCGACGGACAACTCGTCGACGCGCCGCTCCCAACCCAGATCGCCGAGCCCAAAGCGCGCCAGGAGACTCCGCTGCCCCTCTTCATCGAGCGGCGTCGACATCTCATCGGCGAGCCCCTTGCTCATCTCCCGGGCAAAGGCCATCTCCTCTCGCACCGTGGTCGCGATGGCCTCGGGAGACTGATGGACGTAGAGCACGCGATGGCGAAAACGGCGAATATCCCCCGACTCCACCTTGTCGCCGCGCCAGTACACCGCTCCCGACGCCGGCGCCTCCAGATGCACCAGACACCGGAGCAACGTCGACTTCCCCGAACCGCTCTCCCCGCGAATGATCACCCTCTCCCCCGAGTAAATCGAAAACGACACCCCCTGCCAGAGCGCCTCCTCGGAACGAGGGGGAATCCAGCTCAAGTCCCGAACTTCCAGAAGGGCCGACGATTCCCGCTTATTACCGCGTTGAGGATCACCCATGGGCCTATGACTCCGACAGAGATATCTTTCGCCTCCGATATCATGGGCGTCGCCATTTTAGTCAACCGCCCTACCCGGGTACGCGCGCTTCGACGACGCCCTCCAGATTCCGTTCAAATTCTCGGTAGTGTTCGCCGAGCGACGCCTCATCATAGAAATCGCCCAGCACTCCCGGCGACTCCGTCACCGCCTCCACCAGCGCCTCCCCCCAGGACTCCACGGGACTCGCGCACTCCGTACCCCAGTGTTCAAAGAGCCCATCGATGCGCTGTGGAAACGCTCGAATCCCATCGCGATCGATGAGCGCCACATCGGGCACGCTGAGCGGACGACGATCGCCAGGACACATCCGGGTCGTCACCACCCCCGCCCCCATCACGAAGGGCTGGTCTTGCCAACCGCCGACCTCGTCGAGGCGACGCCTTATCTTGTAGGTGAGGTTTTTGAGCTCGGAATAGGTCTCCTCGATCGCCGCCGCCAACCCCTGCTTTGCCAGACAAGGGGCGACCCTGCGCACCAAGAGCGCCCCCTTCTCGGGATGCAGAACCATCGGGATCTCGTGATACATGGTCCAGCCACTCTTCATAAATTCGGGAGGGTCCCCGAGATGATCCGGGTATTCTCCATCGGCCATCGGCTCGCCAAAGCTGAGCACCCCGATCGTATAATCCGTCTCCCTGTAGACGGCGTATAGAAACTCGCCCAGGTCATATAACGTGTCGATTTCATCGATCCGATCCGCCTTCGTCTCCGTCATCGCAGCGCTCCTCGTCCCTCAAGGTGGCTTTCCAGTCGGGCCGAGCCCCACGCTCCGCCCCTGCCCCGTTGTCGACGGTGTCCTCCAAATATTGCGGCATTTCCTTGAACCCGCACCACTCCGTATCTCTTGTGCAGGCAGCTCGGTGGGCACTACGATTCAGCGAGACTGCGGTGCCATAAACTTGAGGATCGAGC
>CAYQBU010000150.1:0-9823 GCA_964415785.1 uncultured Bradymonadales bacterium
GTCTGTGGCGTCGTCAGCGGCGAGCTCCGAGGGGATGCCGTCGCCGATAAATTCGATGCCGATGGATTCGCCGATGAGGTCGGCGCCGCCAGAGGAGCGGGAGGGAAAGGTCAATTTCATGCGCGGGTAGGCGCGATGGACGCCGTCGACGTCGGAGAGGCGCTCCACGGTGCGATCGGTGAGTCCGGCGCCGGCAAAGAGGCTTCCCCCGGCTCGGATCCCGGCGTCAGCGGCGGGATCGACGACCTCGAGGCGGTCGATGACGAAGATGTCTTCGAGGACCGTGGTGCGAACGCCCTGGCCGAGGGCGCTGAAAAAGAGAAGGGTGGCGACGCCGATGACGACGCCGATGGAGGCCAGAAAGAAGTGGAATCGGTGGCGAGCCAGGGATTGAAGGATGAGATCTCTGGAGTGGCCCTGGCTCACGTCGGTACCTCGGTGGTGGCGGTGAGATCGAAAGCGTTGGGAGAGGCGTCGCCATCGGTGGGCTTAGGCCAGCGGGGGGTTTGCTGGCGGTCCTCGATGATGGCGCCGTCCTGGAGGACGATGCGGCGGCGGGCCAGATGGGCGATATGGGGCTCGTGGGTAACGACCACGAGGGTAAGGTCGCGCTCCTCGTTGAGGCGATGGAAGAGGCGCATGATGTCCAGGCCCGTGGTCTGGTCGAGGCTGCCCGTGGGCTCATCGCAAAAGAGAATATCGGGATCGCAAAAGAGTGCACGGGCGATGGCGACGCGCTGCTTTTGGCCGCCGGAGAGTCCGGTGGGGTAGGCCTGGAGCCGGTCTCCGAGGCCGACCTCGCCGAGGAGGTCGGCGGCGCGGTCGTCAGGCTCCCCGTCGGTGGGGCCGAAATATTGAGGGAGAGCGACGTTTTCCAGGGCCGTGAGGTGGTCCAGGAGATGGAAGGATTGGAAGACAAAGCCGATGCGATCGTGGCGAAGCGACGAGAGGTCGGCGTCGGAGAGTGTGTCCAGGGCCTTGTCATCAAAGGCGATCCGTCCCTCGTAGGCGGTGTCCAGGCCGCTCAGGCAGTTGAGCAAGGTGGTCTTGCCGCTTCCCGAGGCGCCGACGATGGCGACGAACTCGCCCCGTTGGAGGGAGAGATCGACGCCATCGAGGGCCAGGGTTTCGATGTCGCCGCTGGAGTAAGCGCGGCGCAGTCCATCGGCCTGGAGGAGGGGGCCCATTTACTGATCCTCTGGCTGATCTTCGATGGGATCGGAGAATTGGAGGCTGGCGTCGACGTAGACGCCGTGATCGGCAACGTCGGCGGTGATCAGCAGTTCGTGGAGGGCGGCGATGGTGCTCGTATAGCCGGCGAGAAAGGTGATATTTCGCATATTGGATCGAAGGTTAGAGAAGTTAAGGTAGAGGCCATTGGCGGTGTCGGCGTCGGCGAAGCGCTGGCCCAGGGGATGGTCGCTGTCGGCGAGAAGCGTGTCGTCGCGCTGGCCGGTGACGTATTCGTAGGCCGAGGACTCGCCGATGCCGGTGGTGAAGAGGGAGGCCGTGTCGCCATGGATGAGGAGTTGGGCGGGGATGAGGTCGGCGTCGACGGCGGTGATCAGGTCGACATCGTCACTGTCATCGCCCTGATGGCGGGCCGGACGGCGCTCCATCATCCCCTGAGCGTTGTCCTCGGCGAGGTCGAGGAGGACTTCCATTTTATCCATGTCCGTAAAGTGGAGGTTGAAGACCAGTCCCGTCTGGGCGAGGGCGTTACGGACGCCTTCAACAACTTGGCCGGTGAGGATATTCTGGACGACGCCGTCGAGATCGCCTCCGAGGCCGTAGAAGACAAATTGGCTGTGGCCGGAGAAGGCGCCGAGGATGTCGTCGTGAAAGTCGAGGTCCAAGTCGCGGCCCATCTCGGTCATCTCGCGTTGGATGCTGCGGCGCTCTTCGTCGGGCAGCGACTCCAGATAGGTGTCGATGGTGGCGGCGAGATCAAAGCTGGTGCGGGTGGCGAGGGTGGTGCGGTCAGTTAGAAAGTGGCCCCAGTCGAGGTCGGCGTCGCTATGGTAGGCCTCTCGGGCCTGGGCGAGGACGTCTTCATCACCGGCGGCATAGCCGCGGAAGGTGATGGAGTTCTCATCGGTCTGGACGGCGAGGCCGGCGCCGCCGGCGTTTTCCTCGGACCATTGAGCCACGGAGCGAATCACATCGTTGAGGCCGCTGAGGCCGAGGCTGGTGGACTCGTCGATGTCGCGGTCCACGTAGCGGTTGATGTCGACGTAGAAGCTGATCGGGTAGTCGGTGTCGATGCCGTTGCGGAAATCCTGAAAGGAGGGGGAAGTGGTGAGGTTGGTCTCGTCATCGACGGCGCCCAGTTCGCTGGCCACAGAAGCGGCGGAGCCGGTCTCGAAGATGTCAATGGTCTCCGAGGGGGGAAAGACGAGGACGACGGTGGAGTCGTCGATAAACCAGGCCATATCGTCAGAGGGGCCGCTTCCGGAGGTGCGGAAGCGGCGCTCGCCGTAGTCCTGGCTCTCGATGGCGGTCTGGGTGTCAAACATCTGGCGGAGACGGCCAATGATATAGGTCTCAAAGGCGTTGTCGTCATCGATGTGGGCGGCGAGGACGGGGCGGCTTCCGACCATGGAGAGCATCAGGGAGCCATCGAGATCAAAGCCGGCCTCATCCCAGCTTTCGGCGTCCGAGAGGTGGAGGCCCAGGTTTTGACGAAGGCCGCTCTCGATGGCGCGGGCGTTGGGGTTGAAGTGTTCGGCCCGTTGAAAGAGGTGGTCCAGGGTAGAGGGCAGGGCGCCGATCTCGGGGATGATGATCGCGGCGTCAGTGGTCGCCGGCACCAGCGTGCTAAGGGCGTCGATGCGCTCCTGGGCGTCGTCGTCGACGTCATCGCTGGAGCAGCCGTCGCAGCCGAGGCTCAAGCCCAGGAGAGCAACGAGGAGGAGGGCAAAGAGAGAGAAGCGTTTCATGGGTAGACTCCAGATAGGGGATCGCCAGATTTTGGGGCAGTCAATAGCATCGACGACGGTAACGCAGAGTGGTGCAACTGGCAATTGAAGTGGCGATGAGGGGGCCACAAACGACCACGCCCCCTCCGAGAAGCAGAGGGGGCGTGGTGGGCGCGAGTGGAGGCCGACTCAGGTCAGGCCGATCTCCTCAAGGCGCTGAAAGAGAAAGTCTTCGGCGGTGATGGGCTCGTATTTGGCTTCTTCGCCCTCGTCGAGGACTTCGTCCAAGACCTCCAGGGTGTAGTCCGGATGGGGATGGACGAAAAAGGGCATGGAGAAACGCCGGGTGGGCTCGCCCTCGGGGTTGACGACGCGGTGGGTGGTGGCGGGGATGAAGTCGTTGGTGATGCGGCTGAGCATATCACCGGAGTCGACGATCATCTGACCCTCGATGGCGTGGATGGGGATCCACTCGTCGTCGCGGTTGAGGAGTTGGAGGCCCGACTGGGTGGCCTCGGGAAGCAGGGTGATGAGGTTGATGTCCTCGTGCTCCGCCGAGCGCATTTGACCGGGCTCGTCGAATCCCTCGCACACCGGATAATCGATGACGCGGATGATGGAGTTTCCGTTCTCGATCATATTGGGCAAGAAGTCTTCTTCCTGGCCCAGGTAGCGAGAGATGGCCTTGAGCATGGTCTCGGCAGAGGCCTCCATCTGCTTGTAGACCTTCTGGGCACGCTCGCGCAGGTGGGGGACCTCGTCGTCGGGCCACACGTTTTTGTCGATGCGATCGGCCATGGGGTGGTCTTCAGGCAGGTCACGGCCGAGCTGGTAGAATTCCTTGAGGTCCGGCTTGTCGTTGTCCTTGGCCTGCTCGACGCCAAAGGAGGTGTAGCCGCGCTGGCGGCCGGACTCGGGACGCTCGTATTTTTGCTTGGTTTCGGTATCCAGGTCGAAGAAGTCTTTAAAGGCGTCGTAGGTGTCGTAGAGGAGGTCGCGATCGACGCCGTGGCCCTCGATGGCCACAAAGCCCAGGTCGCGAAGGGCGTCACCGATCTTCTGGACGAAGGCTTGTTTGGCGGCCTCGTCGCCTTCGGTGTAGTCGCGGAGGTCAACAACAGGGATGGTCTGTTCTTTCGACATGGTAGAGTACTCCTGAGTCGGAAGGTGGAGAGTTCAACTGCGCATGGAAGGGGGTTGTGCTCGGGCGCGATCCATAACAAAGAGAGGGCTGAAACAAAAGGGATGACTTTACAATCGAAAGGGCTGTGTTAAGGGTATGCGTTATTTGGCCCCAGCAGAGCGCAATCGGGGCGGTCCAGACGCGATCAATCACCGACCATTTCAACGAAGGTAGAGCACGTGGCTAAAAAAGATCGAATGGCCTACGACGGACTGACCATCGAGAAGAAAAAGAGTAGCACGACCATCGTCGATGAGGATGGCGAGGTGGTGTTTCGGACCACTAATATCGGCGATGCCCAAAAGTATCTGGAATTGCTCAAGGAGCGCGACGAGTACAAAACGCTGCTGGAGTCGCGCGGCATTGCTCCCCACCGGATCTATTTACTGGCGTCCGATAAGAGCAAGCGAGGCAAGGTCAACCGCGAGAAGTTGCCGGCCAAAGAGGTGGTGATCATCGCCAAGACCGATATGGGAGCGCTGGTGGTGCGCGACCTGGATACGGGCAAGGAAGAGATCGTCGACCCCGAGGAGCTGGAACCCATCGAAGGGGGCTCCTACCTGCGGGCGAGCGATGTGCAGGATGAGGTGATGCACGCCTTGATTCGGTACCGACAGCTCAACGAAGAGGATCGGGAAGTGCATCTGAGGCTGTTCCGAAGCGAGGATTCGGCCGAAGAATACGCCGAGTATTGGGAGGCCGAAGAAGAGCCCCCGGGATCAGAATACGAGGCCAGCCAGGATAGCTCGGAAGAGGGCATCTATGTCTACCGCGCCGATGTGATCGTGGAAGACTGAGGCGGAGCCAGGTCAAACGAATAGAAAAAGCCCGCCGGTGCGCGATGCACCCGGCGGGCTTTTTTGTGGGTCGAGACTACTCAGCGGCCGGGGCCAACTGTGGAGCCTCGCTCCATCGTCAGGCAGAGCGCTTAGAGCTCGGCCATCTCACCGACGATCTTGGGATTTTTTCCCTCGGTGAGGAACCCGGCTTTTTTCCAGGCCGAGATGCCACCGTCGAAGTCCGAGACTTTGCGAAAGCCCAGTTCTTCCAGGAGGGTCGCCGCCTGGTTGGAGGATTGTTCGTCGTGATCGAAGCCGTAGACGACGATGCGCTGGTTGCGACTGAGGTCGCTGGTGGCGCGCTGACGAAGCTCAGCGAGGGGAATATTGACCGCCCCCGGGATATGCTCGTCGGTGAAGTCATCGGTGCCGAGGACGTCGATAAGAACGAAGTCCTCGTCTTTTTCGATGCGCTGATGCAATTCGGTGCTGGACATCAACCGTGCCATGGAAATCCTTTGAATGCTGGTCTGCCAGAAAAAAATGAGGGGGCTAAAGGTCCCTTTGAAAAGCTCGCGATGCGGCCGTGAGGGCCCCGAAACTGGCAGTGATTGAAGGGACGAAAAACGAGAAAGTGGTCGTCATGCGGACGCCGGCGCCGGGCGCGAGCGGATGAATTTGTAGGCTCTCCATACAATGGAGTCGGTGGAAATAGCAAGC
Organism: uncultured Bradymonadales bacterium; assembly: GCA_964415785.1. Taxonomy (GTDB): domain Bacteria; phylum Myxococcota_A; class Bradymonadia; order Bradymonadales; family Bradymonadaceae; genus SLJM01. Next base: position 5,601 of record CAYQBU010000150.1, read on the forward strand.
TCTTCGCGCTCGTGGCGCCGGCGGCGAGGATCGACAGCGGCGCTGGGATCGAAAAGGCCAGATCTGGTCTTGAATTGGGTAAAACGCAATGGTAAGAACCGGCCGTAACGCTCGACGAACTCGGAGAAGGCCCCCTGGACGCAGCAGTGGGCCTACACCCCTAGATGAAGTGGCTGAGGCTATGGAAGAACAGTCGATTCAACATCTCGGCGAAAAAGAGAATCAGCGCATCTGGGATTGGTGGAAGGAAAATCCGGGCGAGATCATTGTGGTCGCCCTGATTTTGGTGCTGTTTGTGGTTGTTCCCTGGCAGGGATGCGGGGTCAGCGAAGCACCGGAGGTTCGACCGAGCGGTGAGTTTACCGTGGTTCCATGAATGGATGCACGACACTGATGGATGAATAAGTGACAATGTATGAGGCGCCGACCCCCTGGGGTCGGCGTTTTTTTGTATCTGATTTGTATCTAGAAGGAGTGGCCGATGCTGATGTAGATGCCGTAGCCGAGGATGGCGTCTTGAATGGGATCGTCGTTGAGGGGCACGAATTGGCATTGCGGTCGGCCGTAGTCGGCGGCGACTTCGCAGCGACGAAAGCGTGGATCGTCGGTGATGTCGCTAAGGGTGTACGCGAAGTCCAGGCGGACGGGGCCTACAGGGGTGTTCCACCACATGCCGGCGCCCGCACCGTAGAGCAGGGTCTGTTGGATATCGGAGAGGTCGGCGGTGTCGAAGATGCTGTCGGAGCGGGCAGTGCCATCATCGATGAGAAAGGGGCCGCCGAGGATAGTGGCGGCGTCGACAAAGACGGCTCCCCAGAGATCGCCGATGTCCAGGAGATTGTCGACGAGGCGAAAACGGGGCTCCACAGAGACCTCAAATTGGGTGGATCCGCCGACGGGGATGGCCTCTTCGGAGGCCGTAAACAGAGACAGACGACGGCGACCGAAGCTGCGCATCCCGTCGGTGCCTCCGCTGTAGAGCTGGCTTTGAATGGGGACGCCAGTGTCGCGGCGCACATCGTAGATGGCGCCCAGTCGGCTCCGGAGGGCCAGCAGGGAGTTGCCGGTCATGCCCAGATAGTATTCGCCGGAGAGGATGGGCTTGATGTAGTCGAAATCTCCGCCGGCGATGTAGCGACCAGCCTGCTGAACGGTGATATCGGACATGAAGCCGCGAGAGGGATTGAGGAGGTCGTTGCGGCGGTCGTAGGTCGCCGACTGTTCGAGGTATTCGAGACGGAAGCTCTCCCGGAAGTCGAGGCCCAGCTCGGTGGCGGTCTCGTCGACGAGGCCTTCCTGAATATTGAAATAGCTAAAGTAGGCGACATTATAGGAGGCGCTGAGAATAAAATTTCGGCCAAAGATGCGGTTTAGAGAAATGCGGGCCGAGGGGTTCCAGAGCGAAAAGCCCTCGGTGACATCGCGGTCTACTCCGGCGCGGATGCGAAGGCTGGTGCGCGGTTCGATGAATTGGGGCTGCTCAAAACGAAGCTGACTGGAGAGGATGACGCCGCGATTGGAGGCCTCACCGGGGCCGAGGAGGCCGGGAGCCCAGGCATAACCGACGGCGTTTTGGTGCTCGATTCGGCGCAGCCCACCCATGAAGTTGCGGGCCGACCAGTTGACGAGGCCGCGGACATCTTGACGAGTACTCTCGACGGCGACACCGGTGCCGAGGCGAAGGTTGTAGCCCGTAGCTTCCTGGACGCGAATAATAATGGGAACTTCCGGGTCCAGGCGGCTGCGGGATTCGGCGTGGGTCTGAACTTCGGAAAGGACGCTGGAGATGTCGCTTTCGCGCTCGTCGACGATGATCGGTTGTTCCTCTTCGGGCAGGAGCATGGGGTCGTCGGGATCTTCGGCGGTATCGGGGAGATCGTGGTCGTCGACGATCTCGTCGATGACCTCGCGTTCCTGATCGCCCTCGGGGATGGCGTCGCGGGCCTCGTGGGCGGGGAGGACGGTGACCATGCCGAAGACGCCGAGGTCGTAGATATCTTCCTGAGCGCGGCGCAGGATCCGGGCGTCATAGTCGTCACCGCGGCGAAAGCGGACGGCCCGCCTGATGGCGCGCTCGTCGATGTCCTCGAGACCGACGACGTAGACGTCGCCAAACTGGGCACGGGGCCCGGGGTCGGCGTAGAAATAGATGTCCGCCGTCGCCTCCCGGGGGTTGACGAAGACGCGGCCACTGATGGTGGCGTAGGCGTGGCCGGCCTCGCGGAGGCGGTCCTGGAGAAGGTGGCGCATCCGGCGATAGTTGGCCTGAACAAAGGTCGATCCTTCGCCGAGGGGAGCCTCCGAGAGGAGTTCGGAGGCCGAGGGGGTGAGACCATCGATGAGGCCGTCAATGGAGATCCGGGAGACCTGGGTAGGGGGGCCTTCGTCGATAGACACACGGATGCGCACCGTCTGAGCCTCGGGATCCTCGATAATGGACTCGGAGTTGATGGAGGCCGAGTAGTAGCCCTGCTGGCGGTAGAAGGCGAGGATCCGCTCGCGATCATGGACCCAGTCAAAGCGGTTGAAGTAGCGGCGGTCGGGACCAAAGAATGGGATGCGGGTGCGCCATCCGGCGTCCTCGACGGTGGCAAGTCCGCCGCGCAGTTGGCGCTCTGAGACGCTATCGACGCCTATAAAATCGAGGCGTTCCACGACCAGATTGGTGGTGCCCGGGTGGCGATGCGAACGGGTCTCCGGCTCGCTGGCACAGCCCGAGATAACGAGCACGGATAGCCCTAGCAGGACCAAGATGTGCCGAACGTGGTGAAAGGGGAGCATATAGGTGGGGGGACCCCGGGCTAGAGCGTGGGGATATTTGGGCCGTCGTCCGCCGAACCGTCATCATCGTCATCGTCATCGTCGTCATCGCCCAGCAGTTGAATGCTGGGGACGCCGCCGGAGTCGGAATCGTCATCGGTGCTTGGGGAAGGCGAAGGCGGTGGCGAAGCGGGGCGAGGGGCGGGACGATCGGGTTCGAGTTCAAAAGAGAACGCTTGAGGGTCGCTTTCATCGGGGTTGGGTTCGATGATTGCTTCTTTGGCGTGATAATCATCCTGGAGAAGTTCGACCTCGATGGGCGAGGTGGAGGACTCGACGGTGAGGTTGAGAGGCGTGTGGCCAAGTGGGGTATCGTCGTTGAGGATTTCAGCGCCAGCGGGCTCGGAATCGATGCGAAGTTGGAGGGTGTCGCGAACAGAGACCTCCGGGGGAGCCGGGGCGTCATCGATGGCGTCGTCGGGATCGACGATGTCGGGCTCTTCTTCCAGGGTGTCGGCGTCAGCGACCATGGCTTCGGCGGAGGGTTGCTCGTCTTCCTCGTCGGTATTGAGAAGGGCCAGAACGGCGGCGATGGCGATCAAGAGGGTCAAGCCGGCGGCGGCGCCGATAAGGATGGGGGTTGGAAGTCCATCGTCGTCGGCCGCGGATAGGGACCCCGATGATGAGGGGAGTGCCGGCCCGTCATAGGCGTGGCCCTGCTGGTGGGCGCGCAAGGCCTGCTCAAGCTGGGTGCGCAATTCCTCGGTGTCCTGAGGGCGGTCGTCGGGGTTTTTGGCCATGGCCAGGCGGACGACATTTTCCAGCCCGTCGGGGATGTCGTTGAGGGTCTCGGACTCCAGGCGCTCCGAGAAGGGTGGGGGAGGCTCCTGGGCGTGGCTCATCATCAGCGCCGTGGTGGTGGGCGCCGTAAAGGGGGGCTTGCCGCAGAGCATCTCGAAGATGATGCAACCCAGGCTGTAGATGTCGCTGCGGTGGTCGATATCCTCGGAGAGGATCTGCTCCGGCGACATGTAGCGCGGGGTGCCGATGATGCGGCCGTCGCCGGTGAGGGTGACCTCTTCTTCGCGCTCCACGGCCTTGGCGATGCCAAAGTCCAGGACCTTGACGACGTCGGGGTCGCCATCGACCTCGATGAGGATGACGTTATCGGGTTTGATGTCGCGGTGAACGATGCCCATCTGGTGGGCTTCGGCCAGGGAGCGGCAGATTTGAGAAGCGATCTTGACGGCACGAGCCGGGGGCAGAGGGCTGTCCTGCTCGATGAGCTCGGTCAGGGTGCGGCCGGAGAGCATCTCCATGGACAAAAAGAGAAAGCCATCGTCGGTCTGGCCGTAGTCGAAGACGGTGACTGTGTTGGGATGGCGCAATTTGCTGACCGTCAGCGCTTCGCGCTCGAATCGGGCGGCCGTTACCGGGTCGTGGGAGGGGATGTACTTGAGGGC
>CAYQBU010000151.1:0-9808 GCA_964415785.1 uncultured Bradymonadales bacterium
TCCAGGTGGCCGACGGTGGTGTCATTGGCAAGGAGGCGAACATGGAGCTGATGGGCGGGGGCTTCGATAGGGGGGGCGTCGTCGTAAATGCCCTGGAGTTGAAGGCGGGCTGTAGCGCGCTCTGGAAATCGAAGGCCCGAAGGCAGGATGGCCGTGATCTGGTCGAAAAGTTCCGGCAGTGCGGTGGTGGAATGGGTTGCCAGAAGCGAGGAGACGCGGAAGAGGCAGCGAAGTTCTTTGATGCGTTCCTGGAGTTCGAGCTCCGTTTGTTTCTGGGTCGTAATATCGCTAGCGACGCCTACGAGATGCTGCAGGTTGCCCTCGTCATCGGTGACGGGGAAGCCGCGGTCGGCGATCCAGCGAATCTGACCGTCGGGACGCTCGATGCGGTATTGCTCGTCGTAGGATTCTTCGGCCATGAGGTCGTCACGCTCTTGGACCCGGGATCGGTCGTCGGGATGAATGCTGGATATCCATGCCCGGGGCTGCTCTTTGATCTCGTCACGGGAGAGGCCCCAGATGCATTCGAAGGCGGGGCTGATATAGAGGAGCGACTCGTTTTTTTCGTCGGTGATCCAGAAGACGTCTTCGATGTGATTGGCGATTATATCGAAGCGCTGTTGGGTCTGGCGAAGCTCGTGTTGGGTGCGGCTTCGCTCGATGGCCACGCGCACAAAATAGGAGAGCCTCTCAATGATCTGCTGCTGGTCGTCGTTAGGAGGGCCAGGCTCGGAGGCGTACATGGCAAAGGTGGCCAGCACATCCCCATCGGCGGAGAGGATGGGGGTCGACCAGCAGGCACGCAGGCCAAATTGACGGGCTATGCCTCGAAAGTCACTCCACAGGGGATCGGCATGGGTATCGGTGACGATGACCTGATTGCGCCGAAAGGCGGAGGTGCCGCAAGAGCCGATTCCCTCACCGATGGGAAGTCCGTCGATGATGGCCTGAAAGTCTTCGGGGAGAGAAGGTGCGGAACCGAGGCACAGATGGGACTGATTGGCCAAAAGGATCGATGAGGAAATGGGAGGCACGAGATCATCAACAGTGGTGGTGATGGTGTCCAGTATGGTGGCTAGTGGTCGGCCAGCGCTGACCATATCCAGGCATAGCCGCTCCAACTCCGTGAGAGCGGTGGTATTGGGGACGCTGCGATCCATTGAAGACCTTCTGTAGTGGGAATCCCACCGCACGATACGCCAAGCATAAAGGGAAGTTAAACATGGAGACCAGATAAAAAGCGATAGGCCCACAGGCGTTCGGGCTCTGGGGAGCAAGGCTGGAGGGCCAGGGGGCGATAATAGAGACGCAACGACCAGGAAATATTCCCGGGTTCAGGGAGGTGAAGATGCCCAGATGGATGGGAGCAATGGCGGTGGTGATGGGGGTGTGGTTAGGGGGCGCTGGTTGCGCCGTGGAGGGCGACGGCAACGGGGTACCCGAAAAGGATGGACCCATGGATCGGGCCATGGTCGCCGGGAAGGCCGACCAGATCATGGATCGGTGCAAGGAGGAGATGATATTGCTATGGGTCAATGACCCGAGAACGACGGCCGACGAACTCCACGGCAAGGGGGTTCATCGCCGGGCGGCAGAGGAGATCGCGGCGTCGGGGCCGGTGAAGAGCCTGGAGGCCTTAGATGAGATCTATTTCGTGGGGCCGGCGGCGTTTACACAACTCCAGGATGCGGTCCGGGGGCGCTGCCGGGAGGAACGTGAAGTGGAGGTTGAATTTGCCCCGAGCCGGGAAGCGGGACATATTTCGCGGGCCGTGGAGCTTATCGAAGACGCCGAGAGGTCTGTGGATTTGGCCATCTATCGCATGAGTGATCGCCGCGTGATCAATGCCCTAAAGGCAGCGGCCCGGCGGGGAATCGAGGTGCGATGTCTCTTCGACGAGGCCAATGGCGATCACCTGCGGCTCCAGGGGAGTACCTCCGAGGAGTTAGTGGAGGCCGGCGTCGAGGTGCGCTACATCAACAGGAATATGCACCACAAGGTGTTGCTCATCGACGGGGTTCAACAGCGGCTCTTGGAGGCGTCGGAGACCACGGTCATGGTGGGCAGCGCCAACCTGAGTTATTTCGAGGAGCGGCGCTACGACAATCATACGGTGGTTCACCGCCGCGATGTGGCACCGGCGCTGGCGCTGCAGCATGAATTTGAGCACCTTTGGGCCCACTCACGCAGTGTTCTGGGAGGCGTCGACGGGGCACCGGTGTCCACGGAATTGGAGTGGCCAGAGGCCTTGGAGCCCCGGGGTCTGGAAGTCTGGCGGACTTCGGCAAATTTCGAGGTTACCCATTCGTCCAGGTGGGGATACGGGTTTCGACAGTTGGAGGACAGTCAGGTGGTTGCCCGGCGATTGGTGGCCCTGATCGAGAGCGCCGAAACCGAGATCGATGTAGCCGCTCGATACCTTCGGTCGCGCCCCATATTGGAGGCGCTCATGGACCGTGCCCGCGAAGATGGAGGGCCGAAGATTCGCGTCTACAGCGACCAGGCGGAGTTTGTCAGCGCGATGGATCAACAAGGGGAGGACGCGCGGCTGGAGGACTGCCTGTTGGCGGCGGCCACAGAAGTTGAGAAGCGCCATTGCCGAGACGTAGGGCGTCGTTTTTCGCGGCAAATCGGCGAGGCCGGGGCTGCTCTTCGGTTCAAGGTCTACGGCTATCGCTGGGCGATCGCTCGGGCCAGGCAAATGCACCACAAATATATGGTCATCGACGGGCGGTGGCTGGCCATGGGGAGCTATAACCTGTCTCATAATTCGGAGCGCAACTCCATGGAGAGTGTCCTGATCTATGACCGGCTGTACTACCCCACCCTGGTGGAGGCCTTTGAGGACAATTTTGAAGAGATCTGGAGGCGAGGGCGAGGGGGCGTGGAGGCCTGGTTGGAGCGCGTCGGCGAGGAGGACGAGATCGCGCTCTGGTTTGAGCCCCGGTCATTGGAAATGGATGAGTTCCAGGGGTATCGAGACAAGGTCGAAAAGCGTTGTCCTGTGGTCCATAGCGAGGGCTTCAGGGAACGCCCTCACAGGTTTGATACGTGCGAGGCTGAAGAGTAGTGATGAACGTCGGTTGTCGGATGGCGATCAATATGTGGTTGGAATGCTCCGGGCTGGGGCTTATTATTGAGAAGTGGTGTGATGCGAGTGGAAGTCTTGGTTTGAGTAGTCGAGGAGTAGACAGAAGTGAGAGGAAGTTGGGTAGGCATAGTGATCGCGGTGATGAGTCTTGGGGTGTCGCTGCCGGCGATGGCCGAAGAGAGGGCGGCGGAGCCCCTGGAGTTGAATTTTCTGGACGCCGGGCAAGCGCATGCCCTGCATATCCAGAAGGGGGACCTCGATATCTTCGTGGATGTGGGCAGACACTTTTCGGGAGCTATCCAGGAGACCGTCGAGGGGATCGAGGGGCGCCTGGAGTTGATGATCATCACCCATCCGCACGCCGATCACTTTGGAGGCGGCGCGGGGATATTGGAGGCCACCGATGTAGGAATGGTGGTCAGCAATGGGGAGCGGCGGGGCCCGCCGCGGGATAATTCCACGCTCGTGACCTGGGAGCGATTCGAGGAGGCCGTCGATGGAGCGGGGCTTCGCATCGAGGCCTGGGAGAAGGGGCAGCGCTTTCGGGTGACGGAGCATCTCACCATTGAGGTGTTGGCCTCCGGGGGAGATTTTCCGGATACCTCGTCGGGAACCCATATCAATGACGATAGCCTGGTATTGATGGTGGAGTACCAGGGCCGACGGATCCTCTTGCCCGGAGACCTGGAAGAAGCGGGCGGCCAGTGGATGGTCGAGGAGCATTGTGGAGGACAGGCACAGGGCTGCTCCAAGCTGGATAGCGATATATTTCTGGTGCCCCACCACGGGTCACACCACTTTGATGAGGGCTTTTTCGAGGCCGCCAATCCCACCTGGGCGGTCTTTGGAGCGCCCTATGACAATCGCCAACACCATCATCCGCGCCTGGAGCCGCTGCGATTTCTCGTCGATTTGGGAGCTCGGATCAAGGCGACCAACAAGGGTGGCGGCAAGAATGTAGAGGCCCGAATTCAACCCGGCGGTGATGTCATGTGGAATATCGAGGATTCGGAGATATTTGTGTGGCGAAGCGATGGGGAGCCGGAGGCCACCTACTGTGAGGTGGAGCACGGCGACGGCGAGGTCAGCAAAGACTGTGACGTCTATGGGGATTGAGTGCGCAAATTGTCGCAGCGCCTTGACTGGGTGCTCGATGAGACAAGGGATGGGTGATTCATGGGGCATTCCTTTCACCATTCCTGTGTCGGTACACTATGCTTGAAAAATTTCACCAATTCTTGCCGGGGGTGTTGCTCCTCGTCGCCATCGCCGGTGTGTCGCTGGGGGTTTCCCAATTCTTGCCCGCCTATTTCGGCGCCGTATTTGTGGCTGTGGTTCTGGGGATCGTGGTGGCGAATACGGTGGATCTGGACCCGAAGGTCTACCAGCCGGGGATCAGGTTGGGGCTCAAGAAGTTCTTAAAGTTGGCGATCATCTTATTGGGGGCGGGGATAAGTTTTCAGGAGATACTGGGCGTCGGGGTGCCGGGGTTGATGATCATCGTGGTGCTCATCGCGATGGTCTTCGCTCTGACCTTCGTGCTCGGCCGGTGGCTAGGGGTGTCCTTTCGCCAGATGCTATTGATCGCCGCTGGCGTCTCGATCTGTGGAAATACGGCGGTGGTGACGACGGCGCCGCTGGTGGAGGCCAAGGACGACGAGGTGGCGATGGCCGTGGGGGTGGTGACCCTATTTGGGGTGCTGACGGTGCTGCTCTATCCCTTTATCGGCCATTGGTTGGCGATGGGGGATCAGGCCTTCGGGATGTGGGCGGGGACGGCGGTCAACGATACGTCTCAGGTGGTGGCGGCGGGCTTTATCTTCAGCGAGGACGCCGGGGTGGTGGCGACGACGGTGAAGTTGACTCGAAATGTGATGTTGGTGCCCGTGGTGTTGCTCATTGCGTTTTTATATCGGCGACAGGTCAAAGGGGGCGGGGGCGAAAAGGTCAGCGCTCTGGAGGTATTTCCCACCTTCGTGCTCGGCTTTTTGGCGCTGGCGATGGCCAATAGTCTGGGATGGATTCCGGCGCAGCTAAGCGATGGGCTGGTGGAGGCCTCGAAGTTGTTGATTTTATTGGCCCTGTCGGGCATCGGGTTGGGCGTGGAGATCAAAGCCCTTAGACGACTTGGGGGCAAACCCTTCGCACTGGGTTTTGCCGTGGAGGTGGCGCTGGCGCTGGCGGCCCTGGGGCTGATCTGGCTTGTGCTCAGCGGTTTTTGAGGTCCTGGATGTGTGCATCGAGGACGTTGCTGACCCAGAGCAATTCGCGAGAGTCGCGGGAGCCTATGGGGAGTCCGCCGCGGACGCTGATATCGGCGGCGCAGGTATAGGAGCGGCCGCCGGAGGTCCGAATATGGAGGCCGGGCATCACCAGAGAGCCAGCGCCGCGGCCCTGTGAGCTGAGATTGTTGGGCGGCGGTGCTGCGGCTTTGATGGCGTTGATCTCATCGAGGTCGAAAAAGCGACGCGGTTCAGCGTCTGTGCTGTCGTCGCCGAGGGAGATATTGGTGTAGTGGCGAAGCCCCTGGGCATCGCAGACAAGGCGCTCGGAATGCCCGCCGAGCCAGCGGGGGCCAAAGATAAAGGCCAGGGGGATGCCGGGGATGAAGAGGAGAAAACCGAGGCAACAAAACCAGAAGAATTCGAAGGCGCAGCCGAAGCCGGTGATAGCAATCGCGCTGGCAAAAATCAGGGCCGCCGAGATGAGCCCGTGGGTGGCGGAGGAGGCGCCTGGGACATCGATGATCAGTTTGTCTCCCACGAGTCGGAGCTCGCTTCGCCGCGTGGGCATGGCATTGTAGGGCGCCAATTCGCCGCTGGTCTGGCTCGTGGCGTATTGTTCGAGGGCCTCGCCTATCGACGGGGGATGAGCCAGGTCAGAGGAGGGTTTCAACTCCGGCCGCGATGGCGATGCGGGTTGGGTCGATTGAGAAGGATGAGCGGCCAGGGGAAGTGCAGAGGGGTGAGGTCGCTCAGGGGCATCGAGTTGACGCAGGGCGTCGGCGGCCGTCGAGGGGCGCCGGTCGGGGTCAGCGGCGAGCATGGTGGCCAAGAGATTTACTGCTGGAGCGTCGAAGGCGGCGTAGCTGTGGACGTCGACATGGCCGGCGTCATCGCGGAGCTCTCCGGGGGCCATCCCGGTGATCAGGGCGAGAGCCACGGCGGCAAGGCCGTAGAGGTCGGTGGATAACGATGGGTCCTGGTTGGTTCGCTCGGGGGCGCGATAGCCGTCGTCGTGAGAGACCAAAGAGGGCGGCGGGTTGGAGGTAGAGAGGGCGGTGAGGAGTCCCATGTCGGTAAAGCCGTAGCGATCGCCGGCAAAGGTCACCGTATGGGGGTTGATATCCCGGTGATACAGCGGGACTTCCTGGTCGTGGAGATATCTCAGGAGTTCGAGGAGTTGGCGAAGAAAATCCTCCAATTCATCGGGCGACAGCAGTTGTCCGCGATCGAGCTTGGCCTGAACTCGCTGCTCCTCGGAGGTCTCACGGACCAGCCATGTCTCCTGGGAGCCGTCGTCGACCAAGTCCAGGTAGGTGGGAAGCTGGGGGTGGTCGAGCTTTTTCAGAATATCGAATTCCCAGACCAGGGCCTGAACCTGAGAATTCTCCGGTGGAGATGGAAGCTGGAGACGTTGGATGATCACTGATTGGCCCGACGTAGCGTCGTCTCCGCGCCAGACGCTGTAGGGGTCACCGGGAAGGATGGCCCGTTGAAGCCGATAGTTTTGAAGCATCGTATCAGTGGTCATAGGGGAGGTAGCTCGGTGGGGGAGCGGATTAGCGGTGTGCCTGATCCGCCGGTTCAAGGGTTAGAGTGTCCAATTTCAGTCCCAGATTTTCCAGGGGGATGGACGCCGATTGGGATAGCCGGAGCTGGAATTGGTCGCGGTTTTGTTGGGCTTCGGATGCGGTGAGTTGGGCGGCCAACTCGAGGTAGGCGCCGCGAAGCGCAGCAATGATCGCCGTTTTGATATCTGCACGGGGAGCGCCGAAGAGATGGCGTACCATAGGATGGGAGTCGCGGAGGTTCTGGGTATCGAAGCGGATCTCGGCGGAGATGGTCCAGCGATGGGATTGACCATCGTTAAAAGGCAGTTCGGCGGTGTCGATCTCGATGTCGAACGGTGAGATATCGAAGCGGTAGTTTTGGATGTGGTTTCCGGGAAGCTGGAAGATTCTTCCCTCGGTGGTGAACCGGGGCCCACTGGAGGGGTCGCGTCCGCCATTGAGGCCGTGGCCGTAAACCACCTCGTGGGGGCCGACGCGGCGAATGGACATCTTGGACGCAACGCCGATGCTCAGGGCGAGGGTGACGCCAACTGCCACCGTGACGATGAGAAGTTCCATGGTTAGGCCAGACGGTGAGAGGTCGGGTGTACGCCGGTGATGAAAGTGTCGACGACCAGAAGACCGAGTTGAGAGCGGAGTCGCTCGTCGACGACAGGCAGAGCCTCCATCTCAAAGGTCAAGAGGTCGTCCAGGGGAGATGCGCCGGCGTCGTTGAGGGCCTCTTGAGTTGCCTCGCGGAGGACTTCACGGGCCTGGTTGGAAATGGCCTCGGCGCCGAAACCACGCAGGGGATGATCCTGTTCGGCGTGGAGACGTGGGGCGTCGGGATTGATCCGGACCAAAGCGGTCAGGTCCAGCGTTTGGTCCGACTGGGGATCGGTGAGTTTGGTCTCTACGGGGATGATATGGAGGGGGAGCACCTCGATCTCGGTGGTGAAGGGGTTGATCACTGCATGCTCTTTCATCAGCGGGGTCGTCTGGCTGCGGTCTTTGGCTTGCGTCAAAAACCAGAGCTGATGAATGGGATTCCAGATCACGAAAGGTGGGGCGAGGATGAATGCAACGATGACGAGGAGTATCGCCACTAAAAAGACGATGGTAATGGTATTCACCGGATGCTCCCAGGTTGTGGGTCAAGACGTAGACCCACGATAGAAGTGGGGCGACAGGGTGGTCAAGGGTTGCGGTCGCACACAACAGGGGCCCTATGCTAGGGATGTTGAGCAGATTACCCAGATTTTTCAGGAGTGCCGATGAAGACGCATCATAAGTATTTTGCCACCGTTCCGTTGAATATGGAGCGGCAATTGGTCCGAGAGCTCGAGGAGCTGGGGGCAAAAGAGGTTCAGCACACGGTGGCGGGGGTCTATTTCGAGGGGCCGCTGGAGGTGGGGTATCGAGCGGTGCTGTGGACGCGATTGGCCAATCGGGTGATCCTGCAACTCAAAGAGGTGCCGGCCCAGACGGCGGACGAGCTCTATGAGGGGGTAAAGAGCATCGATTGGAGCGAGCATATGGACGTGGACTCAACGCTGAAGGTCACGTTTACGTCCGTGCGTTTGAGCTCCGATATCACGCACTCCAAGTACGGGGCGTTGAGGGTCAAAGACGCGGTGGTGGACCAGTTTCGAGAGCGTCAGGGCAAGCGGCCATCGGTAGAGCTCGATGAGCCCGATTTGCATATCAATTGCCATATCGATGGCTCACAGGCGACGTTGAGCATCGATCTGGCAGGTAGCAGCCTGCATCGGCGCTCCTATCGCAAGGCGTCGGGTGGTGCGCCGCTCAAGGAAAATGTGGCGGCGGCGATCTTGATGCGGGCCAATTGGCCAGAGATCGCCAGTGAGGGCCGGCCGCTGGTCGACCCCATGTGCGGTTCGGGGACGCTATTGATCGAGGGGGCGATGATGGCCGCCGACCACGCCCCGGGTCTGTTGCGCAGTTATTTCGGGCTTCAGGGATGGAAGCAGCACGACCAGGAGTTATGGCAAGATCTGCTTGCTGAGGCGCGAGAGCGGGCGATGGAGGGCAAGAAGAAACTGCCCATGATCGTGGGCCGGGATCGGGCATGGGATGCCTTCAAATCGGCAAAGGGTAACCTCCGAAGGGCGGGGCTCGAGGATCACGTGGAGTTGGAGCGGGCGGAATTGGCGGAGCTGGAGCCGCCGGGGGGACGCGGCGCCTGGCCGGGCCTGGTGATCACCAACGCCCCTTATGGAGAGCGCCTGGGCAGCGAAAAGGCCGTGGAGGGGATCCATCGATTGTTGGGCGAGGTGCTAAAGGAGCGCTTTGGGGGCTGGCAGGCGTCGGTGCTGACGGGAAGCGAGGAACTGGGACGCAAATTGGGCATGAGCGCCGACAAGATCTATCAGATCTACAACGGTCCCCTGGAATGCCTGCTTCTCAACTTTCAGATCTTCGAGCGTTAGCGCGGTTGCTCAGAGCAGCGATCCAGCGCTTGGGTTGGACGAGGTCCGATGGGTGAATAGGCTCCATAGCCTGTGAGCCAGAGCATGACCTGACAATCGTGATCGAAGGAGCCGGCCTGTGATTCGACAATTTTTAAAATGGGGGGCCTGGTCAGACGTCAAAGAGTTATTGTCGCCCCGCTTTTTCGAGGTGATGTCGACGCGAAAGATATTGCGACTACTCAAGGAACTCTACAGCGATTACGGCGATGAAGAAGTCTGGCAGCGGGCCTCCAGTGAGGTCGTCGAATTGGCCAACCGCGGTGGGATCGAGCTGGAGGTGGTTCGCAAGGCCGCTGGCGAGCAGGGAGAATCGCCGGGTTCGGGGAATCTGGCGTTGCGTTTATATTTTGCACAGCTGCTCGGCGGAGACACGACGTTGCTGGATTTGCGTCGTCAAGGTTTGAGCAGTCCGGCGGGAGTTGGAGATGGTCGCCGACGGCATTGATGGTGGAG
>CAYQBU010000152.1:0-9704 GCA_964415785.1 uncultured Bradymonadales bacterium
TCGCTTCACCCCAGGGGTACTCGGTCGCGATGCTCCCAGCGCGCTCAGGGCGCGTCACGACGTCGCATGAATAATCCGGGATAGAGTGGGGTTCAGGGGGTTTGGACCGGGCGGTCGGCGTCGGCGGCCCAGTCGACGAAGCTGGCGTCGTAGAGGAGTACGTCGCGGTCGAGGAGGCGGCCCAGGAAGTAGCCAAAGCTGCCCTGGACGCCGGTTCGGCAATAGGTGACGAGTATCTCCTGGTCGTCGATGCCGAGTTCGTCGTAGTCGTTGGCGATATCGGTGAGCGGGCGAAAAAGGACGTGTTCAGGGTCGAAATAGGAAGCATAGGGATGCTCATCGGTGGTGATGAGACTCGGATTGAGCGCGTGCTTCCAGAAGTAGTGAGAGGCGCCTGGGATATGTCCGGCGCGGTCCTCGGAGATGCCTAATCCCGGGGTGGTACCGCTGAATTCATCGTAGGGACGGGCATCGACGAGGTGGTAGTCGGAGTCCTCCATATACTTCTGGACCTGGTGGGCGTCGACAATGATTGAGGGATTATCGTCGGTGGTCAGGGTGCCCGAGGACGGGTGGTGGTCGTCGGCGGTACCGGTGGGACGCTCGTCGATGACCCACTCAAAATAGCCGCCGTCGAGGAGAGCGACGCCCTCGCTACGCCCCAGGGCCTCCAGAGAGAGGAAGGCCCGGGTGGCCATGAGGCCATCGAGTTCGCCGGTGAGCACGATTTGACGATCGTCGTCGACGCCGGCCTCCTCGAAGCGGTGTCGCAATGCGTCGAGGTCGGGAAGGCCAAAGCCCTCTTCCATCGTGCCATCGACGATATCGTGGAAAGCAATATAGGTCTGTCCGGGGATGGGTTCAGCGGTCCAGAGGTCGTAGGCGTCGCTGTCGGGGTCGCCGATATGCAGAATCGTGAGGTCATCGGCGCCCAGCCGCGACTCCAGCCAATGGGGATCGACGATGAGTTCGTCGGTCCAACTGCTCTGGGCGGTCTCGACGTCGGGCTCCGAGGGCAGCTCGTCGGGAGATGAGGAACAGGCGATGGAGGCGCTGAGCGCGAGGATGATGAGGGCGGTCAGAGGGGCGCGGCTTTGCATGGGGCTCCTTAGCAGGGCTGGGGCTTGCATCTGAGAATGGAATCGAGGTTCAACGGGCCAAAGAATGAGCACGGAGAAATGAGTGTAAAGGCAGGTGATAAAATGGGGGGCAGAGGAAATGGCGGATAACAAGGACGATGTCGAACCCTGGGAGACGCGTTGAAAATTTTTTTAGGTGGTTAGGATGTGCTGTACAAGTGAGTGATGATGCGCGGTCAATGGATAGTGGTGAGGGTCAATAGCAATGAGTTTATTATCGACACCCAGTGAGGCGTCGTCGGCGGGGGTCAAGAAATTTGGAGTCTTTGCAGGGGTCTATGTGCCGACCCTGCTGACGATCCTGGGTGTGATCATGTATCTGCGCCTGGGGTGGGTGGTGGGCAATGCGGGGCTCCTGGGGGGGCTGATCATTGTGTTGCTGGCGTTTGCAATCACGGCGGCAACGGGCTTGGCGATGTCGTCGTTTACGACCAATATCCGAATCGGAGCCGGCGGGGCGTATTCGATCATCTCGCAGTCGCTGGGGTTGGAGGTCGGGGGAAGCGTGGGGATTCCGCTGTATCTGGCTCAGGCGTTGGCGATCACGCTCTATATTTTTGGTTTTCGAGAAGGCGCGATGTTTCTGGTGCCCGAGGCATGGATACCGGGGACGGAGGCCTATATCGGAGAGGGAAGTCAGATTCTGAATTTTGTCCTGGGGGTGGTGGGGATGGAGCTGATCATCGATCTGGCGGCGTTCTCGGCGATCGTAGGGATTGCCTATGTCAGTGCCGGATTCGCCTTTAAGATCCAGTATGTGATCCTGGGGATCGTGGCGCTATCGCTGGTGTCGGTGGCGATCGCGGCGATGTCGGGGTCGATGATCTATGAGCTGGGTGAGATCGAGCTGATCGGTAGCTACCCCGGGGAGCCCCCGGCGTTTGAGGGAGCGTCGTTCTGGGTGGTGTTTGCGGTCTTCTTTCCGGCGGCGACGGGGATTATGGCGGGGCTGAATATGTCGGGGGATCTCAAGAATCCGAGGAAGGCGATCCCCATCGGAACGATGGCGGCGATCGGTACGGCGGCCGTGGTTTATATATTGCTGGCGATCTGGATTGCGGCGTCGGCGACGCCGCAGGAACTGCAGGAGAATTACCTGGTGATGGTCGATAAGGCGTGGATGGGCGATATATTTGTGCTCGCCGGGCTCTTGGGAGCGACCTTTTCGTCGGGGTTGGCGTCGATGGTGGGGGCGCCACGGATCTTGCAAGCGTTGGGCAATCACAATGTGTTGCCAAAGAGCAAGTGGCTGTCGACGCGACGCGCCGATGGAGAGCCTCAAAATGCGGTGTTGGTAACGGCGGGGATCGCCTTTATGGCGTTGATGCTGCGCGATTTGAACGCCATTGCGCCGCTGATCACGATGGCCTTTTTGATCACCTATATGATGATCAATGTGGTGGTCTTTTTTGAACAGACGCTGGATCTGGTGAGTTTTCGGCCATTGTTTCGAATTCCCCGGGTGGTGTCGTTTGTGGGGATGGTGGGCTGTCTATTTGCGATGTTTATCGTCAACCCGGTATTCAGTCTGGTCGCCCTGGGATTGGTGATGGGAGCCTATATTTTGATGGCCCGAAGAAGTCTGGATGCACCCTATGGGGACGTGCGAAGCGGGATGTTCATCTCGATTGCGGAGTGGGCGGCAAAGCGGGTCTGGGACCTGCCGACGATGCAGGAGCGGGCCTGGAAGCCGAATCTATTGGTGGCGGCGCGAGACCCCCAGGAGCTGAGGGGAAGCTTTTTGTTCATCCGCGATCTGGCGACGCCCAAAGGATCGGTGAAACTGGTGGGGATCAACGATCGTGAAGATCGCGTCGAGGAGTTGCAGGAGGATCTGGCGACGGTGGCCTCGGACTTCCGGCGACGGGGTGTGTTTTCGAGTTGGATCGTGATCGACAACCACAGCCTGGGCAAGGGTTTGGTGGCGGCGATGCAGGGGGCGAGAGGGGCGTTTCCGCGGCCCAATATTGTCTTTTTGAGGATGCCCGAAGATCTGAATGGGAACCTCGATTACGGAGAGATCGTTCAGAAGGCCGAGCAAGAGGATCTGGGGAGTCTTCTCTATGCGCCGCATCCGAAAGCGGGGCTAGGCCAGCGCCAGACGGTCAATATCTGGATTCATGACCGGACGCCGGATTGGAGCATCTCGATGGATATTGGAAATCTCGATCTCTCGCTGTTGCTGGCGTTTAAGTTGAAGCGAAATTGGGATGCCCGGCTGCGCTTGGTCATGGTGGTGGAGGATGAGGGGCAATTGGAGAAGGCGCAGCAATTTATCGATGAGTTGCTGACGCTGGCGCGGATGCCCGGTACGGAGGTGGTTCTGGAGGCGGGGACATTTGCTGAATTTGTGACCCGGGCCCCACAGGCGGATCTCAATATCTTTGGGATGGATGAGGCGCCGAAGTTGGAGATGGTTCGAGAGAAGGTTGAGCAGACGGCGTCGAGCTGTGTTTTTGTGAGGGATTCGGGCAAGGAGAGTGCGCTGGCCTAATCGGGGTCAAAGGTGGTCAGAGGGCTAATAATCAGGGCGATGTCGCCCCCTGGGAGGGGCATCAGGGGGGGGTTAGGCAAGGGCACTTTCGTGGCCGGAGTCACGGACGAAGATGCAGGAGGAGTCGGTGGTGTCGACCATGCGGCGAGCGAAGTGGATGTCGGGGTCGGAGAGCATGCCAAAGATCTGGAGGTCGGCGTCGGGGGCGTCGGGAAGGTAGGCGTCGAAGTCACCGTGGGAAATGATGATCTCAGTCTGGGGGAGGCGGGCGATGGTGAGGAGTTCGTCGAGGTATTGGCGGGCTTTGGGCTCTTGCTTCGGGTCGTCGAGGACCATGATGAGGCGAAGGGTGGCGTTCCAGTTGCGGCGGAGCATATAGGCGGTGAGGAGGAGGAGGTCGAGGTTGCCGATATCCATGGAGAGGCTCCAGTCGGGGGTGCGGTCACGGACCCAGATATTGACGGACTGGCGGCGACCGAGGCCGGATTGGGGGTGTTCGGCGAAGAGGAGGGTGCCCATATTCTGGGCGGTGGCGAGGTCGGCGATGCGGGGATAGTCCAGCGAGGTGTCGAGTTCTTCGGGCATCTGGAGGAAGACGATATTGGGACGGGGGAAGGTGGCGCGGGCATTTTGGATGGCGCCGACGAGGCCCTCGGAAAAGGAGTTGGCGTCGGTGGCGACCCAGTTGGCAAAGACCTGTTGGTCGCGGAAGTTGTGGGTCAGGCCCTGGAGGCCGTCGCTGAGGTCGTGGTCATCGTCGCGGGGTTGGATGCCGACGAGTTTAATGGAGCCGCGAGGGGCGACGAGGTCGCGCAAGAAGAGAAAGGCGCCGCGAAGTTGTCGGGTGTCGCGCACGGCGACGAGGAGATTGGGTTTCCAGGCCCGTTCCTGGGCGGCCGGGAGGTCCCAGACCTGCTTGGCGGCCCACTCGGCGAGGGTGACAAAGAGACCGCTTCGCAGGTCTCCGAATGGGGCGTTGAGTTGGCGGCGGACGAGGAGGAAGTAGACGGCGCCGACGCCGGCGAGGGCGATGAGGCTGAAGATGGGGCTGATGATGAACATGGTCATCAGGCATCCGATAAGGCCGAGTAGGGAGACGAGGCGGGGGATGCGAAAGAGGGGTCGAAAGCTGACGAGTTCCAGACTCTGTTCAAAGAAGACCACGAGGTTGATCATGGTGTAGGTGATCAAGAAGAACATTGTGATCAGGGGAGCGATGGCGTTGAGGTCGCGCAAGAAGATGGCGGCCAGAGCGATGAGGGCGGTGACAAGGAGGGCGTTCTGGGGTTCGCCGTCGCTGCGGCGGGTGGAGAGCCAGCCGCTGGCGGGGAGGATGCGGTGTTCGCCCAGGGCCTGGAGGATGCGGGGGGCGCCGACCATGGAGGCAAGGGCGGCGGAGAAGGTGCCAGCGAGAAGGGCGGCGAGGACGAGGGGTCGAAAGGCGGAGGCGTTGATGACGCTCATGAGATCGTCGCGCAGTACGTCAGGAGAGAGGGTGCCGGCGAGCCAGAGTGCGATGAGGACGTAGAGGCCGATGGCGACGACGATGGCGGCCATGGTGCCCAGGGGGATGGAGCGGCGGGGGTTTTCCAATTCGCCGGACATGGTGGCGCCGGCGGTGATTCCGGTGGCGGCGGGAAAGAAAACGGCGAAGACGGTCCAGAAGGAGGCGTCCTCAAAGCCCCCCCACATCTGGGCGTCGGCAAGGCCCTGTTCGGCGACGGGACCGAAGGCGGCGGAGGCGGCAATGACGCCGAGAGAGGCAATGATGATGGCGAGAACGATGTACTGGAGTTTAAAAGCAAGGGCGGTACTGACGTAGGTCACCAGGCCGAGGAGGGCAAAGGCGCTGAGGTCGACGATCAGGGGAGGGTGGTCGGGAAAGATCATCAGCCATCCCTCGCGAAAGCCAAAGATATAGAGGGTGATGATCAGGGCCTGGGATAGATAGAGGGGGATGCCGACACTGCCGCCGACCTCGAGGCCCAGGGATTGGGAGATGATGGAGTAGGGACCGCCAGCGCCGATGCGGATATTGGTGGTGATCGAGGACATGGCGAGGGCGGTGGCCCCGGTGATGCCAAAGCAGAGGAGGACGATCAAAAGAGCGCCCAGCAACCCGGCGTTGCCCACGGCCCAGCCCAGCCGGAGGTAGAGGAAGATGGCAAGGATGATGAAGGTGGGCATGAAGACACCGGTAAAGGTGCCGTATTGGCGGGGTTGGCTCATGGCGGGACGTGGGTTGGGGGGAGACAGGGGATCGAGAGCGTCGGCGATAGTGATGAGTGGAGGTCGAAGATGTCAATGAGGATGTCCATAGGAAATCAGGGGGACCAACGAATAGCCCGGCCGTTGGGGGAGCAAATACTCGGGTTTTTCGTTGCGGTGGTGGGCGAATTCTGGTACCTGAAAGGCCTCCGATAGGAGACGAGAATATGGAATGCGACCAAATGGGTACAGAGTGCCCGTGGCGGTGGTGAGAACCCCAACGAGAAGGTTTGACGATGCGAACGTGGATGAGAAGTAGTCGATGGTTGGTGGTGTTGGCGGCACTGTGTTTGAGCCTGAGCATGGCCTGCGGAGATGATGACGACAGCGAAGGTGGAAATGCTGGAGGGGGGCAGGGAGGCGACGATGACACGAACTCGGTGACGGTCGTTGATGGGCAGTCCCGAGGCCATACGGAGTGCGGATCCAGCGAATGTCAGCCGGGAACGTTTTGCGCCAATGCGGCGGTGGAAGTCTGCGAACCGGGGTGCGTATCGGATCTCAATTGTCTGGAGACCCATCAATGCGAAGACGTCAGCTCGGTGACGGGGACGGGGGTCTGCGAACGCGTGGACAGTGGGGGCTCGTCGGGCGGGGGAGATGATGCGTTGGTGGAGGATTGCAGAGAATATTTCTGCGATCGAGCAGGAGAGGAGTGTGGCTTTTTGGATGCGGGCGGCCAGGCCGACTGCCGACAGCTCTGCCAGGACGAGGTCGAAGAATTTCCCCAGGAGGTGGAAGCGCTGGTGGACTGCTCGCAGTTGACGGCGGGATCATGCTCGGACTTCGACGACCAGTGCCTGGGCGGGATGGGGAGCGGCGAGCCCAATAGTACAGACGAACCGCCTAATACGGGAGGAGGCAACAATGGAGGAGATGATCAGGGCTTTACGTCCTGTGGCAACTTCAACACCTGTCAGCCCGGTCAATACTGTGAAGACGATACCTTTGGCGATTGCGCGCCCGGTTGCCTGAGCAATGCCAATTGCGCCTCCGACCAGACCTGTGAGTCGGAGTCGGGAGAACCGATTGGGACCTGCGAAAATATCTGATCGATACAGATCGAGGACAGAGTAGTCCGAGCCCACCCCGTCGGTGCGAAAGCCCGACGGGGTTTGCGTTTTCTTGAAAGGCGGTGAGACTGGAGAGAGGGAAGGCGAGGAGAGCAGAGGGCTAGAGAGGAGAGGTGATGAAATTTCGACTGCACGGGTTTTTCCACGATTTGCCGCCGGGGCCGACCCGGTTTCCCCATCTGAGCGTGGAGATGGGCAAGCAACTCTACGCCAATCCCCTGGGGACCTTGATGGGGTATTATCAGGAGTACGGGCCGGTATTTACGCTGAGATTTTTCGGCCAGGAGATTGTGTTTATGGTGAGCCCGGAGGCGAACCAGAAGATATTGGTGGAGTCGGTGGGCGATTTTTCCTGGGGGGAGGGGCTATATGCGGAGTTGATCCCCTTTTTAGGTCACGGGTTATTGACGACCGACGATGGGGATCACGATCGGGCCAGGGAGTTGTTGGCGCCGGCGTTTTATCCGGCGCAGATCGCAAGTTATGGCGACAAGATGGTTCAGCGGGCCCGGGAGGCCATCGATGGGCTGGAGGCAAACGACGAAGTGGAGCTTCACGAGTGGGTGCGGGGGGTGGCCCTGGAGATCGCGGGGGATGTGTTGCTGGGCATGGAGACGCCGAAGGAGCAGGCGCAAGAACTGGCATATCACTTTGAGGAGGGGCTAGGCTGCTACGATGGGTATTTCTGGCAGACCCTCTTTTTGAGGGGGCCAGGGACAAAGCACGCCACCTTGAAACGGCACGGCGAAGAGCTGGATCGGCTCATCTATGCCGAGATCGAGAGGAGGCGATCAAGGCCCAGGGGAGGGGAAGCGATCTTCGACCGGCTGTGCGATGCGAACGCGGGAGGAGAGCGATTTCGGCCCCGAGAGATCCGGGATCATCTGGTGACGCTGTTATTTGCGGGCCACGATACGACGGCGGCGACGGTGTCGTGGATGATGAGTCAGTTGGGGCAGCATCGCGAGGTCTACAGGCGTCTCGAGGAAGAAGTTGACCAGGTGGTGGGTCAAGACGACCCGAGGGCGGCGGTGTTATTCGATGATATGGAGTATCTGGATCAGGTGTTTAAAGAGACGCTTCGGCTGTTTCCGCCGGCCTGGTTTGGTCCGCGGCGAAGTCGCCGTGAATTTAGCATTCACGGCCACCGAATTCCGGCGGATACGCATGTGACCTATTGCTCGTGGATGACCCATCGATTGCCCGAGCTCTACGAGCACCCGGACGCGTTCTGGCCAGAGCGGTTTCGACGCGATCGCTATCGGGCGCTGAAGCCGGGGGCGTACGTGCCCTTTGGCCGAGGGCCGAGGACCTGCATTGGCATGCGCTTTGGGGAGTTGGAGGCCAAGATTCTGGTGGTGTTATTGATGCAGCGCTATGAGCTGGAGCTGAGCCCGGGCCAGGATTTTAGGGTGCAGACGATCCCCACGATCAGTCCTCGAGAGGGGGTGAGGGTGAGGCTGAAGCAGCGGTGACGGAAATATGGGGGAAAGGTGGTGGGGCGAGGATCCGATAATAGAGGGGAGCTGATGGGATTCTAAAGCCAGGAGGCGGGCAATGGTGATTAGCAAGGTATCGAGTGCGGTGAGCAGCGCGGCGTCGGCGGTCAAGGACGTGGCCAACAATGGGGTCGAGGGGCTAAAAGATGCGACCAAAGGAGTGGTGACGGGGGATATTTTTGAGTTGGATCGACTCAAAGATATGGCCCGGGGAGCCAGGGAGGTGATGACGGGACAGAGGAGCCTGGGCTCGGTGGTGGGCAGCGCGATGGATCGGTTGGGGCTTCCGGACTGGGCGGGGCAGATGGCGGGGGTGGCGGCCAATGTGTTGACGAAGAACCCCAAGGGGGCGCTGGAGGAGGGGATGGCGCTGGCGGGGAGGGTGGCCGATAAGGCGGGGATCGATAGAGCGGCCGAGTTTTTGGACAAGGCGGGATCGGTGGTGGGGATGGCATCGAAGGCCGTGGGGTCGCCGGGGGATGTGGGGGCATTGGTCAAGACCGGTGTGGGGGCAGGGGCGGAGGAGTTGATGGGACCAGTAGCTGGGAAGTTGGCCACCGGAGAGCTCGATCCATCGAAATTATTGGAGCAGGCGACGGGGCTTTCGGGACATCTGGAAGAGGCTCGCGCCGTGGCGTCAGCGGTGTCGGAAGGAGGGTCGCTATTGGGGCGAGAGGGGTTGGGGATACTGGGAGGGGTGGCAAAAGACGTCGCCCAGGTGGCAATGGAGGACAAAACGGTCGTGGAGCAGGTGGAGGCCGTGATCGGCGAGGGGCAGGCGGTACTAGGTGGGCTCGAGGCGGGAATCAGTGATGTGGCTGATTTAGCACAGCAGGCGTCGACGAGTCGCGGGTTGGCGTCGGCGATCCTGGGAGGCCAGGGCGATGGGATGGAGGCATTGGGTCGGGGACTCGCTCAGGCGATGGCGGAGCGGGTCGATGGGGGCTTGGGCGAGGGGGTATCGAGCCAGGGCGTGATGGAGGAGGCGGTGGTCGCGATGCGTCAGTTGGTGGGGCTGGCGATGAATTCACCGACGGTGGTGGGCCAATTGGAGGAGGTGATGGGGCAGATCGGTGAATTTCACGATGCGACCCAGCAGGCGGGAGCGCTTCAGTATCAGCGACTCTCGGTGTGAGAGACCAGATGCGGGTGGAGTTGGAGAATTGAGAGCGGCGGCGTGAGATGGAGGAGGCGATGATGGAAGATGAGGCAATCAAGGACTGGTAGGCCG
>CAYQBU010000153.1:0-9582 GCA_964415785.1 uncultured Bradymonadales bacterium
GGTATGCCCCACGGCGGTCGAGCCCGACGACCCGCGTTCCTACTACTCGGTGGCCCGACGCCTGGCCGAAGAGACCCCGGGGGGGTATCTGGCCAACCAGTACCACAATCCCTCGAATCCGAAGGCCCACTATCGCACCACGGGGCCCGAATTGTGGGAGCAAACGGGCGGTGAGATCGACGTCTTTATCGCCACGATGGGAACCGGGGGAACGATCACGGGCACGGCGAAATACCTGAAGGAGAAGAACCCGGACATCACGATTGTGGGCGTCGATCCCATCGGATCGATTTACTACGATTATTTCAAGACCGGAAAGATCACCGAGGCCCACTCCTACCTGGTGGAGGGCTTTGGCGAAGATATCATTCCGTCGACCATGGAGTTTGAATTTGTCGATGAGGTGGTGCGGGTCTCCGATCAGGAGTGCTTTCAGTGGACGCGGCGGCTGGTGCGCGAAGAAGGGATCTTTGCCGGGGGCTCTTCCGGGGGCGTGATGGCGGGGGCGATCAAATATGCAGAGACGCTGGAGGAACCGAAGACGATCGTGGCCCTGATCTGCGATAGCGGGGCGCGCTATATGAGTAAGATCTTTGACGACGACTGGATGCGTGAAAACGGCTTTTTAGACGATCGCTTCGGCGACGGGCAGGTGGCCGATATTTTGGCCAATAAGGACGGCGATGGCCAGGTGTTGACGGCGCGGCCGGACGAGGATGTGGCGGCGGTCATCGATCGCATGAAGGCCCATGGGATCAGTCAGTTGCCGGTGGTCGACGAGGCCTCGGGCCAGGTCCAGGGATTGGTCAATGAGTCCGATGTGCTCGATCATCTGCTGAGCGATGGCGCCCACGACGATACGGTGGAACACCTGGTGGAATCGGGGTTTGCGGCCGTCGAGGCCGGCGATCGGGTGGCCACGATCGGCGATTTATTTGAAGACGGCCGCGTGCTCCTCGTCATGGAAGAGGAGCGTTTGGTGGGCATCATCACCAAGATCGATTTCATTGATTACGTCACGGAGCAACTCTGAAGTGAGCACAACCGCAAATGCAGGTATTCGAAGGATGGGCCGGTGGTGGGTGGCGGTGATGGCGTTGGCCCTGGTGGTCGGTGTGGGGGCAGGTGAAGCCACGGCCCAGCAAGGCGAGCGCGTGGAAATCACACTGACGGTGGACCATCGGCCGGCCGACGACGATGAGCGACGCGAAGTCGTGGTTCAGCGACGCGAGGAGATCAATGAAATGGTCGTTCGACGCATCGAAACGCGTCTGGAGGCCATCGGGGTCAAATACTGGGAGATCGACGTCGGCTCCGACCATACGATCGAGATCACCGTCTATGGTGACTTTGATGGCCAGGTGGTCCGAGGGGCGATCATTCCCCGAGGCCGCATGGAGTTGCGGCGCGTAAAGGTCGACGACAGCCCCTGGGCCCATATCGCAGCGGAGCTTCCAGAGGGCGTGGAGCTGGAAGCCCCCCGCCAGGGGGTCTTTCGAACCGATCAGCTTTTTTTGACGGCCCCATCGCCGGCGGTTCTCCAGGAAGTGATTGACGAGTACGGACCCTCTAATGACGAGGTGCATATCTTTCCGCAAGAAGATGGGTTTCGCACCGTGCGCCTGGGAAGGGCCGTGGCCTCCGAGAGCCATGTGCGATCGGGCTCTTTGGGGCGGAGTCCGGCCGGCGATCCACGGATCGACGTGCGGCTGGAGTCTGCGGTGGCCCATGAAGCGCTGAGCGGTCAGGATGGCACAAGCCATCTGGCGATGGTCCTCGACGGCGAGGTGGTCGCCTTGATCCCCACTCGCCAGCACCATCGGTCGGCCACCTTTGATATCGACCCCCCACCCCATTTGACCTCTCGTGAGGCCAAGCAGGCGTGGGCGATGCAGGTGGCGGGCCGCTTGAGCGCCCCGATGCCGATTCGCTTGATAGAATTTGATGACTTACAGCAATAGACCGAGGAGCATCGATGACTGAGGAGCGCCCGAGTCCAGAGGCGGTGCGGGGAAGCTGGATCTGCTTGACCCCAAAACAAGAAATCGGCGAGGTCCGCGACGAAGCCCACGAGCTATTCGCCTTTGATATCGGGGGAAGCTACCGCCGTCACACGGTGCGTCCATCGGGCAAGGTGTCCCAGGAGGAAGTCGGCGAATACACCTTCGACGGCGACTTTCTGATCCTTCGTGGCCGACGCACCCACACCTACCGCGTGGAGCAACGCGAGAGCTGGCGATGGCATCTCGAGGGAAAGAAGAAGAGCCGAATCTTTTTCAGAGGTTATATCGAGGACGATCCTCGGCAAGCGCTGGACGTCGAGGAAGTCCGCGAACTGGGCCTGATGGCGCGACGCCTTCGCCTCCAGGCCTGCGTTCAGGGCGACGATCCCATCTGGGAGTTAATCCATCCTTCGGCAAGTGGGGAGCAACGACTGGCTGTGGTGAGTGTAGACGACAGCCAGAACGCACCCTGGGTGGGCGTTGAGCCCCTTGTGACGGGCGTAGATCAGCAAACCTGGGAGCGTCTGGTGGCCACCTCTGTGGTGGGCAACTCCGTGGAGGCCGATGGCGAAGTGGGAGTGGAGATGACGCTTTTTGATGACGGGAAAACCACCCAGATCGGGGGGTAGACCGCACCGTGAACCCTTGGAGTTGGCATGGCCTCGCAAGATAACCTGGTATGGATCGATTTGGAGATGACCGGTCTCGATGTACAGGCATGCACCATTCTAGAGATCGCAACCATCATCACCGACGCCGACCTCGAAATCATTGCCGAAGGGCCGGATCTGGTCATTCACCAGCCCGATGAGGTGCTGGAGGCTATGGATGAGTGGAATACCCGCCACCATGGGGATTCGGGGCTTACGAAGGCCGTTCAAGAGTCGACGCTGAGCCTTCAACAGGCCGAAAAGCGCACCTTGAGCTTCGTCCAGCGATACTGCCACCGCGATACGGCCCCACTCTGCGGTAACTCGATATGGCAAGACCGCCGCTTTCTGGGGCGCTACATGCCGACCTTAGAGGACTATCTTCACTACCGGGTCATCGACGTGTCCTCCATCAAAGAAGTGGTCAAGCGCTGGTATCCGGACTCCTATCGCAATCGCAAAAAAGGGGGCAGTCACCGCGCCCTCGATGATATTCGCGAGTCTATCGCCGAGCTGCGCCACTACCGCGAGACGGTTTTCGCAGCACCCGGCGGTCAGGGGGGCGCCTAAGGACTTAGGGCCCAGAATCTCGCCATCGAACCCCTCCCAGGGTGCTTCGAAACTCCTGTTGGAGCTCGAAAAATTTGGTGCTGATTGGCTACGAACCCATGGAGTGGAAATGGAGGGTTTTCCATTTCTAACGTAAAATTCAACAAATGATGAAAGTTTGCTCTGTGAGAAGTCACAGTGCTCCAAGTGCCGTCGCTTCGTTCGATTTGAAGGCAGAAGGGGGCGCTGAGTGTACGTCAGTGTTTGTACGTCGATAAGACGCTATCCGGTCGCTACAGTAGGGGGCGCTGAACTTGGCTCAGGGGAGGACTGACTGTCGTTGGCGGCCTGTGGAGAAGAAGGGCGATAGATACCGGGTTGGTCGGTGGGGATTTCGCGACACGAGATGGGAGCTTGCTTGCGGAGCTTGACGGTGCCGCAGGGAAAGATAGCTTTTTGTCCGATTAGCCAACGTTGAAGTTGGGTTTCGTAGTCGTCGAGAAAGGCCTTGTAGGTCGATATGGCGATGGCATTGGCGGATTTGGAACCAAAGGAGAAACGATTTTTGGGGCCCCGGTTGTTGAGGGCAGAATTGGCAGTTGACTTGGGGTCAAGGTCCAAGACCTCTTGCCGACCGAGGAAGGTTTTGCCTTTGGCTTTTCGCTGGGCGACCAATGCTTTTTCCCTCGCGCGTAGACATTCTTGAGCGAGAGTTCGTGCTTCTTCCAGCGGGAGGTGCCGAAGGCACGCGGGCGGTTTCGGGGTGTAAGTGATTTCTTCGGGGCCACTTTTTCCATAAAAGGCCTTGGGCTTTTTGGCAGTCATCTCTTGACCCCAATGCCGAGGTAGAATCTGGAAGCCTGGCCATTCGTCGACAGATTCGACCAGACCATCTTTGACGGGATTGGTCCAGATGTAGACGAGGGTATCTAACTCCTTGGCATTTCCGATGTGGACATCGACGTATTTTCCGGGCATCCAGGTGGAGCCCTGGTAATTGTGGTGCTTTTTCAAGCGTCGAGTAATGTTTCGGTTAAAGTCGGCCATGAAGTCGCTGCGATCGCCGGAGGTGTCGAGGCCCATGAGGTGATAGTGGTTGCTCATGGATGTGGCACCGGAAATTTCGAGGCCGTGGCGCTGGGCAGCGTAGAGCATTTCGTAAGCGACGACGGCGTTCGTGTAGTCCTCTGGTCGAAGTAGAAATTGGCCCTGACGGCAGCGACGCACAAGGTGGGCGGTTTGCCCCGGGATATGCCTTCGTTTTTTGCTCATATCAGTCTCCCGAATCTCATAAAAATGAGGTGCATTAGCCCTGCGTGACGTCAGACGGTACGGCGTCCTTCAGTGGCTGATGACACTGCTCATGTGGTTCCCCGACTGATACTGAAGTGGGTGCTGATCAAAGTTTTATCACCACCTCAGAGAAGTCACGAAAAAAATAGAAACGGAAACCGTGATGAGCACCCTGGGAGGGGTGAATTGGCGTCAAATGGGAGCGATCTCGGGATCGGTAGCGTGCGGTTTTATTTCAGGGGGCGTGGAAGAGTGTGTTCATAGTCTGGCCGATATCGGCGAGATGCATCCACCCCTGAAAGGCCTCCAAGTGACGCTCGGGGCCAAGGGCAATGACGGGGACGGGCGTGTGGGTATGGGTGCCGGTGGACCAAACGACGTTTTGTTGAGCAGCGAGGGCTCGGCCAAGGAGATTGGCCTGGGTGGAATCGCCGTAGGGATAAAATTCGGTAAAATCGTCAATCTTGGGAATGGTGGGGTTTCGCAGGTAGGGGTGGTTTGGGTCATGCATCGGGTTGTTGTGACGTTGGAGAACCCGCCCGGCTTGGACCGGGCTCAAGGTATAGGGGGTGTGGGCCTGAATAAGGTCTTGGAGTTTCTCTGCCGACGGGGATTCGCTCATATTCAAGGTCCGTAAAATGTCGCCAAAGGTCTTTTGCTGAGAGGCAAAGTCGTCGAGTTGGTCATATGTGCCAAAATTGTAGTTGGGTTGGTGGTAGCGATGGTCAAATACAGTTCCTGGTAAGGGGGTGGGTTCGGGAAGGTCGTGACCCGAATAACTGAAGCCGAAGCCTCCGGTTTCATGATCGGCGGTGACGATAAGGAGCGTGTCATCACGCCCATCTAGCCAATGGAGGATGGCACCCAGGGTGATGTCGAGTCGCAGCATCTCGTGGAGCAACCAGCTGGCATCGTTGTCGTGGCCAGCCCAGTCGATCTGGCCAGCCTCAACCATCAGGAAAAATCCCTCGGATCGCTGATCAAGAAGTTCAAGGGCGATAGTGGTCATTTCGTCGAGGGTGGGTTGGCGTCGATCGGGGTCGTCGGTGGTCTGTAGCTCTTCAATGGCATTGAACATTCCACTTTTGGCGAAGAGGCCAAGGAGAGGCAGGTTGTTCGCGTCGCGAAGTTGGTGTTGATCAAAGGCCAGTGAATAGCCGTTTTCAGCGGCGCGGTGGAGCAGATCTTGGCTGTCTTGGCGGTGGCTGGAGGGAGGCCAGGCCCAGGAAGGGACAGACTCTGGACGTTCATCGAGGTGGTCCGCATTTGGAATGAAGTGGCGAAGTCCACCGGCGAGCATGAGATCGACTTCTTCGTCGAAGAGTTGCTCGGCAATCTCGTCCTCCTGACTCCGGTGGGCGATGTGGGAGAAGAATGCGGCCGGCGTGGCGTGGGTGGCCCGGGTGTCGGTGACGAGACCGGTGGCGCGACCCGTGTCGCGAGCACGTTGCAAGATGGTGGGAACAGGGTTTCCCTCCATATCGACGCCAAGTGCTTCCAGGGGAGCCATCTGTCCGGTGGAGAGATGGGTTGCCGAGCAGGCTGAGTCGACGGTTAGCGCGCCTTGTGCGTAGGTCTCAGCGAGGCCAGTTACGCCTTCAGAGGCCATGTTCTCAATTGCTGTTGAGTTGTCGCCATAGGGCGAGCTTGCGGCGTGTCGTGCGTATTGCTGAAGAAAGCCAACCTGATTAGGTCCCATCCCATCGCCGATAACGAGGATGATATTTCGAAGCTCTAAGGCGGTCTCTTGGTCCTCCATATCAGGTTCTGGGGGCGTTGGAGAGCCGCTAGATGTGCATTGAAGCAATAGTAGGGCAGCGGAAAGGAGAGCAAAAATCGTCAACTGGCGTCGGTGGGCGAGAGGCATCGGTTACTCCTGGGGGCCGAGTGACGGGAACGATGCCTGTATAGGCGTTTTGTTGGTGAGGTGCATCTCCAGGCCGGTGACAATTCAGAAACATCGACAAGGAGGCTTTTATTGGAGCACCCTGGGTGCAATAAAGTGGCGCCAATTGTGGTCGATAGTGGTGAATTTCGAGGAGGCATTCCGCAATGGAATACCGTTTTTTGGGCGATACGGGCGTACGAGTTTCGGAGTTGTGTTTGGGAACGATGCCCTTTGGCGGGGCGGCGGATGAACGGGAGTCGAAAGCGATTTTTGACACCGCCAGGGAACGAGGGGTCAATTTTTTCGACACGGCAAATGTATACAACCAGGGTGAGTCGGAGCGGTTATTGGGGCGGTTTATCCAGCCATGCCGCGACGAGGTTGTGATCGCGACCAAGGCCTACTTTCCCATTGGAGAGGGGCCCAACCAGAGGGGCAGTTCGCGCTACCATCTGGTGAGATCGGTGGAGGATAGTTTGAAGCGGCTAAATACTGACCGCATCGATGTGTTTTACCTCCATCGTTTTGATGAGAGGACCGGGCTTCAGGAGACGATGCGAGCGACGGAGCACCTGGTTGAGTCGGGGAAGGTGCTCTACTTAGCGGCCAGTAATTTTGCGGCATGGCAGGTGATGAAGGCTCAGGGGATTTGCGCAAGAAAGGGATGGTCGCCGCTGGTGGCTTTGCAGCCCATGTATAACCTCGCCAAGCGACAGGCCGAGGTAGAGATTTTGCCGATGGCGGAGTCGGAGGGGTTGGGTGCATGTCCCTACAGTCCACTGGGAGGGGGACTATTGACGGGCAAATACGGGATCGACAAACGACCCCCGAAAGGGCGTTTGGTCGATAATGAGATGTATCAAACGCGGTATGGCGAGGATGCCTATTACGAGATCGCGCAGCGGTTTAATGATAAATCACAAGCCCTCGGGATTCATCCGGTCAGTCTGGCGATTGCCTGGGTATCTTCGCATCCAGCGGTAACGGCGCCGATCATTGGGGGGAGAAATGTGGAGCAATTGGAGCCTGCTTTCGATAGCGTCGAGGTGCCGATGGACGAGGCGTTGCGAGAGGAGATCAGCGCATTGTCGCCAAGGCCAGCACCGGCGACGGATCGAGCCGAAGAGCGGACAAAGACCACCTATGGGTCGCGTTAGCTGGAAACCGAGAAATGGCGAAAAATAAGGCCACGCCAGCACCCAGGGTGCTGGCGTGGCCTTATTTGGTGGGGGAATAGGCGTTACCAGATGGAGACGCGTTTTTCCGGTGGGAGGTAGAGGTCGTGGTCTTCATCGACGTCGAAGGCGTCGTACCAAGCGTCGATATTACGGACCACGCCGTTGACGCGGTACATGCCCGGGGAGTGGGGCCCGTTGACCAATTGGGCGCGCAGGGCGTCTTCGCGATAGAGGGAGCGCCAGACCTGGGCCCAGGCGAGGAAGAAGCGCTGGTCGCCGGTGAAGCCGTCGAGGATGGGGGCTTCGCCGTCGGGGTAGGTTTCTTCCACGTGGTTGCGGTAGGCGACGTAGGCCATTTCCATGCCGCCGAGGTCGCCGATATTTTCGCCGAGGGCGAGGCGTCCATTGATGCAGGCGTCATCGAGGGGGCAGAACTCGGAGAATTGTTCGACGAGGCGGTCAGAGCGCTCCGTAAAGCGTTGATCGGTCTCTTCGGTCCACCAGTCCCGGAGTTGACCCTGGGCGTCAAAGCGCCGTCCCTGGTCGTCGAAGCCATGGCCGATCTCGTGGCCGATTACAGCACCGATGGCGCCGTAGTTGATGGCGGCGTCGGCGGCGGGATCGAAGAAGGGAGCCTGGAGGATGCCGGCGGGAAAGGTGATCTGGTTCATGAGGGGGTGGTAGCTGGCGTTGACCATCTGAGGGGGCCAGTTCCAGTGGCGGCGGTCAACGGGCTCTGGAAAGCGCTCCAGGTCCTGCTGCCAGGAATGCTCCGAGAGTTGGACCCGGTTTTCAAAGTAGTTGTCGGACTCGATGTTGACGCCCTCAAAGGAGTCCCAGATTTCGGGAAAGCCGATGCGGGGTTCGAAGGTGGAGAGTTTCTCCAGCGCTTCGCGACGGGTCTCGTCGTCCATCCATTCCAGTGATTGGAGCCGTCCTTCAAACCCATCGGTGAGGCTGTGGACGAGCTCTTCCATTTGAGCGCTGGCCTCCGGGGGGAAGTGCTCATCGACGTAGGCCTGGCCGATGGCGTGGCCCAGGTGGCGGTTGATCAGGCGGGTGCCGCGTCGGTCGCGATCGCGTTGCTCCTCGGTGCCCTGAAGGGTTCGGGAGTAGAAGTCGAAGTGGGCCTGGTCGAAAGCTTCGGGAAGCCATGAGGCGCGGGAGGAGAGAAAGTGGAAGGTCATGTAGTCTTGGAGGGTGTCGAGGTCGGTGTCCTGGAAGATGTCACCCGAGGCCTCGATGGCGCTGGGTTGGGACACAATGATCTCATCCAATGCCGGGAATCCACGAATTTCCAGGCCTTCTTCAAGGGCCAGCGAGGGTGCCAGGTTTGCGAATTCATCGATGGTTAAGACGTTGTAGGTCTCGGTGATTTCGCGGGAGCGCTCGCGGCTCCAGTGGACCTCGGCGAGTTGGGTCTCAAAGTCGATGATGGCGTCGGCGCGGTCCTCGGCATCATCGATGTCGGCCAATTCATGGAGGGTGATGATGTAGTCGCGATAGGCGGCGCGGTAGCGCTCAAACTGTTCGGAGTCATCGAGGTAGTAGTCGCGGTTGGGCAAGCCCAGGCCCCCCTGGCCGGAGCGGGCGGCGTAAACGGTGGGATCGGCCGGATCGGGGAGGATGCCGACGCTGTAAATGGCCGGGAAGTGAAGTTCGGCCATAAGGGCCGCCGCCTCAGCGTGGCTGTCGACGTCTGAAATAGTGTCGAGGTAGGGCTCGGCGGGGCTTAAGCCGGCCTGGTTGATGGTGTCTTGAGCCATCCAGCTTTTGAAAAAGTCGCCAACCAGTTGTTCGTTGCTGCCTGGTTCGGCCTCGGCCTCTACGGCGGTCTCGATGAGGGCCTGAATATCTTCTTCGGCCTCGATGGACAGCTTGTCGAAGACACCGTAGCGGGCACGGTCGGCGGGGATCTCCTCGGTTTCGTCCCAGGTGCCGTTGGCGAAGAGATAGAAGTCGTCGCCGGGCTCGTGGCTGCGATCCATGCCATCGGTGTCGAAGCCAAAGGTGCCAAAGCG
>CAYQBU010000154.1:0-1417 GCA_964415785.1 uncultured Bradymonadales bacterium
CTCTCGATGATATAGGGGGTGAGCATGAGCACCAGGTTTTGCTTCGTGGTCAGCGTCGACGTGCTCCGAAACAGATTGCCCACCACCGGTATATCGCCCAAAAATGGCACCTTCTGAGTGGTCTCGTTTTCCACATCTCGGATCAGTCCACCGATGACGATCGTCGATTGATCTTTGACCAACACCGTGGTGTTGGCATTTCTTTGCGTTCGCGTCGGCCCCAGCTCGTCGAGCTGGCCTCCACCGGCGCCCTTCAGATCGCTGACCTCTTGCTCCACCTCCAGGCGCACATAGTCGCTCTCGTTGATCTGAGGCAAAATCCTCAACTCGATTCCGATATCCTCGTAATCAATGGGCTGGATTCCGCCCAATCCACCGAGCCCTCCCAGTCCACCAAGTCCTGCCAATGCCCCCGCACCACCCAGGGCGCCGCCGGCCAGGGCTCCCTGCTGATTCTGGTCTCCGCCTAATCCGCCCAGTGCACCCAGGCCCAAAAGGCTTCCAAACTCTCCTCCCCCGGAAGTCGCCGCTCTCGGTATCGGGATCCGCTCCCCGACGATGATCTCCGCCTCTTCATTATCGAGCGTCAAAATCGACGGCGTTGACAGCACATTGACCGAATTATCGGTCTGCGCCGCCTGCAGCATCATCGCCACCGCCGGAATACTGATTCCACTGCCCGGCAATTGCACCGATGGCCCCACCAGATCCAACTGCAGTCCAGCCCCGCCCAGGTTTTGAAAATCCGGCGGATTGTAGTTGGCCGATCCCAGACCGATACCCCGCGAATCATCCATGAATTCCGAGTCCAACGCTCGCTGGGGGATCATAAAGTCCAGGTCTTGGGTAAGTCCCGTCGCCGCCCCGATATTAAAGCTTCGATTGATATCGAGGCTGATCTCCATGATCACCGCCTCCACATAGACCTGGCGCTGAGGCCGGTCCAACTGCCCGATCACGTCCTCCAGGGCCACAAAGTCCCTCGGCGAGGCGATCACCACCAGCGAATTCGTCGGATCGTGAGACGTGATCTGTATATCGCCCCGAAGCAGCGACGCCGCTCCACCGCCATTGTCATCGTCCTGCTGCTGGGCCCCGGACGCCAGATCGGAGAGCGTCGACGCCAGATCCTCGGCGTTGGCATACTCCAGGAACTTAACGTGCACCTCTCCTCCCACCGCCGTGGGCACGTCCAAGATCTCGATCATCTCCTTGATGCGCTCAAAGGAGCGCTCATTGGCCATGATCACCAGTTGGTTCGTCCGCTCGTCGGCGATCATCTTTGTGATCTCCACATCGCCGACGCGATCATCGTCGCTCTCACCCTCTTGCTGTTGCTGGCGCGCCAGACGGCGTCGCTCTCGGGGCGATAGATCTTGCTGGCTCGACGAATCGTCGACCTCGCCAAAGATCTCCT
>CAYQBU010000154.1:1427-9409 GCA_964415785.1 uncultured Bradymonadales bacterium
GCTGCTCTTGGATCTCCGTGGCGTCCGCATTCTGCACCCGGTAGACGTAGAGATTAGACGTCGCCTCCCCCTGGTCGAGACGCCGAATCAGCGCTCGGAGCCGATTGAGATTCGCCGCATTCTCCGTGATGATCAGACTGGAGTGATACTTGACGATCGAGGCGTGCTGGGAGGTGAAATTGCCGATCACCTCTTCGATCTCATCGACATCCGAGTTCTCCACCGGAATGATCGCTGTGACCATCCGCGATTCCACCGGGATGTCGTCGTCCACTTCATAGGGGGCCATGGGCTCTGAGATCGCGTCCCCCGCATCCAGAATCTTCAAAAACGGACCATGGGGCACCACGGTCAACCCGTTCATCTCCATCGCCGACAAAAAGGCCTGATAGGCCTCGTCGATCGTGACCTCCTGGGGCGAGATGATCGTGATATTTTTGTCCGCCGCCAGGCTATCGGCGACGATAAAGTTGATATTCATCACCCCCGCAAAAAACTTCACCACCTCCTGCAGATCAGCATCCCGAAAGTCGATGGTCACCCGCGTGTCGCCGGGCACCGCACGGGGCCGAAAACTGGGATCAAAATTCGAAGGCAGGTCATAGCGCTCGTGGGGATCGAGGTTCTCCGGGCGAATCACATCGCCCTCCTCCTCGGCCTGACGCAGCGCTTCCTCGTCAATATCCTGATTCTGGACCTGATCCATATCGGTCCCGCCCTCCTGGGCGCTGACCTGAACGGGGATCACTACCATCATCAGCAGCCCCAGGAGCCACCAGCGTCGAATCACTTGTTTTTTCATTTTATCAACCACGGGATTAAACCTCTTTACTTGGCACATCGTATCGCTTCACGCCTTCTAAGTGTCGTAACTCTTGCTTCCCGACCAGTCCCTAGCGCACTCGGTATTCCATGTCCTGTCGCTCACCGCGACGCTCCACCTCCAGCGTCGCCGACCCGTCATTGCGCATCGTCTCCAGAATTTCCAGAGCCTGCTCCTGACTGGTCAGTGGTTGGCCGTTGATCGAATGCAGCACATCCCCACTGCGAATCCCCAGATCGGAATAAAGGCTATCCGACCGCACGCCCACAAGGCGCAGCCCATCGGCCTCTCCATCTCGATAATTGGGCATGATTCGCGCCTGCTGGCTCAACTCCTCTACATTCTCCATCTCCCGATCGATGCGCCCCCGCTCCACCGTAAATTGATTGTCTCCCTGCTGGACGACCCCGGAGCGATCTTCTCGCTCTTCGCTATTATTGTCATCGTTTTCTTCCTCCCGTTGAGCTCTCAACTCCTCACGGCGCTCCCGGGCCCGTTGTCGACGCACATCCATCTCCGAGTCGCCACCCCGGGCATCTGAGGACTCCTCGCGCTCCCGCTGTCGAGGATCGCCGGGCATCGGGTCTCCATAGGGCGAGTCCTCAAGCCGGATAAACTCCAGCCTCCCCCCGTGGTCGATAAAGACGCGGTCTCGCCGAATCTCGAGCACCTCCACCGTCTCCTCCGACGGCAGCGAATCCCCCACACCCACCACATGGGTCTCTCGATTCTCTTCATCCAAGATCATGGCCATCGACCACCGCGGGTTTTGGGCCGCCAACACCCCGCTTAGCTGATAGCCGAGCTCCGTCAACTGCGGCACATCGGCGACATATTCTTCTTCCTCCGAGATGCACTCCTCCTCCACCTCGTCACAAAAGCTTCCCTCCGGACAGCCTCCACAGGCGTCGACCTCTTCTTCCTCCTCCACCTCCGGGCACCCAAAGAGACACCGGCTCGCCAACATATCCACCCAGTGTTCGCGCTCTTCGTCCGCCGCCTCATCGATCTGAGCCCCCTGGTCGCGCTGCTCGAAACTCGGCAATTCCGGCACCGTCAACGGCGCCAGATTGACGGCGATGATTCCGTTGACAAATAGCGCCAACAAGAACATCGCCACCGCGATGATCCCAAATTGAAGCGCCCATCCAAAGCGTTGAAAAAATTGTTCCATAGCTCTCTTCCGATTGGTTCTGGAGCTCAGGACCGCTCGCTGCTCTTCAACGAGCGGACGTCTCTCGCCCGCGCTCTACGTTTACAGTGCAAATTCCACACCACGTACATCTTGTGCCTCACGCCACCGCCACACTCCCACCACCTTTACCTCGGATTCCCTGCATTGGCGGGCCCATATCACCCCTTTACCCCTTCGCTTTGCCCCATTCAAAAGGCTCAACACTTCCGCACCCACACGATCATTTTGACATTTTGTCAAAACCGGCCCTCTCTGCCAATTTTGAATGACATTTTGTCATCGCCATTTTTCCTCATAATTTGCGGTAAATGGTTCGCGTGGCGACGCCCAATAGCTTGGCGGCCAACTTCTTGTCGCCCTGGGTCATCTTCAGGGTCTCGTGGAGCACCCGCTTTTCGATCTCTTCCAGCGAGGTTCCCAGGGGAATCGTGATATGGCGGTCCTCGCTCTTACCTCGTCGCACCGCATCCGGCAGATCGTCCACCGCAATTTGGGCATCCGTATCCAGGATCACTGCCCTCTCCATGGCGTTCTCCAACTCCCGCACATTGCCCGGCCAGTCGTAATCCTTGAGCGACTCCACGGCCTCCGGCGTCAACCCATCGACCTCCCGGTCGTTTTTGGCGCGATGGCGCCTCAAGAAATACTCCGCCAATAGCGGAATATCCTCGCGCCGATGGCGCAGCGGCGGAAGCTTAATATCGATAACATTGAGCCGATAATAGAGGTCTTCTCGGAAAGTCCCCTCTTCCATCGCCTCCTCCAGATCGGCGTGCGTCGCCGCAAGGATCCGCACGTCCACCGGCGTCGGCCGATTGGCCCCCAACCGCTCAAAAGACCCCTCCTGAAGCACGCGCAGCAATTTGACCTGCACCTGGGGCGACAACTCGCCGATCTCATCGAGCAATAGCGTCCCCCCATCGGCGGCTTCGAAGCGCCCGATCTTTCGCTGATTGGCCCCCGTAAATGCCCCCTTTTCATAGCCAAAGAGCTCGCTCTCCAGAATCGACTCCGGAAGTGCTGCGCAATTGACGGCCACGAAAGGCTGATCGGAGCGGTGGCTGAGTCGATGAATCATCTCGGCGATCAACTCC
Organism: uncultured Bradymonadales bacterium; assembly: GCA_964415785.1. Taxonomy (GTDB): domain Bacteria; phylum Myxococcota_A; class Bradymonadia; order Bradymonadales; family Bradymonadaceae; genus SLJM01. The sequence goes on from CAYQBU010000154.1 coordinate 4,540, forward strand.
TTGCCCGTCCCGCTCTCCCCCTGAATCAGCACGGTCGCGTCGCTCGGCGCCACCTGGCGGACCCGATCCATGGCCTCCTTCATCACCGCCGACTGGCCGACGATCGTTCGCTCTTCCTCTAAATCGGCGAGGCGTGCGCGCAATTGACGGTTTTCCACCACCAGTGCCTGATGCTCCAGCGCCTGACGCGCCGCCTTCAGGATCGTCGCCCGCTTGATGGGCTTGGACACAAAATCATAGGCCCCCTCCTTCATCCCCTTGACCGCCCGCTCCACCGTGCCAAAGGCGGTCATCAAGATCACCTCGCATTCCGGCTGCAGCGTCGGCGCCAGCTTCAGCAGATCCATGCCGTCGATATCGGGCATCTTCAGATCTGTGATCACCAGATTAAAGGTCTGCTCTCGCAGCGCATCCAGCGCTTCCTGACCGCCCGAGGCCATCGACACCTGGTAGCCCTCTTTTTTAAATAAGCGCTCCAGTGTCTTTAGGTGGGCGGCCTCATCGTCCACCAGCAAGATATGTGTCGTCTCATTTGTCATCGCGCATCCTCAAAGAACATGCCGCGTCGCTCGATCCCAATCCCTCATCGCGGCGACCGACTTCTCTAACAGGGCCCCCGCCAGCTACCATTCCACATGCCCCACGTCGACCGACCTCCCAATTGCGCCTTTGCACCACATCCGATAACACTATCAAAGATAGTTGCGATGCCGGTCTGCTTCCTTTCCCCTACGGTACTCCCATGGCCAAGGTCATCTACCGCGATACCCGCGGCTTACGCCGAAGTCACCTGCTGGACAAGGTGACCTCCCTCGGACGCCACCCGGAACAGGATATCCAACTCCTCGATCGGGTCGTCTCCAAGAGCCACGCCGTCATCGAACTCGACATCGAGGGCCGCTTCTTTGTCCGTGACCTCAACAGCCGCAACGGAACCTTCGTCAACGGCGACAAGGTCGCCGACCGCCAGCGCCTCCGCCATGGCGACACCCTCTCGATTGGCTCCACGGAATTGACCTTCCACCACAACCCCACCACCCAGGAATCCCAGAGCCGGGTCACCATCCACGCCGACGATATGGAAGCCCACGTCCAGAATCGGATCACCCAGCGCTCCGACGCCCGCTTCCTCCCCGAATCCAAGATCACCAACCCCGACATCCTGCGCCGCGATTACGAAAAATTGCGCATCGCCAATGAGTTGAGCCACTCCATCGGCGTCGAGACCGACCTGGACGTCCTCCTCGACAAGATCCTGGAAAAGGCCTTCGAGATCTTTCGCGCCGACCACGGCGTCATCCTCATGCGCCCATCCACCGATGACGAGCTCGTCCCCCGCGTGGTGCGCGGCCGCGACGCCGATATTGACGTCGGCGACGTGCGCATCTCCCGCACCATCCTCAACGAGGTCGTCGAGGAGCGCCAGGCCGTGCTGTCCTCGGACGCCATGAAAGACGATCGCTTCTCCGGGGCCCACTCCATCATCCTCGGCAATATCCGATCCACCATGAGCGTCCCTCTCATGGTCGATCAAAACATCCTGGGCGTCATCCATCTCGACTCCACCGTCGAGAGCAACGCCTTCACCGAAAAAGATCTCCAGATCCTCTCGGGCTTTGGCCGCCAGGCCTCCGTTCTCATCGACCACCACCGACTCATCAAAAAGATGGAGGAGGAGATCGTCGTCCGTGAAAAACTTCACCGCCTCCTGTCGCCTCAGCTGGTCGACGAGGTCGTCAGCGGCCGCCTGGAGCTCAAAAAAGGGGGCGAACTCCGCGACGCCACCGTCATGTTCGCCGACATCCGCGACTTCACCTCCTTTAGCGAGGACACCCCGCCCCAGACGGTGGTCGCCGTCCTCAACGAATACTTCGAACTGATGGTCGACATCATCTTCAAGCACGAGGGCACCCTCGACAAATTCATCGGCGACGAGATCATGGCCATCTGGGGCGCCCCCATCTCCCGCGACGACGACACCGAGCGCGCCCTCAAGGCCGCCATCGAGATGCAGCAAACCCTGCGCACCTTCAACGCCACCCGCCAGAGCGAGGGCAAACCCGTCCTCGAGATGGGCATCGGCCTCAACACCGGCGAGGTCGTCGCCGGCTATATGGGCTCCACCAAAAGCATGAATTATACCGTCATGGGCGACAACGTGAACACCGCCAGCCGCATCTGCTCCGAGGCCGGCCCCGGCGATATCATCATCGGCCGCAACACCCTGGAATCCGTCGCCGACCTGGTCAACGCCATCCCCCTCCCCGCCACCTCCCTCAAGGGCAAACGCCAGTCCGTCGAGCTCTTTCGCGTCCGAGGGTTCAACCAACGCCCCCTCCACCCAACCCTGCGAAACCCGACCCCCAGCCCCACCGAGGACACTTACTGACCGGCCTCTTTATATTGGCCTCTGCCCTCACCTGGGCTATAATCTCCCCACATCCGCCCATCCCGACCCCACAAGCCCTCCTCTATGGCCCAACAACGCTACAAGGTAATCGAGCGCATCGACGCCGGCGGCATGGCCGAAGTCTTTAAGGCCAACTCCACCAGCATGCAGGGCTTCCAGAAGCTGGTGGCCATCAAACGCATCCTGCCCAACCTCACCCAGAACGAGCGCTTCGTGCGCATGTTCCTCGACGAGGCCAAGGTCAGCCTCCACCTCAACCACACCAATTGTGTCCACGTCTTCGACCTGGGCATCGCCGACGGCTCCTACTTTATCGTCATGGAGTTCGTCGACGGCACCAACCTCAAGAAGCTCATCGAATTCCTCCACCGCCACGACCACTCCATGCCCGTGGAGCAAGCCGTCTTCGTGGCCATCGAGGTCTGCAAGGGGCTTACCCACGCCCACGAGATGCACGACCAACAGGGCAATTCGCTGGACATCGTCCACCGCGACATCAGCCCGCCCAACGTGCTTCTCTCCAAGGCCGGCGAGATCAAGATCACCGACTTCGGCCTCGCCAAGGCCAAGAGCCAGGCCGAAGCCACCGACCCCGGCGTGGTCAAGGGCAAATTCGGCTACCTATCGCCCGAGGCCGCCCACGGCGAGGAGGTCGACGCCCGAACCGACATCTTCGCCGTCGGCATCCTCCTGTGGGAGATGCTCGCCGGCGAGCGGCTCTTCCTCGGCGAATCGGACTACGACACCCTGCAATTGGTCCGCGCCGCAAAGATCCCCGACATTCGCCGCCATCGACCGGATGTGCCCGACGCCCTCAACCGCATTCTCCTCAGAGCCCTGACCCGCGACGTCGACCAACGCTACGCCACCGCTCAGGCCCTCGGCGAAGATCTGGCGGACTTCCTCTTCTCCTACGGTCGCCGCGTCACCAGCTACGACCTCGCCGACCTGGTCGACCAATTTCGCGACAAGCGCCCCCGCCGCCGCCAGACCGCCCACGACGAGGCCATCGGCGCCGCCGTCCAGCAACAGCTCGACAAACTCAAATCCCTCGAGGAGATCGAAGACCTCGACATGTACCTCGCCCAGCACTACGACTCCCTTCCCGACCAGGGCGAGGTCTCCAACTCCGGCCAACACGGCTTTGAAGACCCCCGCATGTGGGCCGACCTCGGCTTTGGCGGTGGCAGCCAACCCCCTGCGCCCAGCGACTCCGGCGAGATCGACACCATCGATCGCGACCGCGAATCCTGGGAAGAGGCCGGCCTCGACGACATCGCTCGCTCCACCTCCGCCTACGACGCCATCGATCCCGACAGCCTCGGCGATGACGTCGCCACCGCTCCCGCCGCCCCCGCCACCCGCCAGAAGCAGCGGGCTCAAAAACCGCGTCGCAACCCAAAACCCCAGCGCTCTGAGAAACCCAATCGGACCCAGCAACCGGCTCGTCGCAAAAAAGCTGCTCCACAACAGGCCCCGGCTCAACGCCAACAGCCAGCTCAACAACAGCCCGCATCACCACAGCAACCCTCCTCGCAGTCCTCCGACGACGACTCCTCGCTGAGCCCCGTCGTCCTCAGCGTCCTCGTCGCCCTCATCGTCGTCGCCCTCGGCATCGGCGCCGGCTTTGCGCTCGGCCTTCTCCCCCCCTCCTGAGTTCCTTCACATTGGAATTTCCTCCCCCGGGTTTAGTTTCGATCCATACCCGATCTCGACGGAGGATACCCCCATGGAGCTCCCCTACTTCGACGCCCCCGACCTCTACGGATGGCATCTCTACGATTTCCTCACCATCCTGGGCTTTACGGTCGCCTTCTTTTTACTCCTGCTCGCCCTCGTCGTCGTCCTCATGGAGCGATCCAACCGCCACCGGGAAGTCTAGCCCGTGCTGGCCCAATTCCTGCACTATACTCCACCGAGAGGTCTGGATGCGCTTTTGACCCGAAAAAGCTGCATTCACCACGGCCTCCCTGCACCTTTTGCGCCTCATCTAAGCTTTTGGAGCCCCTCATGTCCCCCGGAATCTTCTCCAACCCCGATTCCCGCCGCCCATCCCTCGACTCCAAACTCAACGCCCTCTCCATCATCCTTCGCGATGTCGAGCAGCGGCGTCACCTCGATCGCCCCGCCAAACACCTCCTATTAAGAACCCTGAACCACCTCATCGCCCTCAGCCAATCGGCCAGCCCCGACCCCTTGGAGGACGACCTGGTCGCCGCTCTTCAGGCCTTCCAAGACCGCGTCGACGCCCTCCCCGTCGGCCACCCCGCCCGCGGCGACGACTGGACCGCCCTTCGTCGCGCCCACTCCCACTGCCTGGAGCTGATCTCTTCGTCCTCCTCGCCCCAGGCCCGCTAGCGGGCAGCACCACGAAGGTGGACTGAGGCGGCTTTGAGGTGATTCGACCCCCTCCCCGCAAAGCACCTCCGCACAGAGAGCCAAAGGATCTGCTCCCCCGGT
>CAYQBU010000155.1:0-9387 GCA_964415785.1 uncultured Bradymonadales bacterium
CTGTACCTGGTCCGCTGCTTCCTCCCGGACCTGACGGGGTGCCAGGCCAGTGGTCACGCTGACCGCTCAGGGGCCGAACGGGCCGGAGAGTATGGAATCTATTCCGGCGACTGTCAACCTTCCTATCGCCGCCGCCTGCGTTGAACTCGACGGCCACGGCAATCTGTCTCGACGACAATGCCGAAACAAAGCGGAGAGAGAGGGATTCGAACCCTCGATACGCGTAAACGTATACACGCTTTCCAAGCGTGCGCCTTCAACCACTCGGCCATCTCTCCAAATTGCTGTGGTCGCCTTCCGGCCACCGATGCTGCAGCGGAGGGGGTGGGATTCGAACCCACGGTACCCGTAAAGGTACACCTGATTTCGAATCAGGCGCCTTCGTCCACTCGGCCACCCCTCCAGGGGTTAATCCTTCGTCTCTTCGGCCTTTTGTTGCCGCCGTCGCCGGCGGATGGCCCGAAAAAACTCGCTCAAAATAGTGCCACAGGGTTCATTCATCACCCCGCTTCGCACCTCCATGCGATGATTTAGCCTTGGATCCTCGACCAGTGCAAAGAGCGAACGAACCGCTCCTGCTTTGGGGTCGCTGGCTCCAAAGACCAGCCGATCGACGCGGGCGTTAACCAACATTCCGGCACACATGGGACAGGGCTCCAAGGTCACATAGACCGTGCAGTCTTCCAGGCGCCAGCTTCCCAGCGCTTCCGATGCCCGACGCACAGCGATGAGCTCTGCGTGAGCCGTCGGCTCCTGCCATGATTCTCGGCGATTAAAGGCTTCGGCGATAATCTCGCCCTCATGAACCACCACCGCCCCTACGGGAACTTCGCCCACTTCGGCGGCCTCCTCGGCCAACTCCAAAGCGCGCTTCATATACCGGTGGTCATCGTCCATCTGGGCCTTTACCTTCGCTTTTTCCTTGTCAAACAGTCATAACGGCGACGCCAGCTTCGCTGACGTCGCCGCTCAAGCGGGCCCGAAAGGACTCGAACCTCCAACCTACGGTTCCGTAGACCGTCGCTCTATCCAGTTGAGCTACGGGCCCTGACAAACGGCTTCTAACACCGCCTGTATGACATCGCAACCCTCAGTTTTATTTCAGGTGCGATGAAGCGGAGAGGGAGGGATTCGAACCCTCGATACGAGTAAACGTATACTCCCTTAGCAGGGGAGCGCCTTCAGCCACTCGGCCACCTCTCCAAACTCTCTTCTAACTTCTTATTGACTTTTCAAAGATCCTGCCCGCGCCAACTGTTCGACGCGCAGCGGAGGAGGTGGGATTCGAACCCACGAAGCGTTACCGCTTGCCGGTTTTCAAGACCGGTGCCTTCAGCCGCTCGGCCACTCCTCCAGGAACGTTCACACCTCTTTCGGTGCGTCCCAAGGGCGAGCAAGTGTACCGATGGACTCTTCCCCGTCAAGCCCCTTTTTGGAATTTGTCGCCTACTCTTTATTCTGCTCCTCCTCGCTCGATGCATATTCTTGCAGGGGCTAGACGCCTTCCCGCCAATTGCGGTAAATAAGGGCGGACTCAGTTACTGTTTCAACAGCTCGATCAACGCCTCCGCACCTCGATGATAATTCGCGCCCGTGGGCGTGATGAGGCCGTTGCCGACGCTCCTTTTATTTTATGCACTCGTGTCACTGGTTGGATTCCGAGGATATTATGACCCTTCGACGTAAGCTTGCTCTGCCCATGGTCGCCTCCGCGATGTTGGTCCTCCCCATGACCGCCGCCGCCCAGGACGGCGACGCGCCACAAGAAGAAGAGGAGGCCGAGGTCGTGGCCACTGACGACACGGAGGTCGCTGTCGACGATGGCCCCACCCTGGCGGCTGATGGCTGGCAACTGGACATCGGCGGCTATATCCGCGCCGGGTATACCCAGATTCAGGCCGATCCCAACTTTGAACTCTACGGTCGAAACGACGGATTCGGCGTGGAGGATGCCCGCCTTTTGACCCGGGTGGAGACCGACATGGGTCTCGGCGCCGTTCTCGGCCTCGACGCCGGTAGCCGGCTGGTGCGCACCGATCCCGACTCCCCGGTCGAAGAACTCAGCGTCCGCATGACCGACGCCTATATCTTCTACCAGCCACTTCCCTTCGTGGAGCTCAACGCCGGGCAATTCAAGGCCCCCTTCGATGCCGAAGACCTCATCTCGGCGTCGGAGCTGCTCTTCGTCAACCGCTCCGTGTTTAATCGCGGCGTGCGCGACGTCGAGGGCTTCAACAAAGCGGGCTTGAGCCAGGATCGCCAGGTCGGCCTACAGGCCCGCGGGCGCTACAACCTCGATCGAGACGGCTTCGGCGTCAGCTACGCCGCCGCGGTGGCCAACGGCAACGGACCCAACGTCTCGCTCAACGAAAACGACAACCTCGCCATATACGGCCGCCTCAACCTCCACTGGGCCGATATGGTGACCCTGGGCGGAGGCGCCTTCACCAATGACCGCAGCCTCGGCGAGGCCCCTAACCAGACCGACCGCGAGACCTGGGGCTGGACCGCCGACCTCCTCGTCGACTTTATGGGCGCCACCCTCTTTGCCAATATCGTCCAGGAGGAACGCACGCTCCCCGAGATTGAGACCAACCCCGACACCAGTGCCACGGGCTATCAAGTCCAACTCGCCTACGAGGAACCCAATTTTGGCCTCCAGCCCGCTTATCGCTTCGCCCATTTTGAAGACGATGAGTTCGCCAACCACGACGCCCTGACCCACCACACCCTGGGCCTCAACTACAACGCCCAGGACTTACCGCTGCGCGTCATGGCCAATTACACCATCATCAGCGAAGACGGCGAACCGGAGATCGATAACGATCGCCTCGACCTCCTGGTTCAGCTCCAGTGGTGATCATCAGCCCGCGCGCCAACGTACTGCCCACAACCCCTTGAAGATGTGACCCCATGATGGCCATGCGACCTCCCAAACTACTTGCCTTCGCCTCCCTGATCGCCCTACTGGCGCTGAGCTGCGACCCCGATCCCGACGAGGCCGACGCCACCTACGCCGAGGCCTTTCAGAGCACCCACCGTACCCAGCTTATCGGCGGCCCTGGCGCCCTCGGCGAGGTCGGCGATTGGGTCATCCAAAACGACAAGATCCGTCTGGTCGTCCAGGACACGACCTTCAATCGCGGCACCGGCCTCTTCGGCGGCTCGCTGATCGACGCCGATCTTGTCCGCCAGGATGGCGAGGGCGACCCCTTCGGCGGCAATGGCAGAGATACTTTCGGCGAGGCCTTTCCGGCCTTCTTTCTGGAGGTCATCGATCCCGAGGAGATCGTAATCGTCGACCCCTCCGACATGGAGCGCGATGATATTCACCCCGACGCGGCGGTCCTGGAAGTGCGCGGCTACGGTGGCGAATTCATCACCCTTGCGCGGCTTTTTAACCAGGCGATGGTCAAGGCCTATGAGCCCGACATCTTCGGCGTCCTCGACGGCATGATCCCCGACTCCGATGGCGAGCCCCTGATGCAGTTTACCGCTCGCTATATCCTGGAGCCGGGCAATCACCACGCCCAGTTGGAGACGGAAATTACCAATATCTCCAACTCCGTGCGTGAACTGCCCACGCCCCTGCTGGAGACGGTCGTCAATACCCTCGACATCGAGGGCCTCGATGAATTCATCACCGATGACTTCTTCGATGAATTGACGATCCCCACCGGCTGGGCTCTCGGTTTTGGAGCCATGAATAGCCAATTTATGCCCGAGATCGGCTATGACATCCAATTTGGCCTCGAGGATATCTACGAGACGCGCCCCGTCGACCTGCCCGCCCTCCCCGGTCACACCACGGATCTACTGGCTACCTCCGGCGACCACGGCATCAGCTACGGCTTCGCCACCGAGTGGAACGAGGACAGCAACTTTGTCTTTAACAAGCAGAGTTTTTACGGCGACGATGTCTCCCCCATGGACATGCTCTTTCTCTTTGAGGCCGCCGGCTACGGCGGGGCATTCACCCACGAGTTGCCCCGGTGCCTGGACTCCGCTCCCACACCGCGAAATAACGAAGGCTGCGAAGAGGACACCTTTCGGGCCACCAATTACTTCATCCTCGGAAGCGGCGATATCGCCAGTATCCGCGACCGCCTCTACGATATCCACGATCTCGACACCGCCACCGTCACCGGCCGCGTCGTCGACGAGGTCACCGGTGACAGCGCCGGAAAAGATGGCCATCTCTTCGTCTATACGCCCCACGAGACCATGGGCTGTGACATCGACGACGGCGGCGATGGAGCGCAGCTACTTAGCCAGGCCTCGACCAACTCCGCCGGCTATTTCGAATTCGATCTTCCCCCCGGCGACTATTGCTATCGCGCCCGTTACCGCGGCGACACCGGTGAGCTTCGCGACTTTGAGCTCCCCGAAGGCGGCCTTCGCTTCGACGCCCTCACTCCCACCTCCGGCACCCTGGAGGCCATGATCGTCGATGGCGATGGTCGACCGACCCCCGCCAAACTGACCCTGGTTGGCGAATACGACCCCGTCCCCGGTCTTGAGACCCGGGAGTATCTCTTTGATCGCAGCGTCGGCGAGCGCTGGCGCGTCAGCGCGTCCGTGGACTTCGACGACGAAACGTCGCCGCGCCAATTCATCGAAAATATCGAATTCTCCGGCGCCGATGGACGCCTCTCCGTCAGCGCCGCCCCCGGTGATTACATCGCCTATATCAGCCGCGGCAACGAATACGAGTTGGTGGAAAAGCCGGTCGAAATTCGCCCTCGCGGCATCACCCGCCTCAACGCCCAGGTCGAGCGCGTCTTGGACACCACCGGCTATCTCAGCGGCGACTATCACATGCACGCCGCCGGCTCCATCGACAGCGGCCTGGACTATAATCAGCGCGTCCGCAGCATCGCCGGCGAAGGCGTTGAGGTGGTCGTCGCCTCCGACCACAACTACATCTCCGACTACATGCCCTATATTCACCGCAATCAGCTCAACGGCTTTATGCGATCCATTATCGGGCTCGAGCTCACCACCATGGAGGCCGGTCACTTCAACGCCTTCCCCCTTCGCCAGGACATCGCCTCCCAGAATCGAGGCTCCGTCGCCTGGCAGAATATCCCCCCCCAAGAGATCTTCGATGCCCTGCGCGACATGGGTGGTTTTGGCCCCGAAAATACCATCATCCAGGCCAACCATCCCCGGGACTCCATCCTCGGCTATTTCGGTCAGCACAACGTCGACCCCCTCACCGGCGTCGCCGATTTACCTGTCAATCTCGTGGACGATGACAACGGCGATGACGACGATGACAACGGCTTTGGTGACGCCGCCCTCGCCGCCGCCCTCAACCCCAGTGGTGCTGCTTTCGTCCAGGACTGCCCCGACGATAGCGACTTCGACCAGTGCACCACCTTTAGCTATGACTTCGACGCCATCGAGATCTTCAACGGCAAGCGCCTGCACCTGCTTCGCCATCACCGCATGCCTGCCCACGACGAGCTCTCCGAGGCCGCCCTCGACTACTTCGAGGAAGAAGAAATCGATCCCCTCCCCCCGGAAGGAGCTATCCTCTGCGATGGCGACGACGTCGCCCACGCCGGTGGCCTCGATGACTGGTATAACTTCCTCAACTACCATCGCCCCGACGGCAGCTACCGGGTCTATACGGCGACCGCCAACTCCGATAGCCACCACTACGGCGACCCCGACGATCCGGAGCCGGGCTTTCCCCGCAACTACTTCTGGGTCGGCGAGGACAAAACCCACGAGACCATGGAACCCATCGATCTGGTCCAATCGCTCCAAGACCATCACAATATCATCACCAATGGCCCCTTCATTAATATGAGCATTGCCGACACCCCGGTCGGCGGCACCACGTCTACCGACGACGGCGAGGTCACCCTCGACCTCGAGGTGCAGGCCACCGACTGGGTCGCCGGCGACGACGGGTTTGAATTTACCATCGTCGCCAACGGTGAATTCGTCCATGAGGGCCTCGTCGACCTCGATGACGGGCGCTGGCAGGACTCGGTGACCATCGACCTCGACGACCACGACATCCACTTCGCCGACGACGACGTGCGCGACACCTGGTTTGTCCTGGAGGTGGAAGGCCAAAACAATCTCTTTCCCGTCGTCCAACCGGCGGAAATCCCGATGATCGACTTTACGGCCGCCCTGGGCTCCATCGCCGAACCCTTCGGCTTTGGCGAAACCGTCGAGGGCATCACCCCCGAGGAACAACGGGACATCACCCCCTTCGCCCTCACCAACCCCATCTTCGTTTTGGACAATGAAAACGCCCCCGGCCGCAGCGGACTCGACGACTTCGTCCCACCCAACCCCCCGGAGCGCGACTGCACTCCCCAGGGCGTGGAACAACCCTCCCTCGAGATTCGCGACGACGTCGACTATATCCCCTTCGGCGAGCGCCGCCTGGACGCCATGGACATCTCTCCCGGCCATCATCGCCATGACCCCATGGACCACCTCATCAAGCGCGAAGAGGGCGAACTTCGAGATATTCGCGCCATCTTCGACCACTGGCACCAGCACTGAGGTAGGACCATGCGGCGTCTGACTCACCTCCCCCTGGTCGCCGCCCTTGCGGCGGCGGCCCTATTCTGTCTTCCCTCCAACGCTTTTGCTCACGACTTCGATCCGGAGCGCCAGCTCATGGTCCAGGTGGGCCCGGACTACGTGGACATCCTGATCTTTTATAACGAGGCTCCCGGCGAGCGAAGCGACTTCTTCGCCGCCCAATTCGGCTTACTTTTGGATGATCAACTGGGCGACGTCCTCCGGGACATCGCCGGCCGCGCCCTGATGCCCCGTCTCATGGACGGTCTGGAATTTGAGGTCGTCGGAGAATCGCCACGCACCGACGAACCACAGGTCGAGATCCGCCGCCAGGGCGAACAGATCCAGGCCGCCGCCTACGCCCGCTACCACCTCGACGAACTCAACGACGGCGACGAGCGAAGCTTCATCGTCCGCTCCATGGACCGCTCCTTTCTTCCCACCCCTGTGATCATCTACGGCGACGAGACCATGGTCATGACCGACGTCGACGAGGCCCTGGACATCGAGAGCCAAATGGCCACGGCCACCCTCAACCGAGACCGCCAATTCCAGGTCACCTTCACCCCCCGCTAGTGCTGCCGAGACTGCCCACTTACTTCCGGCGGGCAGCACTAGCCCGGGCAATTATTCACGGATCTTCTTGCCCGTTTTGAGCAACCACAGCGCCAGGGCTCCAAAAATGAGGTTCATCACCCCCAGCAGCACCAGCCCATGCCACACCGGCACGTCCGTCACCCCGACCATTCCGTAACGCACCCCATTGACCATATAGAGCACGGGATTAAACAGCGACACCGTATCCCATGGCTCGGGCAGCATTTGAATGGAGTAGAATACGCCTCCCAAAAAGGTCAGCGGCGTGATCAGAAAATTGGGGAGCAGATTGATGTGGTCGAAGTCCTCTCCCACGATTGCGATCACCAACCCCACCAGCGCAAAGGCTGTGGACGTCAGGATCATAAACACCAGGGCCACCGGTATATTGTGCCAGGCATAGGCCCCCATCAGCATGGCCACCAACCAGATGATCCCACCGATCATCATCGCCCGCACCACCGCCGCCGACACATAGGCCGTCATAAATTGGACATAGGACAGCGGCGTCACCAATAGATCCACGATCGTGCCGTGCACCTTGGCGATAAATAGCGAAAAGGCGGAGTTGATATAGGCGTTGGTGATCAACGCCAGCATCACCAGGCCGGGCACCAGAAAGTCGACATAGGGAACGCCCTGGATGGTTTCCAACCGATCGCCCAGCGAGTAGCCGAAGACCAGAAAATAGAGCATCGTGGTGACCACCGGGCTGATCACCGTCTGCCAGGCGATATTCCAGAACCGAAAGATCTCCTTTTTGAATAGCGTCCACGCGCCGAGATAGCCGTGGTCTTGAGCATCTATGGAAGCTTGCGCGATGCGCTCTCGCGCTGCCGCTTCCGCCGCCATTGGGGCTGCCCCCACCTCTTTTTCTTGGCCTTGACTGCTCATCGTCGTGGTCCTTCCTCGCTGCGTTGCCCCTCCCCACGGGTGGTATCTTCCTTGAGAACACCCCGAAAGATCTCCTCCAGAGAGCTTCGCCCCCCCTCGATGGAGGCGATCGTGGCTCCCCCTTCGACGAGCCCCCGGGTCAGCCGGTGCACTGCCGGAACCTCCTGTTCATCGATGGCCTGAGAGTAGGTCAGCCTCAGGGTGCGATCATCGGTCGCCTCCACGGGGAGTACACCTTTCATCTGATCGGACCACTTCTGGGCCTCCGGCTCCTGCAGAATCACATCCACGTGGCGATGGCCCAGATCCTCCATCAGGCTTTCCCGAGCGTCGACGCGGAGCAGCCGCCCCTTATTGATGATCCCAATTCGGTCCGCCAACTTCTCGGCCTCCTCCAGATAGTGCGTGGTTAAAACAATGGTCGTTCCCCTGGCGCGAAGCGCCTGCACGTACTCCCAGAGTTCATCGCGCAGATCCACATCCACCCCCGCCGTGGGCTCATCCAAAAACAGCAGAATGGGATCGTGCATCAGGGCCTTGCAGATCATCAGCCGACGCTTCATGCCACCGGATAACCAACGCGTATTGGCCTCCGCTTTCTCCAAAAGATCAAATTGGTCGAGGAGATCGTCGATCTCCTCCCGATTTGGCCTTTCCCCATAGTAGCCGGCCTGAAATTCCAACACCTGGCGCACATTGAAAAATGCGTCGTAATTGAGCTCCTGAGGCACCAGACCGATCATCTGGCGGGTCACCCGATAGTCGTCGACCACATCGAAGCCCGCGACACTGATCGCCCCCTGAAATTGGCTGATCAATCCACTGATGCACCCGATAAGGGTCGTCTTGCCCGCCCCATTGGGTCCCAACAGGGCAAAGATCTCACCCGGGCGAATCTCAAAACTGATCTCGTCGACCGCCTTGAGCTCGCCGTAGGCCTTGGTGACCCCTTCGATGCGAACCAGGGCATCCTCTTCAAATCTGTCACTCATCTATCACCACGTGTTTTGACTCCAAAATCACTTCCCCGAGACCTTGCCAGAGGCTTCGAGCTCGGACAACCGCCTCCATGCCCGGCTCAACCTCAACCCGAGACAAAGAAAAGCAAATCGCTCCCCGGCCTCCCGGCACCGGGCGAACCCAAATTGACAGTTGCAAACTGTAACTGATAGCGTGACTCAAAATAATTTGCATGCCATAGTGACGGCGACCACAATCGGTCTCCACTGAGATTGAATCGCCATGCACGCCGGATCAGCACTTCGGCCCTTGAGGCCTCAACCGCTGCCCGGATTAGTACCCCCTTCCCCCTGGTCTGCCTTATGTCCAAAGAACGTATCGGTG
>CAYQBU010000156.1:0-9359 GCA_964415785.1 uncultured Bradymonadales bacterium
AACCCCCGACCCGGGGGAGGTGGGTCGGGGGCTTAGTTGTCAGGCAGAGAGAGGTTTACTCACCGGGTTCGATGGTGGGGACGAGGCGTCCCTGAGGCCACTCGATGCGTTGGGGGGTCGACAAACCGGCTTCGTCTTCGTCGCCGGAAGCCAGGCGGCCGCGACTGCCTTCGCCCCAGCAATAGAGGCGGCCCTCTGTTTCGATGGCGCAGGCAAATTCGTCGCCCACGGTCACGGTGCTAAAGCGCTCATCGTCGGGAGCAGCGACGGGTTGGGGGGTGTCGCTGCCCTCATTTTCGCCGGTGCCCAGTTGGCCGCGACTGCCGTTGCCCCAGCAATGGAGCTCGTCGTCGGCGTCGATGCCGCAGCTATGCTCGTAACCGGCGATCACGGAGCTATAGTCGGTGCCATCGGTGACGTCGATGGGAGTGGTAGGAGTTTCGTTGGAGGAGCCGCTTTGGCCCAGGCGGCCGTCGCGTCCATTGCCCCAGCAATAGGCTTCGATGTCGGTTTCGGCGTCGATGACGGCGCAGCTATGCTCCTCGCCGGCGCTGATGGAGAGGAATTCGAGGGAACTGGTGATATCGATCTCGGAGGGGCTCGGTACGGTGCCGCTGTTTAGGCCATTGCCGAGGCGGCCGTCGCGGCCATTGCCCCAACAGTATCCACGCAGGTTGCCATTTTTGAGGCCGATGGCGCAGGTGTGCTCGTCGCCGGCGGAGGCCTCGAGCCACTGGGTGACGTCGGCGGGACGCTCCACAAGGGTGGGTGACGAGGTGCTCTGGCCGTCGCCGGTGCCCAGCTGGTCGCGGGCGTTGTCGCCCCAGCAATAGATCTCGTTGTCGCCGTCGATGGCACAGGTATGGGCGCTTCCGGCGACGATGTCTTGCCAGGGGCCGTCGTCGACCAGGGTGGGGGTATCACTGGCGTCGGGATCGACGCCCAATTGGCCCTGATCGGATTCGCCCCAGCAATAGAGGGCGCCGTCGTCGTCGAGAGCGCAGGTGTGGTCGCCGCCAGCGGCGACGGCCATCCAGTTTCCGGAGGCCACCGAGGAGGTGACCTCGGTAGCGGTGATGATGCGAGGATCGCTGCTGCCGATGCCGACCTGACCGGCGTTGTTGGAGCCCCAGCACCAGAGGCTATCGTCTTCCAGGAGTCCGCAGGCGTGCTCGGCACCGGCGCTGACCTGCTCCCAGGTCAGGGGGTCGGGAAAGAAGAGGTAAGTCTGGGGACCCTGGCAATACTCCTGGCCCTGGCTTCCGCCGAAGTTGTCGACGCAGGCCTCCATGGTGAGGTAGGCGTGGTCGAGGCTTTCGTCGGGAAATTCGATGTCGAAGGGCTCGTCGTGGGGGCAGTCCACGTCGATGGGAGCGTCCAGATCCTCGGCCTCCCACTGACAGGTGAGCTCGCAGTCGTCGGGATTGTAGTCGCCATAGTCGCGGTCGCAGGTGGCGCTAAACTCGCCGGGGAAGGCGTAGGGCGAGTCGGCGGAGTCGGGGACGTATTCGCCCACGTCGTCGAGTCCAAAGGGAAAGTCGTAGAGCACCAGGAGGTCGTGAGAATCCGGCGAGGTCTTGTCGCTTTCGCCCTCCCAGGCGCGGACTTCAAAGCGAAGGACGCCCTCTTGGACGAAGAAGTCGGCGGTGTCCTCGTCTTCGAAGCTGAGGCCGTTGTGATCGAGGGAGAAGGGGGAGTCGCAGTCAAACCAGTCACCGGACCCGCCGAGGCGGCACTCGGTCTGGCAGTTCAGGGGTTCGCATTCAAAGCGGTACTGAAGGTCAAAATCATCGGGGTCGATGATGACGCGGTCCATATCGTCTTCGGCCTCCGGGTCGCTATCGGCCTCCCCGGGCGTGTCAAAGAGATCGATCTGGGGATCGACGTCGCTGCCGGAACAGGCAAAGGCGAACAGGGAGAGAGAGCAGATGGATAAAGCGCAGAGGAGTCGCGTCATGGGTACCTCGCCACGGATGTCAGGGTGAATCCTATCGGTTGGAAACTTCCACCGCCGACCCTATCAGAATTGGAGGCACACTCAAAATATGTCGGACTTCGCCAGAGCTGTTCAGGACTTTGGAAGAGGTCGATGAGAGGTGGGAAGCGGCGCTCAGCGAAGGTCGTTGAGGGTGTTGTTAAGGCTTGTGGCCAGGTCGTCGTCGCCGGCGCGTTCGGCGAGGTCGACGGCTTGCTCCAGGAGCTCGATGGCTTCGGAGCGGCGGTCGTCCTGGAGGGCGAGGTTGGCTTTGGCCCGTCGAGCCCAGGCGCCCTGGCGGTGGTCGTTGGCGCTATCGGCGTCGGCGATGAGCTCTTCGAGGGTCTGTCGAGCCTCTTCGTCGTCGTCCTGGGCGAGCTGGTGCTGGGCCATCTGGGTTCGAAGCGAGATCACCAGGTCGGGAGCTCGAGGGTGTTCGTCGGCGTCGAGGTCATGGACCAGTTGCAGGGCCCGCTGGAAGGTGGAAGTGGCGTTGCCGGGGCTTCGCTGGGCTTCCAGAACTCCGGTACGAAGGAGGATATCGGCCATGAGGACGGGGTCGACGGTGGCGTCGATGGCGTCGTAGCGCTCGATGGCTTCGCGAAGCAGATCGAGGGCCGCGGAGCCCTCGCCGGCTTGATTGGCGGCGCGGCCGGCGGCGTGGACGGTGGCGGCGCGCAGGCGCTCATGGCGCTGGAGCTGATCGCCGTCGAAGTCATCGAAGCCGCTGAGGGCGGAGCGACAGGTGGACAGGGCCTCGTCGTCGCGCAGATTGGCCTCCACCTGACAGAGGTTGGCCAGTTGTAGGGTGTGGGTGGTGGCGTAGCCGCTGTCGTCGACGTCGACGGTGGAGGTCAGCCGGTCGATGGCGTCGCGGTAGGTCTGTTGAGCATCCTCGAGGTCGCCCCGGGATTGAAGGGTGCGGGCCAGGGCGCTGCGAGCTCGGATGTCGAGCAGCGCCATGCCGGAGTCATCAAAGGTGTCGGTGGCGGCCTGGCAGTGGTCCGGGGAGTCGGCGAAGTTGATCTCACAGAGGGCGAGGTGGACGCGCCCGCTGAGCTGGGGGTTGTCGATCTCTTCGGCGAGGCGAAGGGCCTGGCGATAGTGCTCGATGCCCTCGGCGGCCTCGCCCTGCTGGATGGAGTCTTCGGCCATCAGGGCCCGGGTGTGCACGATCATGGGGCGGTTGCGCATATCCTCAAAGGAGCTCAGTAGGCCATCGATGAGGGGACGGGCCTCGTCGAAGCGGTGTTGCTGGTGCATCAGCTGGGCCTGGCGAAGTCGGGTTCGCGTGAGCGCGGGGACATGGCCCAGGCGCTGGTAGATCTCTTCGGCTTGATTGAGCAGGTCTTCGGCCTGGTCGAACTCGCGGTTGTCGCGATAGAGCTCGGAGGTCTTGGACAGAGAGGTGGCGATGGAGTGATCGCTGTCGGCGTCACCGAGCAGTTGGAGATCGGTCTCGAATTGCTCCTCGGAGCCGGGGTCTTTGCCCTGAAGTTGGCGGACCATTCGACGGTTCATGCGGCAAAGGGCCTGGTGGGTGTCGTCGCCGAGCTCGGAGGTCAGTTGGATGCAGATATCGAGGGTGCTCTCGGCGGCCTCCAACTCGCCCATGCTGGCTTTGATGTGGCCGCGGGCGACGAGGAGTTCGCCGGTGGCCTCGTCGAGATCGAGGTCGCGGGCGATGTCGAAGGCCTCGTCGACCAGGCGCCGCGCCTGGGGATAATTGCCCTGTTCCCAGAGGAGCGTGGCCCACTCCAGAGCGGCGGCGGCGCGAACGCGGGTGTCGGCCTCGGTGCGCTCGTAGACAACTTCGAAGGCCTCGTGGGCTCCGTCCCAGTGGCCTGCCATGTAGAGGGAGCGGGCATCGTCGAAGTGCTCCTCGGTGGAGGAATCGGCCGTCGCGCTAGCGGGCAAAAGGCACAGGGGGGCCATCAGGGCGAGGAGCAATACAGAAGCTTGGATGCGCATAGGGGATGACTCGGTAGAGACGACGGTGGTCAGGCGATGGAGCGTCGTGGGCTCCAGCATCATTTTAAGGTGACGGATTGAGGCAGCGGAATCAATGGCCGATCGGAGCGTCAGTTAGCGCGCGGATCTTGAAAGCTGGCGGTGCAGTGGTAACCATGATGGCGCCTCGTTACGACGGCTTATCAATAATCCGTGTTGGATTCCGAAGAGTGAAACCCAAGTTAGCGCTGAGGAGAAGTGTGGTGAATTATCGAAAGACCTTGATGGTGGCTCTGCTCGGCTTGGCGTTGGCGATAGGGGTGGCGGGCTGCGATGACGATCCGTCAGAGATCGAAGAGACGGTTGAGGAGAGCGGCGAAGAAGCGACCTCGGAGGAGGAAGAGGAGGACGGGGAAGAGAGCAGCGCTGAAGAGACCTCGGAGGAGGACGAAGAAGAGGGAGAGGAGAGCGAAAGCGAAGAAGAGAGTGAGGAAGAAGAAGAGGACGACGAAGCGGAGGCAGAGGACGACGGAGAAGAGGGAGAAGGCGAGGAGCAGGCCGAAGCGCAGGGCCAAGAGATCGATCCGTCGGATCTCCCGATCTACGCCACGGGAACGGTGGCCACCATCGGTGGGGAGTCGATCACAGCCGATGATTTCAATGCCATTGTGGAGCTTCAACTGGGGGCGCTGCCGGCGGAAGCCATTGAGGCTCAGCGCCAGCAGTTACCCCAGATGAAGGAGATGCTCGTCGAGGGGCTGGTGGCGGCCTACCTCGTCGATCAGGAGATCGAGCGTCAGGGCATCGAGATCAGCGACGAGGAGGTCGATGAGGCGGTGGAGCAATACCTGACGGCCATGGCCCAGCAAATGGGTGGAGATCGCCAGCAGTTGGAGGCGATGATGGGGGAACAGGGCATCGAAAGGGAGATGATCCGCGAGCAGGCGGCCCAGGAGATGGCGGCAGAGCGGTTGCTCGCCGAACGGGGAGACGGCCCGGTGACCGAGGAGCAGGCGCGCTCCTACTACGAACAGAACCGAGCTCAGTTTCAGCAGCAGCACGCCACGCAGGTGCGCCACATTCTCCTCAACGTCGATGACCACGAAGAAGGGCAGAGCAACGAAGACGAGATGCTCGAAAAGGCAGAGGGGCTGCGCGCGGAGTTGGTCAGCGATGGCGATCGCTTTCCGGCTCTGGCGGCGGAGCACTCCGATTGCCCCAGTTCACAGCAGGGTGGAGAGTTGGGCTATATTACGGAGGATCAGTTGATGCCGGAGTTTACGGAGGTGGCTTTTCAGCTTGAGATCGGGGCGATTTCGGAGCCCGTGCGCTCAAATCTGGGCTGGCATATCATCCGTGCCGAAGATCGAGTGGAAGAGGCGACGATGTCTTTCGATGAGGTCAAAGAGGACTTGATGGCGATGCTGGAAGCCCAGGGTATGGAGCAGACTGCGATGGAGTTGGTGGAGGAGCTCAGGGAGCAAGCCGACATCGAGATTCACGACGGTGCAGTACACATCTCGGGTTAACCCGGGTTGAGCGCTGACGGCGGATGGCGAGGCGTTTGGGGACGATCAACAGGGTCGATGGAAAGGAGCGCAATGCATTTCGGGCGAAGAGAAGAATTGAGTCGCATGCTTAAGGTGGGCGCCGAGATAGGCGCCATGGAAGAGGCGCTCCAGATGGATTGGTCCGGGCTTCCTTCGGCGCTGGAGGTGATGGTCCGGCGCGGCGTGGACCTGAAGACGATCCATGCGATCTGGGCAAAGCTGATTCCCGATCGGCTCGCCGTCGTCGATGGTCGACGAGAGGTGAGCTTCCAGGAGCTCAATGAAGAGATCAATCGCCTGGCG
Source organism: uncultured Bradymonadales bacterium (assembly GCA_964415785.1). Taxonomy (GTDB): domain Bacteria; phylum Myxococcota_A; class Bradymonadia; order Bradymonadales; family Bradymonadaceae; genus SLJM01. The sequence goes on from CAYQBU010000156.1 coordinate 5,779, forward strand.
ACGGGATTGGTGCAGCATTATCAGGTGGGGCCGGGGAGGCCGCTGATGGTGGCCATGAAAAATCGCGCCGAATACCTGGTGGCCTGGATGGCGGCGGCGCGACTGGGCGTGGGGACCATTCACGCCAGCTGGAGACAGACCTCCGAAGAGTTGAAGTATCAGATCGAGCACAGTGGAGCGGGCGTGGTGGTGGCCGATCAATCGGTGGACAGCGCTCTTCGGCCCCTGGAGTTGGAGGCGGTGATCGCCGTTGGCGAGGGCGTCGAGGGTCGGCCCTACGACGAGGTGATCGCCCAGGGCAGCCGCCGCATGGGGCTGAGACGAGGAGGCCGTCGCCAGAGCGAGAATATTGTCTATACCTCGGGGACCACGGGCCGGCCCAAGGGGGCGGTTCGAGACATGGCGGCCTATGGAGTGGTGGAATTCGCCCAGATCTTGGAGCGCCTACCGCTGAAGATGGGGGAGCGCCATCTGGTGGTCAGCCCCATATATCACAGCGGCGGACAGATCTTTTCGCTGATGGAGACGGCGCTGGGATCGACGCTATATCTGGCGGAGGAATTTGACGCAGAGTCGACGCTTGCGCAGATGCACGACGAGGCCATCAACACGATCTTTTTGGTGCCCACGATGCTGCGCAAGATCCTGGAGCTCGGCGATGGGCTTCACGAGCGCTACGGGGTGCCGTCGCTACGGGGCATCCTGTGTGGGGCGGCGCCCTTTCCGGAAGCATTGCGAAGGCGAGCGGTGGAGCGATTTGGGGCGGAGGTGATCCATGACTTTTATGGGGCCACCGAGATCGGTTGGATCACCGTGATCAATGGTCAGGAGATGAAGGAGCGCCCGGGAAGTGTAGGTCGGCCCCTGGCCGGTCAGGAGGTGCGCATTCTCGATGAAGACGGCCAGGAGATGGACACCGGCGAGGTGGGAACGATCTACGTTCGAAACCACCATCTGATGGGGGGGTATCTCAAGAATGAAGAGGCCACAGAGGAGATTCGACGCGGCGGGTGGATGACCGTCGATGACCTGGGCTACGTCGATGAAGAGGGTTATCTCTATCTGGCGGGGCGGGTGCGGGACATGGTGATCAGCGGCGGGGTCAATATCTATCCGGCTGAGATCGAAAATGTGCTGATGGAGCATCCGGCGGTGCGCGAGATCGCCGTCATCGGGGTGGATGACGAGGCCTGGGGCGAAGCATTGGTGGCGGTGGTGGTGGTCGAAGAGGGAGAGGGGATCGATGAACAGGGGTTGGTGGACTATGCAAAGGAGCGGTTGACGGACTACAAGGTGCCCCGGCGATGGGAGAGGGTGGAGGAGCTTCCGAGAAATCCCACCGGCAAGGTCTTAAAACGCGAGTTGCGAGAACGATTCGAGATGTAGGCGATAGATATGAGCGCGACGAAGAAGAGGGCAGGACAAGATTGGCATCTGGAGAGAAAAGGGGGCCTCGATGTTTGGCTTCCACCACTGGCGATGATCGGTTGCGTGGTGGTCACGGGGCCGGCGCTGGCCATCGGGCTGATGGACATGCCCCGCGATTGGGTGGCGGATCACCAATTATTGCTGGGGTTGATCTTGATCGGAGGAGTGTTCGGCGTGTTGGTGGTGGCCTTTGGCGCCGCCCAATGGGTGCTTCGGTGGTTGGAGCGCCGGTTGTGGATTGACGGCGACAGTATTGCCGTAAGCGATCGCAAGGGCAAAAAGGTCTTTGACAAGGCCGGTCGCCAGGCGTTGGGCATCGAGCGACGCAACTACGTGGTGCGCTCGCCGCGCGGCCGATCCAGCAGCCCTGTGCTGAGTTTGGAGTTTCCCGACTATGGGCGGATGACCATTGGCGTCGACGCCAGTGATCGGCAGTGGCCAGAAGAGGAGATCGAGGAGTGCGAGCACGAGGCCTATTATCTTCTCAAGCCCAGTCGATGGGCGGAGCTATTAGAGGCTCTGGGGTTTGAGGACGACGAGGTTCACAGCACGGATTCATCGACGAGCTGAAAGCTCATGCCCGCCTGTTGGAGTCGCTCGATGAGCATGGAGCCTAGGGCGGAGGCGGGGGTCAGGACGCCACCGCGGTGGAGATGGGGCGCCTGGTCTGAGGGATCGTCAAGGGCCAGTGATAGGGCGGATTCGCCGAGCATCATGGAGGTGGCGCCGTAGCCGGGATCGGCGTCGGCGCTGACGTCGACCATCAGGGGAGATGAAGAAGATGAGCGGTGCGTTCCTACGAAGCGAAGGGTGAAGTAGCCGGCGTCGATGGCCTCCTTGTCCGGACCCTCTCCGGGATCGGGAAGCAGGAAGCGCTTGAGTAGCGAACGGGTGGGCGAAAGGGCCATGGCAGCACTGAAGGCACCGATTCCGGCCGACATCAGTCCGGCGCGAAGGGCTCCGGGCAATCCGGGGCCCACGCGGGTGGCCTCGCGGTATTGAAAGTCAGAGCCATAGGGGTAATCCAAAAGGGCGTTGGAGCGGCGGACAATCTTTTCGTTGACGGCGGCCATGATAAAGGGAGCGCTCCAGGTGCCGATATCGCCCTCTCGACGCGGGGTGTGTTGGGAGGAGGAGTCAGGGCCCGATCGCTGGCCTTCGGGGGCGAGGCTATAGGGATCGGCGAGGATACGCCGGATCGACTTGTCGCGAGCTGCTTTTTCGACGAGGTCAGCCATGGACGCGGCGGTGCCGCCGGAGATGCCTCCCTTGACCTTCCACACAAGCATGCGGATTTCGGAGAAGGGCTCGCCAAAGCGCTCCATGGCCAGCGATTGAAGGTAGGCGGTGCCCAGGTCACTGGGGATGGAATCGAAGCCACAGCAATGAACGATTCGGACCTGGGCCTCGCGGGCGGCGTGGTGGTGCTCATCGATCATTTCGCGGACCCAATGGACCTCGCCGGTAAGATCGCAATAGTCGCTACCTTGTTCGATGCAGGCGGCGACCAGGGGAGAACCGTAGCGGGCGTAGGGACCAACGGTGCTGCAGACCACGCGGGTCTGGGCGGCCATATCCTCAAGGCTTTGGGCGTCGAGGCTATCGCCGACAAGGATGGGGAGTTCGTCGGCGGTGGCGCCGAGTTCCTGGCGAAGCCCCAGGAGCTTGTCGCGATTTCGCCCGGCGATGGCCCAGCGAAATGAGTCCGCACGGCGGTGGGAGTGGAGGTATTGGGCCACCAATTGGCCCGTAAAACCCGTGGCTCCCCAGAGGACGAGGTCAAAGGGGCGATCGGCGCGGCGTGTGGAACTCATAGATACTTCCAATGCATTCAAGGGGGGACAATTCAAAGACTTCTGTCTGCAAGGCCGGTGACCCGATGGCAAAAGTAATGGCCAAGCGTCGAGGGTCAATCGGATTTGGTGATCGCCGGGGGGCGCGTAGTTTTGAGGGGAGATGCAGCGATGAAGGGGCCGGGCAAGGCTTGAAGAGGCAACGGAGGCGCGATGGGTGAAGAGATCGGGATCTATTATCACACCAGTGATGGCCAGACACAGAAGGTCGCTGAGTATATTGGAGAGTGGCTTCGAGAGCGGGGCCGGTGGTCGGTGATCGTAGAGGAAATCGGGCGTCGCCAACGGGAGCCGATCTGG
>CAYQBU010000157.1:0-9340 GCA_964415785.1 uncultured Bradymonadales bacterium
GTACGGTGAAATCGACTGATCGCTAAACACCCACAAAAAAAGCCCCGGCGATTCACATCGCCGGGGCTTTTTTGTGTCCTTCCCTACTTTTGCTCTACAACAGGTTCGCCGACATTTCTGCCAGCCGCGAACGCTCCCCTTCGAAGAGGGTCACCGTCGCCGACACGTCCTGCTCCTTGAAGCGGTTGACCACATAGGTCAACCCATTGGATTCGCTATCCACGTAGGGATTATCGATCTGGTAGGGATCGCCGGTGAGCACGATCTTGGTCCCCTCGCCGGCCCGCGTCATGATCGTCTTGACCTCGTGGGGCGTCAGGTTTTGCGCCTCGTCGACGATCATAAATAGGTGCGGAAGCGAGCGGCCCCGAATATAGGTCAAGGGCTCGATTTCGATGATCCCCATCGACCTCAACTCGTCGGCCCCCTGCCCCGCCCGTCGATCGGCGTGACTGATCCCCATCAAATACTCCACATTGTCGAAGATCGGCCGCATCCAGGGATCGAGCTTCTCCTCCACCGTCCCCGGCAGATACCCCAGATCGCGGCCCATCGGAAAAACCGGTCGACTGACCACCAACTTGTGATGGCGCTGCTCTTCGGTGACCTTCTGCAACCCCGCCGCGATCGCCAGCAGGGTCTTGCCCGTCCCCGCCTTTCCTATCAGCGTCACCAGATCGATGGAGTCATCCAGTAGCGCCTCCAGGGCGAAGGCCTGCTCTTTATTTCTCGCCGATATCCCCCAGGTCTCCCGATGGGGATCTTGGAGCCCCCGCACGACCACCTCCTCTCCATCGGGCATCATCCGGGCCAGCGTATTTTGCTTTCCATCCTCCGCCCTTAACCAGGCGAACTCATGGGGATAAAACCGCGCCCCTCGCCCCTCCTGAGCCTCTGTACGGCGACCGGCCAACGCCGCCGCATCGATCGTCAACCCTTCATCGCGATGCACCTCATCGATCCAGGCCTTGGGGACCCGAAACTCCGAGGCCCCGGGGTAGAGCTCTTGGATGGAGGTGAGGTCCCGCTCCTCATAATTTTGGGCGTCCAGGCCCAGTACGTCGGCGCGCACCCGCAGATTCACATCCTTGGTGATCAAGGTGCACGGAATATTTGGCTCGTGGCGCTTGACGTCCAACGCCGCACTCAAGATTAAGTTGTCTTTTTTGTCGGAATGCAAAAAGCGGGAGGCATCATCGCCCGTGGCAAATGACACCTTCAATAGCCCGCCTCCCTCGAGGGGGACTCCGTCGCGGAGGCTGCCCCGATTTCGGTAATCGTCCAATATGCGGCTGATCTCGCGGGCATTGCGGCCCAACTCCGACATTTCTCGCTTAAAGGTATCTACCTCTTCGATCACATAGATCGGAATGATCACCCGATTGTCCTGAAACCCGAAAATAGCCCGCGGGTCGTGAAGGAGGACATTCGTATCCAGCACAAAATTTTTCATGGATCCTCTGGCGCTTGAGGTATCTTAACGAGGCGTGCGTGGCCCTCAATTAACATGAACCACCGAACGCCTCCAATATTTCCCAACCGCTCTCGCCTCATTCGCTGGGCCGCGCTATGCGGCGTCCGGGATCACCTCGCGATAAACCGAGACTCGGTTGCGACCGTTCTCCTTGGAAAAGTACAGCGCCTGATCGGCGAGATCGACCAACTCATGGGGTTCCTCCGAATCCCATGGCCCCATGGCGATCCCCATCGATATCGTGCATTGCAACTCGCCCAACTCCGTCTGAAAGGTCAACGCCCCGATCGCTTCGCGCACCCGGTCCGCCACCTGGCGGGTGCCCTCCAGATCCGTATCCTCCAAGATGATCACGAACTCCTCTCCCCCGTAGCGCGCCGGCACATCGACCTCTCTGAGCTCCTCGGTCAACGTCTTGCCCACATGCCTCAACACCTCATCGCCCACCGGATGCCCATAGGTGTCGTTGACGGACTTGAAGTGGTCGATATCGGTGAGCACCAGCCCAAAGCTTCGGCCCGCTCGCTTATGCCTGGCCATCGCCTCCTGCAACTTCTCCTCAAAACTTCGCCGATTCGCCAGTCCCGTCAGGGCATCGTATTTCGCCATTTCCTCCATCCGGGCGTATAGATGGGCGTTCTCCATCGTCACCGCCACCTGGTTGCTTACCACTTCCAGCATCTCACGCCGCTCCTTGCCCAGGGCATCGGGCTCTTCATGACCCACGATCAGCGTACCCACGGGGCGATCCTGGGCGATCAGGGGCATCACCATCAGACTCTTTAGCGCCGAGAAATCCTGTCCCTTGGTCAACACCGGGCCCTGCCCTTGCCTCAGTCGCCCCCCCACTGGCAGAAAATGGCGGTTGGCCACCACCATCGACACCAGACCTTGATTGTCTTCAAAACGCAGTCCCTCCCATTCCTCGTCGCTCTTGACCCCTTCGCCGCGAACCTCCAGCACCTCATGGACCCCGTCCTCCCGGTTGTAGCGCGTCAACGCCGCAAAGTCGTAGCCCGCGATCTCATCGACACTCTCCAGCGCCACCTCGTGAACCTCGGCGGGCGTCAACACCCCGTTGAGCCGTCGACTCGCCTCATAGAACCGCCCCACTTCAAAGCGCGTCCGCTCGATGGAGGCCACCATGCGCTCGTGTTCCACGGCCCGCATCACATAATCTGCCGCCTCCTCCAGGATCCGCTGCTCCCGTTCATCGAAGGCCTCCCCCTCTCCGCGATCGACGCATAGGACCCCCCGCAGATGCCCCTGCTCGATGACCGGCGCTCCCATAAACTCCGTCACCTCTTGACTTCCCCGGTAGTAGGCCAGTCCGCGAAAGTCACTGCGCAGATCCGATAGGGCGATCGTCTCGCGCTGGCGCGTGATCCCCCCGATCACCCCACCTGCCGGATCCAGCGTCGACTCCACGACATCATCGCTATCGCTGACCAATTCCTTGATGTGCAGCGACTCGTTTCTCAGATCGTACCACAAAAGGATCACCGTATGGGCCCGCAGGCCGGCGTGGATCAACTCCAGGGTCACGTAAATGCTGTGGTGAACCGCGTCCACCGCGTCGCGAACGATCAGCTCCTGGGCCGCCTGGCGATCCATGGGGCTCTCACTTCGTCCGGCGTGGATCAGTCGAAATCGCCTCGCCTCCTCCAGCAGACGCCGCCGCTCCTCTTCCACCTGTCGACCCTGCTGGTTTCTCCATCGCTCCTCGCGCCGCCCCACCAACTGCCACAACAAGCCCGTCGCCCCCACCATCACCCCCATCCGAAGGGCCACCAGCCCCCAGGCCACATCCTCCCATCCACCGACGGGATCGATCCCCGGCTGCGTCGCCACCGCCGTCCCCAACCCATGACTGACCATCTCCACAATCAACGTCGCCCCCACCACCCCCAACGCCGTGCGCGCCTTGGCCGTGCTCACCGCCCACCCCAGCGCCACGATCACCAGCGCAAACCCCTCGTAGCCCGCCCCACCGAGCCAGCGCGCCACCATCAACGCCGCCACCACCAACGCCAGTCCCTCCACCCACGTCGTGGCCCGCGTTTCCTGCTCGCGTCGCCCCCACCAGACCCATCCACCGCAGGTCAGCGCCGCCACCAACGCCACTCCGTTGATCCAGGGACTGACCGCCATCACCCCCACCAGGCCGAAGGCATAGGCCACCATCAACGCCACCACCGCCACCTGGCAGGCCTTCTTTCCCTTCACCCTTCGATCTCGTCGCGCCGTGCTCTGCTTTTTCATCTCGGCATCCTTGCCTTGATCAATTCCGCTGCCGTGCCTGGCCGTCTCTTCACTTCTAGCCCTCGTCCTCCCACCGCGCCGGGTTCAGCGGGCTTTGCTCCACAATATCGACCACCCGCTGCCGCTCGATGGGGCCCACCTCCTCGTCGACCTGCACCACCAACACCGGGTCCTCCAGTTGATGCTCCAGCGCCGTCAGGCGTTCCTCCAACTCCTCGAGCCCGATCTCCTCGCCCGCCAACTCCAGGCGATCCGTGTCCACCCGCAACCGCACCCGAATAGCTTGCGCCTCTTCTTCCCTCTGAAATTGAAAAATCACCTCATCGGGCCGTGCCATCCCTGCCCCGTGACGGGCCCGGCGCTCTGCCAGACGCGGATCGTCGCGAAGCGCCAGAATCTGGCGCTCCAACGTCGCGTTGCGCTCCGCCAACTCCTCGTTTTGCGACTCCAATGTCCCCAACTCCGCTTCCAGTCGATCCAGTCGATCCCGGTCGGGATGGGAAAAGACGAAATAGACCATCCCACAAACCACCGCCACAAAGCTCAATAAAATGGTCAGTCGCATGGTCGTCTTCTCTTCAATGGCGCTACTCCACGGGGTGGACTCCTGCCCTACCCTATCAGCCCGGCGCGGAGCCGCAAAGATTTCAACCTCCCGATCCCGATGGCCTCACCGCCATGTGCACCCGCTCAAAGCCCACGTGCCGGGCCTGATCCAGAATGTCGATCACCGCCCCATGGCTCGCCTCCACATCCCCTTGAATCCAGATCGCCGACCCCGGCGCCCGCTCTTGCAACGCCTCCAGATAGGCCCCGGGCTCCTCGATCTCCTCGCCCTCGTCCTCTTCTCCCTCGCGGACCTCCACCCGCCCATCGGGATAGACCCTCATCACCACCCTCAGGGTTTCCTCCAGCTGTTCATCGCTCTCCCCACTCTCGGCGCCCGGCAAATCCAGATCCAGGCGCTCCACCGTGCTCATCGCCGGCGTCGTCGTCATCACAAAGAAGATCAACAGCAAGAAGATCACATCGATCAACGGCGTCAGCTCCAGCGTCGCCTCCACCCTCCCTCGCTGATTTCCCTGGCCGCGAAAATTCACCCCTCCACCTCGCCATCGGCAGCGCTCGCCGACGTGGGCGGCGGCGCCAACTCATCGAGCAGATCGCTGGACGCCTCCTCCATATCCACCGCCAGATTGTCCAGGCGTCCCAGGAGATAGCGATAGCCAAGGTATAGCGGGATCGCCACCCCCAGCCCCGCCGCCGTCGTCACCAGTGCCTCCCAGATCCCACCCGCCAGAGCCGTCGGGTCCACAACCCCTCCCTGGGCTCCCGCTTCATCCACCACGCCTTGAAATACGGCGATCATCCCCAGCACCGTGCCCAACAATCCCATCAATGGTGTCACCGACGCCAGCGCCCCCACCGCCCCTACGTAACGCTCCAATCGCTGCATCTGACGCCGCCCCACGTCCTCCATCGCCTTGCGGATTGCGGCCCGCGGCCCCTGGCGAAATCGAAGCCCCTCGGCCAATACTTTCGCCAGCGCCGAGTCGTCGCCCTCGCATTGTCCCTCCGCCGCCTCATAGCGCCCCTCACGCACCGATTCCATCACCCCTTTATACAACCCCTTGGGCACCACCCGACTGTGTCGGTGAGCCAGCCAGCGCGCCACAAACAATCCCAATCCCACCACCGAGGCCAGGGCGATGGGGATCAACATCATGCCCACGTATTCTATCCACTCCATCATCACTTCGCTCCCGCTTGATTCGCCTCTGCTTCCAGTCGCTCCCGCGCGCTCGGCTCGTAGAGCGTGGCAAAAAACGGATACAACTGTTGCCCATCAAAATAGGCGGCCAGTACCTGGGACTCCAATTGGTTGGCCTCGCAATAGGCCTCCACCTTTTGGTGCCACTTCTCTCGGCGCCCATAGATCCAGCGACGAACCCCGTAAATCGCCCCCAGCACCACCGTCACCGTCGCCGTCCACATCCAGGCTTCGCTCCACACCCCCATCCACCACCCGCCGGCCATGCACATCAACAGCAGCGCCACCACCAACCCTCCTCCGCTGCCATAGGCCTTGCCGATAGCGCTATCGACCTCGCGCACGAACGCCCGATGATCTTCGGCCATCCGGATCTCCTCATCGCTCAGCCCCTCCCACGCGGCCTGTCCATCCTTTTCATGTGGCGTCATCATCTCTCCTTATTGCTGCGCTCCCTGCCCGAGAGCTGTGGCTTTCAAAAAACCACAGTCCTCGCTTTTATTTCACGGCTCCCCGATCCCTCTTGATGTAGAGCCCTCTCCTCGCCCTGTCAAAGCCCTGACTTCATCTCCTTTTCTCATCTCCTCGGGAATGTTGTTCGCCTTCCATCGCTTATAAGCTTGAATGGGTGGCCGACGCTTCCCTTGACCCTTAAGCCGGATGATTCATGAAGACGTCTTAACGAGGCAAAATCAACGCTCAGAGGCCCAAATCGCACCCGATTCCGGGCATTGAAAAGCCCCACCGGCGATGCGCAGCATCGTCGCGGAGTGAGATACCGGCATCTGAGCTCTGATGAGCCGCAGTAGGCGAGTCCTGAATCATCCGGGTTAAATGACTTGGCGAGGCGCTTTTCATGCTTAGCTTTTTATACTCACACGGCCAGCATGGAGCGGTCCCCTCCCCTTGACGGGTGTTGTCGGGCCTTGTCCTTGATAAACCCCACTGGGCAACCCGGACTATTGCTCCACGTCGGCCTTCGCACCCTCTGGAGCTTTCGTTCCGATCTGGCCCATCGGGGGACGGCCGGGCGCTCCGGCGATGCCACGATGCTGTGAGGTGATACTATGACCATCGGAGATGAAGTGACTAACCAACTCTCCCGCGACGATTCGCACCAGCAATTGACCCAACAACTGTACGACTACTTCGAAGAGGCTGGCGCCGAGTTGGAGATCGACCCCAATTTTGCCGAGCGCTACCTCCTCGACTTTACGGTCACACGCTTTCAAGACGTCCACGCCCACGTCAATCTCGGCGTCCACGTCACCGACCAGGTCGATGATCGCGAACGGCAAAAAACCTTTCTCCAGGCCGCTCAGCGCGGCATCGTCCTCAAATCGATCTACATCGAATTGGTCGACACCTCCCTGCACGCCGGTGGCCTTCTGGTCGCCTTTGGCGCCTGCCTTTCCTTTCTCTTTGACCGGCGCTACTCCCAGATCAAATCCACGGGCATCCGCATCAAAGAAGATTGTTCCTTTAACTTCTTTGACCTCGAGGAAAATATCGAACGCCTCGAGCGCATGTCCTTTGACGAAGACCTCGAGATCGGCGAGGACCTCCACGGTCGCGTCATCGCCTATTTTACGGACAAGGGCTTTGGCTTTATCCAGACCGACGAAGAGCGCAAATTCTTCTTCCATATCGCCAATGTCGTCGACGACGATCTGCGCGCTCGCCTCCCGGCTTACGTCCCCGGCGAGGTCATCCCCGTCGCCTTCCAATACGGTGGCAACGACGGCAAAAAATACCCCAAGGCGATCAACGTCTCCATGCCCGACGAGCACGCCACCAACGGTCGCTGAGCCCCTCCCATATTCGACATCCCGCGCACCCCCGTGATATACCCCGGGGGTGCGCTTTTTCTTTTTCCCCCTCGGTCTTTCCACCGTGTCTCTACCGTACTACCCACCCATCTGGGCCGCCGGCTTACTCCTGTTGAGCTTGCTTATCGCCGCTCCCGCCTCGGGCGACCCCCCCGCCGATCGCACGGAACTCCTCCTCGAAGAGGCCTCCCGACACCAGTGGAGCCCCGACCAGCTCTTCGAGGCCCTCGACCTCCACGATCGCCCCACCTGCGCTGACTTTTCGGACCGCTCCTATCTGCGCGAGCGCCGCCAGCGCTGGCGCGAAGCCATCGAACTCATCGCCCTCCACGACCCGCGCGCCCTCTCGCGCTGGCTCATCGGCCTCGACGAACCTCCCTCATTGGTCAAACAAGAATCGACAGACCAGCTCCACTGCCTCATCGGCGACCTGCTCGACCACGTCGCCCACTCCGACTCCTCCATTCGCCTCTTCCCCGATTACGACCGGCTCTTCTCCGGGCATTTCGACGGCCCCACCGATCTCGCCCGGACCGCCCTCGACGAGCCGGCCTGGAAACGCCGCGTCATCGATCACTTCACCCGCTCCCACCACCGCCCCTTTCACTCTCAGACCCACATCTGGCGCCGTAAATTCCAATTCACCGGCCGCCCCTTCCTTCGCATCACCGCCTACAGCGCCGAACGCTGCGATCTCCCCGTCCACCACGGATGGCAACCCGACGATGAACAGCATCAGCGATGTTGGCACCACCAACTCGACGCTGACCAGCGCCAACGCGAAATCCTCCAGGCCTCCGCCGGCCCCGGACTCTCGCGCCACCACTGGGGCACCGACATCGACATCTTTCGGCTGCTCACCCCCTGGGTCTACCACGAGGGCGGCGCCTTTCACGCCGACTGGCAGTGGCTCGACGCCCACGCCCTGGACCGCGGCCTCTTCCAGACCTACGACGGCCAATCCCGCAACGGCTTCTCCCACATGGAAGAACCCTGGCACTGGTCCTACTACCCGATCGCCCAGGCCCTCCTCTCTTATATCGAAGATCATCCCCAGTGGTTCAAAGACCACCTCGACAACCACTGGTCGCGCCTTGAGCGCCAGTGGGGTGGCGACCACTTCAGCCACCTCCGAGACCACTGGCGCGACTATCTATTCAACATCCAGCGCCCCTCTTACGAGGCACGCCCCGCCCCGCGAGACACCTCATTTCCCCTTGAAATTGCGCGCTAGAATTTCTCGCTTTCCCCTGTCGCCCCCCACCTCAATTCAATACGAACCCATCAGACCCACACTCAGATTGGTGCGGTTCGAGGCTGGCGACGTGAAATTATAGAACGGGAACGCCCGGCTCTTATTATCCGACGTCCGCGCTCCTTGAGCGGTACTCAGACCAATATTAAGGCCCATATTTTCATTGATGATGTAGTTGACCATCAACATTCCCATCGAGCTCTGGCTCGAGCACCGACCGCCCTCGCATTCGTGTTCCGACGAGAACTCATCCGTATCCACCACATCATAGCTCCAACTCGTCGAAAGCGACCAATTGACCATCGCCATCACCCTCGACGACAACATCAACCCCGCCGACAAGCTCTGACTCAACCCCCACTTGGTGTTGATCCCTGCCACCGCAAATCGCGTCGGGTCGATAGACTCCGTGCCATCAGTTCGGAACAGCGCATTGTCTTCCCCAATCTCATCGATATCCATCACCGGTGACGTATAGCGGTGAAAACTCCTCGACCCCGACAAGCTGTAGGAGAGCATAAACTCATCGAGAAATGTTCTTGATATTCCGAGCCCCGCCCCGGTTCCCAGAATTCGGGTCTGAGCTCTCGACGACGAGCTCGTGGGAAGCGTCGCCCGAAAAGAGGGCTGCACCGATATCCCGGTACCGTCGTGTGACCACCCCTCGTGACCTCCACTGAGTTCGATATCTTGGAATCGACCCTCGTAGGGCTCGATGATCCCACCGCCCGCCGACAAATACTGCTGGT
>CAYQBU010000158.1:0-9318 GCA_964415785.1 uncultured Bradymonadales bacterium
TCGGCGTCATCTTCGTCTTCGTCTTCCTCGTCGTCTTCTTCCTCATCGGGGGCCGGGAATTGGGCCAAGGTGTCACTTTCGACAACTTCATCACCACCATCGCAGGAGGACTCGTCGAAGTTATCGGACGAGCTGGCGAAGGCGGTGGCCGGCGCAGCAAGCGCGATGACACAACCGATGGCGAGCAAGCGTCGTGAGAACGTAGTAGACATGTGAGACTCCTGTCTCAAAAGAAGGAAACCAGTCAAGTTGAGTATCCCTGGGAAAGCGCGGTGACGTGTGGACGTTCGGGAACAGGGTTGTGTTGGTTGTATCACGTAACCGCGCTTTCCCTTTGGGAAACGCCGAATCCCGTGCTGGGGACCGACGCCGGCCTCTCTGGCCGTCGACCAACCTATGTTTCAACTCCCATGCCAAGAGGGGGTAAATAGTTCGGATTAATCTCGGCTTGGTCCGCAAAGGTTTGAAGTTAAATGGTTTTTTTTGGGTATGGTTTTCTTGGAGAGGGAGTTGGAAGCAGATCGCATGGGGCAAGGGGTATCGATGGCGCGTCGCCATCAACGACAGTGTTGTATATTCCAACATCCGGGCGGTGAAGGGCTGTGGGCTGAACGGGAGAGTGACTCAAGAGAAGGGGGATTGCTTGAGGATGGTGGTTGAGAATAAGGTCGGTAAGTAGCGATGAGCCCACCTCCCAGGGACGCAAGAAGGGACGCGATGCGCCTGGCGTTTAAGATCACATTGTTTTTCATCGGCGGGATCTGCCTGGTGATGGCCTGGCATGGGTGGACGAGTATTGAGCGGGAGACGGAGCTCTTCGAGTCGCAGATGCGCCGCGACCACTATTCGATCGCGCGCCCCCTGGCGCTGATGGTGGGCAGGGCGTGGGATGAGTTCGGCGAGGGGTTGGCCTTTGAGTTGGTGGAGAGCGCCAACGATGCCGACGATCAGGTGCGGGTGCGATGGGTGTGGACAGAAGCGGGGGGAGAGGAGCGGATCCGTCCGGGAGCGCCGGTGGAGACGGGGAGCAAGTTGGCCGATGGGATGGCGATGAGCTGGATCGATCGCGATCAAATCCATGCCGGTCGGCTCTATACATACGTGCCCGTGGTATTGGAGCAGGAGCGGATCGGGGCGCTGGAGATCTCGGAGTCCTTTGAGCGAAAGCAGGCCTATCTGGACGATACGCGGTGGCACCTGGTGCAGACGACACTGCTGATCTTGGTGTTGGCGGCGGCGATGGCGTGGCTGACGGGGCTGTTATTTGTGGCCCGCCCGGTGGAGGCGTTGATCGAGCGGGCCAGAGGGATCGGGCGCGGGGAGCTGCGCTCGCCGCTGAAGTTGGAGGGGCACGGGGAGTTGAGCCAATTGGCGCGAGAGATGAATTTGATGAGCGATCAATTGGCGTTGACCCGCGAGCAGTTGGAAGAGGAGAGCGAGGCCAGGTTGGCGGCGCTGCGCCAGTTGCGCCACGCCGATCGACTCAAGACGGTGGGGACGCTGGCGGCGGGAATCGCCCACGAGTTGGGGACGCCGCTGAACGTGATTTTGATGCGTGCGCGCATGATCGCAGAACAAGAGGTGGAAGGGGAAAGCGCCCGGCAAAGCGCCGATGCGATCACCGATCAGACGGAGCGCATCAGCGGAATCATCGAACAGTTGATGGATTTTGCGCGGGTGCGAAGCCTGCAAAAGGTGGAGTTGGCAGTGGTCCAAGTGGTAGAGCAGGCGGTGGGTCTGGTGGAGCCGATCGCCCAGAATAAAGGGGTGGAGGTGGAATTGGGCGACTGCGATAGCACATTAAAGAGTGAGATCGACGCCGACCAGTTTACCCAGGTGCTGACCAATTTGCTGGTCAATGGGATGCACGCCTGTGAAGACGAGGGCGGAAGGGTGGAGGTGGAGGTGGGCTCCGTGGAGCGGATCCATCCCGAGGAAGGCGGAGAGGAGATGCGCACGTATGTGGAGGTATCGGTGAGTGACAATGGCCATGGGATCGAGGAGGAGGAGCTGGAACAGGTGTTTGAGCCCTTCTTTACGACCAAGGATGTGGGCGAGGGGACAGGCCTGGGGCTGTCGGTGTCTTACGGGATCGCCAGGGAGCACGGGGGATGGATTGAAGTGGAGAGCGAGGCGGGGCAGGGAAGTACTTTTCGAGTGATTGTGCCAATCAGGCAAAATGAGGAGCGTGCATGAGTAAGCGGGTGATGATCGTCGACGATGACGCCGGAATGGCGCAGGTGCTGGTGGAGCGGTTGAATCAGCGCGACTACGAGGCTTCCTATTATACGAGTGGAGCGGGGGCGCTGCAGGGGCTGGAGGGCGAGGCGATCGATGTGGTGGTCACGGATCTCAATATGCCCAAGATGAGTGGGATCGAGTTCTGCGAGCGGGTCGTCGATCACCGCCCCAATTTGCCGGTGATCGTGATCACCGCCTTTGGAAGCCTGGAGACGGCGGTGGCGGCGATTCGGGCGGGGGCCTACGACTTTTTGACCAAGCCCCTGGATATCGACGCGCTGACGATTGCCATCGATCGGGCCCTGGAGCGGCGCCAATTGGGCGAGGAGGTCAAGCGGTTGCGGCGTCAGGTCAGCGAGCAGGCCACGGAACACGGAGAGATGATCGGTGACAGTCCGCCGATGAGGGAGCTGTTTTCGATGATCGAGCGGGTGGCTCGGACGCCGTCGTCCGTATTGGTGACCGGAGAGAGCGGGACGGGAAAGGAGCTGGTTGCGCGCTCGTTGCACGACAAGAGCGAGCGCAGCGATGAGCCCTTCGTGGCCGTCAACTGTGCGGCTCTCCCCGATAGCCTTTTGGAGAGCGAACTCTTTGGTCACGTCAAGGGAGCGTTTACGGATGCTCGCGAGGACAAGGAGGGGTTATTTGTGCAGGCCGACGGGGGAACCCTGATGCTCGATGAGGTCGGGGATCTGCCCATGTCGCTGCAGCCCAAGCTTCTACGGGTGTTGGAGGAGCGCACGGTGAGGCCCGTGGGCGGGGATCGCCAGATCGACGTGGACGTTCGCATCGTGGCCGCCACCCACCAGGATTTGGAGGGGCAGGTCCAGGCGGGAGAGTTTCGAGAAGATCTGTATTTTCGGCTCAATGTCATCGAGTTGAAGCTTCCCCCCTTGAGGGAGCGTGGCAAGGATATCCTGCGTCTGGCCCAGCATTTTATCGGTGAGTTCGCCGGGCGCTCCGACGCCGGGGTCAAGGGGTTTTCGCCGGAGGCCGGTCGGGCGTTGATGCAATACGACTGGCCGGGCAACGTGCGAGAATTGCGCAATTATATCGAGCGCGCCGTGGTGTTGGCCCTTCAGGAGTATATTACCCCCGAGGATTTGCCCCAGAAGGTGCGCGGAGCGGGGCGAAAGAGCATCCAGCATGGGACGACGGTGGAGTTGTTGTCGCTGCAGTCCCAGTTTAGCGATGGCGGATTGATGTCAATGGAGGAGTTGGAGACCCGCTATATTGCATTCGTGCTCAAGCAAACGGAGGGCAATAAGTCGAGGGCCGCCGAGATTTTAGGCTTCGATCGAACGACGCTGTATCGAAAGCTGGACCGCTATGAGATCGATACGGAAGCCCTCCTGGAGGAGGGGTGATGGGAAAGCGCCAATTCATGCGGCAGCGAGTGGGCTGGATTTTTGGGGTGCTGGTGGTGATGGCGGGAGTCATGGTGGTGCTGCTGGGGGAGGGGTTTTATCCCATCCTGGACGATGAGCGCGATTCACCAGTGTATACGGAGCAATTTCAGGTGGCGGAGCCGCTGCGCGTCGATCGGGAGCTGGAGTATCAATTCGAGACCATCACGGCGGTGACCAATCCCACCGAGGGGTGGATGGAGGAGGAGCCAGCGGAGAGCCTGCCGCCGGTGGCGTCGAGCGATGAGGAGTTGCTCAATCAATGCCAGACGGTGCTCAAAGAGATCGCTTTTTGCACGGGCGAGGATAGGTTTCTAGACCTGGTGGGGACGTCACCTAATCTTCGCGAGTCGCTGAGCGATGAGCGGGAGTGGTTTTTGGACCGGGTTAAGGACTGGTTTGAACCCGGGGGAGCGCAGATCGATTGCGAGCTCTATTTCGAGGCCGGAGGGGAGCCAGAGACCCAGCAGTTGCAAATGTGGTCCGTGGCCGCCCGGGAGTCGTCGTCGATGTGCCGAGATTTTGGTCAGACGTTATTGGACCTCGATTTGTTGATGAGCATCGAGGGCATGTGGCAGCCACAGCAATGGTAAGGTGAACGCAGTGAGGGGGGACAACGGTGGGGCTGGAGATCGCATGGGAGATCGCGGCAGCGGTGGTGGGGTTATGGCTCGGCCTGAGCTGTCGGCTCGATGAGATCGGGGATAGGGGTGGGCGGGCGCTGATATGGGCGGCGGGGGCCATGGTGTGGATAGCGCTGGTCGTGGCGGCGGTGGCGGGCGCGGCGTTTTGGGGCCTTCAGGCCAGCGGTCGGTGGGGGCAGTCAATGACGGCAGAGGAGCTGTGGGGACAGGCTGCGATGGTGGGCCTGTTGGGGTCGGGAGTGGGCCCCATGGTGGTGGGGGGATGGGTGCGAAAATGGGGCGCCGAGGGTGCGACATCGGCGCGTATTTTAGGGGTGATGCGATGGTCGGGTCCATTTTGGGTGGTGGCCATTGGCGCGGGAGTGTGGGCGCTGAGTGGATGGGGAGATGGGAGGTGGAGTGGGGCGGAGTGGCGATGGGGTGTGTCCGTCGTGTTGGGAGTGGGGTTGGGGATGGCGATGGCACTCATCTTTCGGTGGGGTCATCAGTGGCGGGGCGTGGGGTTGGGGTTGGGACTTCTGGCGGGGGCGGCGGTGGCCCATGTTTGGGGGGCCCAGACGGTGCTGGCCTTCTTGGTGGCCGGGGTGTGGTTGAGCCATGCCACGGAGCGAGGCGAGGCGGTGGGCGAGGTCCTGGCTCGGTTTGTGGGGGTCGTGGCGGCGGTCTTCGGGGTGGCGATTGTGATGAGCGTGGAGTGGTCGGCGGTACTCGACCACTGGGAAGCAGTGGTGGCATTGACGGGAGGACGGGCGTTGGCGTTGGGGGGGCTGTGGCTTTGGTGGACGTGGACGTGGCGAGATGAGCAATACCAGCGGGGCCTGATGGTGGGGGGGTTGGTGGCGCAGGATCTGGTGGTGTTGGTGATGGCGGGCTCGCTGTGGCTGGATGGCGGCCTCAGTGAGGTGCTCTTTGGGGCGGTGGTGGTGTCGACGTCGATCTATGTAGTGATGGGCCTGGGGGGTCTACAGTGGAGTCTGAAACAAAGCGGAGAGGACCGTGTATTTGCGCTGCACTGGCGACAGGGGAGTCAGCCCTCGGAGTGGCGAAACGAGGGGTTGCAAGCGGTGAAGAAGTGGGAGCGCGAACAGGGCGTCGAGGCGGCGATTAGCGGGATCTTGGAGCACCATATTCAGGGGGTAAAATCAGGGGGTGATGCGGCACCGAGGGGGCGACATGATGGGCTCGATGGTTTGGGATTAGACGATGAGGGTGCGTTGAGGGTGGTCGGGTTTTGGGAGGGGCTCTGGGAGGGGCGACGCCAGGAGGATGTGGCGGGATTGATGGAGGCCTTGGAAGCACTGGAGTTGGAGGCAGGGGAGAGCACGATGGATGGCCTGGCGATGCGGTTTTTGAGGCATCTTGGGTGGGCGTTGGAGGAGCGCGAGGCGATCGGACATCAGTTGTGGGCGGTGGGGCGTGGCGGGGCCGATATTGAGGGCGAGAAGTGGGAGGCGCTGGAGAAACGAAGGGAGGGGTTTGAGGAGGGGTGGCGAAGGGGGTTGGTGGAGGCGGTGGTGGAGGAGTTGGAGAGCGATGAGGGGTGGACATGGGCTCAGAGGAGGCGGGGGAGGGAGTTGTTGGGAGAGCGCTTTGAGGCGCATCAGCGAGAGGCCTCGCGGATCTGGGATTCGCTGCGATTGGATTGGGAGATCAATCGGTGGCGACGATGGGGAGAGCGGTTTTTGGAGCAGGTGTCGGCAGAGATCGGGGCGTTGACGGCGGGCGAAGGTATGTCGGCGCAGCGGAGTCTGGATCGGCGGTGGTGGGGAGGGTGGTGGCTGGAGGAGATGGAGGAGCAGCTGGGGTCCGTGCCCAGGCGGCTGGTGGTCTATCGGGCGTTGCCGGCTGATTGGCGGGGGCAACGCCGGGACGTGTGGCATCTGGAGTTGAGGCGTTGGTTGGAGCTGAGGCTGCGGCGGGAGATGGCGCTGACGATGGTGGAGCTTCGCGATCGGTTGATCGAGCAAATCGAGGCTCAAGCCTGGGAAGAGGGCTTTGAAGCGGGGTGGGTGGAGCGATTGAGGAGGCATCTGGAGGCCAGCCTGAAGCCGCTGGAGCGCCGCGATGTCGAAGAGGTCTGCGATCGGTTGGATGGAGCGGACGGCGAGAGAGGCGCGCCTGGAGAACAGTGGGTGGAGATAGTGGCGGGGCCTTTCCGGACGGTGGCGACGGCGATCAGGGGGCGATGGGCCTCGGTCGGGCAGCGAAGAGCCAAGGAGGAGCAGGCCCGGGCGTATTGGAAGGGGGCAGCCAGGAGGCGGGCTCAAGGGGTAGATGAGGGATACCTTCGCCACTTTTCCACAGCCCCTGTGGAAATCACGGATCACTATGTGGAGCGAGAGGTCGAAGGGGAGTTGCTGCGCGAGGTCCAGGGGATGCTCCAGAAGGGGTCGGGGCCGCTACTTGTCAGCGGTGATCCAGGGGTGGGCAGGAGAAGTCTGGTGAGGCATGTGGCGGAGGCCCGTCGCCGGGAGGGGACAGAGGTGATGTGGCTTCAAGCGGTGCTCCGCGGAGATGAGCGCTGGCTAAAGCGGCGCGGGCAAAGGCAAAGGCTCACCGTGGAGGAGGCCATGGAGTGGTCCGAAGCTCAGGATGAGGCGCTGGTGGTGGTGGAGGGGACGGAGCGGTGGCTCAGGCGGACGCCCGATGATCTGGAAGTGATGGAGGGGATTTGGGCGCGGGTAGAGCAGGGGCTTCGGGGGGGATGGATATGGGTCATGGAGGAGAATGCCCGTCGGTGGTTGGCGGCGGCTCAAGGGGTGGATTCCTATATGGGCCAACATATCCGGGTGGAGGCCTGGTCGAGAGATGAGTTGGAGGCGTTGATCATGGCTCGGCATCAGGGAAGCGGTCGAGCGGTGCGTTTTGAGCGCAGGCCCCGGGGCACGGGGGAGCGAATTGAGCGGTGGTGGCAGGGATCGGGCCAGCGATGGGGTAAGCAGGGCTATTTTGATCGCCTGCATCGATTGAGCTGCGGTCGGGCCGACGCAGCGCTGAGGTGGTGGAAGGCATCGCTGCGAGGAGAGCAGGAGAAGGGGACGTTGGTGGTGAGGGCGCTGAAGGAGGGGGCAGAGATCGATCTCAGGGAGCGAGATCGAGAGGAGGTCTGGATGTTGTGCTGCCTGGCGCTTCATGGGGGCATGGGGATGGAGGAGCTGGTGGCGTTGAGCGGATGCGGCGAAGCGCAATGTGGGCGCTGGCTTCGACGCCTACAAGAGCGGGGGTGGGTGGATGAACGAGGAGGCAGGGAGGGGGGCTTTCGGTTGGCCGTGATGGCCCGAGGGCGAATCGAAGAGGCGTTGAAAAACGAGGGGTGGCTATGACGATTGTGGGGGCGGTGGGTGATCCGGGACTGATCAATTGGGTGAGTTACGCGCTGATTCTGGGCGCAGCGGCGGTGGTCAGCGGATTGCTGAGGCGCCACGGGGCAAGCCAGGGCAAGGGGTGGGCAGCGTCGCTGCAGGTGGTGGTGTGGGCGATGGCCCTGGTGGTGGTGGTGATGATGATCGCCTCCAGAGGAGCGTCGTTGACCCTGTTATTGGTACTACTGGCCGCCGTGATCGGGGCGGTGCTGGCCCTGGATTGGCTCAGAGATGTGGTCGCCGGGGTGGTGCTGGTGTTGCAGGGACGGTCGGAGATCGGCGAGGTGGTGGAGGTCGATGGCTATCGAGGCACGGTGCATCAGTGGGGAGTGGGAGGACTGACGTTGAAGACCGGCGATGGCCGTCGCGTGGAGGTCCGAAATCGACGCCTGCTTCGAACGACGGTACTTCGGGGGGATGGGGCAGAGAAGCAGCCCTGTCGGTGCCGGCTAGCCCTTTGCGAGGCGCCGGAGGAAGCGGAGATCGACGAACTCCGCGAGTTGAGGCGGGTGGCGAGCTGTACGCCCTATGGGGCGGCGGCGAGGAGAGCGGAGGTCTATCTGGAGTACGATGAAAAGCAGCGACGGTGGTCGGTGGTGGTGGAGGCCTATCCGGCAGAGGAGGGGGTTCGCCAACGATTTAAGGCGAGATTGATGCTGCGGCTAAGGCGCTGGATGGAGGGCCGGGGGTTGACAGGGGAGTAGCGGTCCAAAACAGTGAGGCCAAATCATGAGTGAGCACTGGCACTCCATCTAAGTTGTGGAAGTAAATGAGCAGATTGAGGCGGACCCTGAGGCGGCTGCAGGCGCAGATCGCGGGAGTGCTCAAAGGCGAGCAAAGTCAGGGACGGCGATTTTTCTGGTTTATGGCTGCCGTGGTGGGGTGGGGAGCGGTGATGGCGATGCCGATGCCCGAGACGCTGGGCATGGAGGGGCAACTGGCGGTGGCCCTGGTGGTGGCGGCCTGCGTGCTCTTTGCTTCGGAGGCTCTGCCGCTGCCGGCGATTGGGCTGTTGATCCCGGTCTATCAGGTGGTGGTGGGTGGGGTGGGCACGGACGTGGTCACCAACAATATGATGAGCAACGCCGTGCTGTTTTTGATGGGTACCCTGATGCTGGTGGCGGCGTTGACGAGTCGGGGCATCGACAAGTTGATCGCCCTATTTATTCTGACGCGAACGGGGACCAATATCTACTCGGTGACCTTCGGGATCGTGGCGGCCAGTGCGTTGCTTGCGGGGTTTATGTCCGATGCGGCGGCGGCGCTGATGCTGGCGCCGGTGCTGGGCATCGTGAGCATCGTCAATGAGGGGCGCGACAAGCCGGCGAAGAACCTGACAAAGTTGCTGGTGTTCGCCGTGGGCTTTGGAGCGATCGTTGGGTCGCCCTATACGCCGGCCGGGGGAGCTCGAAATGTGATCATGCTCGACTATATGCACAAGCTCGGTGGGGAAAACGTCAGCTTTATGGAGTGGATTCTGTATCTGGCGCCATTTACGGTCATCATGATCGGGGTGATTACGTTTTTATTGCCGCGATTTTTCCCGCCAGAGACCAAGGATCTCAAGGCGGCGGTGGCGTCGCTGAGGGTGGAGGTGGAAGAGCGTCCCGTGGAGAGAGAGCAATATACGGTGATCGCCGTATTTGGGGCGACGATCGCGCTGTG
>CAYQBU010000159.1:0-9061 GCA_964415785.1 uncultured Bradymonadales bacterium
CTTCGCTGTCGTCTCCATCCACTACCTGATGACCCCTGCGCTTCACGTCGTCGCCGCCGGGACCCGTTTTGTTCTCATTCTCTTGCTCATCAAATTGCTCAGCCGAAGCTCTGCGCGCGACGAACTCCAGATCTACGCCCTGACCTTCCTGGTCTTTGCCGCCACCAGCGAGATCCACGAGGACTTTACCTATGGCCTCTTCTTCGCCGCCTTTGTGCTCCTCGGCACCTTCGGCCTCGCCCTCTTTCACCTCAAGACCGAGACGCAGGCCAACCCCCACCTCGACGGACGACGCCGATCTCCTTTTGATCGCTTCTATATCTCGACTCTGGCGACCATCAGTCTGCTGATCTTTATCTCCAGCATCCTCATCTTCTTCGTCTTTCCCCGCGTGGGCCTGGGCTTTTTCAGCGACGCCTCGCGAAGCAGCCTCCCCATCTCCGGCTTCGCCGACCAGGTCGACGTCGGCGACCACGGCACTATCCGCGACAACCCGGAAGTCGTCATGCGCGTTACCTTCGACGACGAACGCCCCGGCGACGCCACCTCCTATCTGTGGCGCGCCATGGCCTTCGATCACTTCGATGGATCCGGCTGGCAGCGCACCCTCGCCGACAGTCGATCCTCGATGAACTTCAGTCATTCCCGGCGCTACGACGTCGGCCAGCGCTTCTCCGAGCCCATCCGCGACACCTTCGATGACGACCGCGCCATCACCGCCGACGTCTACCTGGAACCCCTGGGAAGCGATGTTTTGCCCACCCGCTGGCCCACCGACGAGGTCCTGCTCCACGACGCCGACGCCCCGGGGATCCTCGGCGCCTCTGCCCCCGAGCTCGACATCGACGATTACGGCGACCTCTTTCATACGCTGCCCGACAATGTCGCCCTTCGCTACCAGCTAAATCTTCAACCGCCTCCCTCCGTCGACCTCCTCGATCGCGCCGACGGCAGCACCCTCGACGACGCCGACCTCGAGCGCTACCTCCAGCTTCCCGACATCGACGAGCGCCTCTCTGAATTGGCCGGCGAACTCACCGCCGACGCCGACACGCCCTTCGCCAAGGCTCAATCCATCGCCGACCACTTTCAGGCCGACTTCCAATACAGCCTGGACCTCCCCGAGATCGAGGGCGACGATGCCGTCGGTGAATTTGTCTTTGACCACCAGTATGGTCACTGCGAGTACTTCGCCACCTCCGCCGTACTCATGCTCCGCGATCAGGGCGTGCCCTCCCGCCTGGTCAACGGCTTCCTCGGCGGGGCCTGGAATAATGTCGGCGACTACCTCACCGTCCGCCAGGGCGACGCCCACACCTGGGTCGAGATCTACGTCCCCGACCTCGGCTGGATCCCCGTCGACCCCACGCCATCCATCGAGAGCAGCTTCCTCGATCGCACCGGGCTTGCCCAGCGCATCGACGACACCCTCGACGCCGCTCGACGAGCCTGGTCGATCTGGTTTTTGGAATACGATCTGGAGGCCCAGATCGGTCTCTTCGGAGACCTCCGTGACGTTCTTCAGGGCATCGATATGGGCGCCGACAACGATGGGGAGGAGGAAGCCACCGCCGGGGATGGCGAGGGCCTGGACCTCTCGCTTCGCCAGATCATCTTCTTTATCGGCTGGGCACTCCTGGTCGCCATCGCCTTCCATCGCGGTCGACACCGCCCGTCATCATCTCGACGCCACCTCCTCCTGGCTTCCCTGGGCTTCGGCGCTGCCGGCACCCTCTGGGTGGGCCTCTTTCAGGGCACTCACCTCATCTGGATGAGCGCCGGCGCCCTCTCCACCCTCGGTGCCCGACTCCTTCCCCCATGGCTCTCCCTGCTCGCCGAACCGCCTCAAGCCCGACGTGCCCGCCGACTCTTTGAGCGCATCGAAGCTCAGGCCCACCGTGCTGGACTCTCTCGCCAACCCCACGAAGGGGCCGACCACTTTCTCAAACGCGTGGCCTCCCAATTTCCAGCGATAGAGACCCCCTGTA
The DNA here is from genome assembly GCA_964415785.1 of uncultured Bradymonadales bacterium. GTDB lineage: Bacteria > Myxococcota_A > Bradymonadia > Bradymonadales > Bradymonadaceae > SLJM01. The sequence goes on from CAYQBU010000159.1 coordinate 1,989, forward strand.
GCGCCTTCCGCACCGATTACCTCGCCCTGCGCTTTTCCTCTCATCCCCTGGACGAAGAGCGTATGCAACGCCTCGCCAAAATGGCCTCTGCCATCACCGCCGAGCTCCGCGAGACCCCATCATGACGCGATGACGGCCCCCTGCTATATCGCTATATTCTGGATGCTTCATAAAGCGTCGTGACGAGGCAACGTCAGAGCTTTCCGGGTTATACCGGAATCTCTACGGCGTGAACGATGGACTCCATGACCGCTTCCGAGGCTTCCCGACTCTGGTGACCCGTCCCCAGGCTCAATCGGTGGGCCAGACAGGGCACGAATACCTCCCTTGCGTCGTCGGGCACCACGTAGTCGCGCCCTTCCATCAGCGCGATCGCCCGCACCATCCGCATCAGCGCCAGACCCCCACGGGGACTCACCCCGATCTCCACGTCACTGTGGTCGCGCGTCGCCGACACCACCTCCAGCACATAATCCACCACCTCATCGGACACCTCCACTTCGTCGGCTCGCCTCTGAAGGAGTTGCAAACGCGCCGCTCCCATCACTTGCTCCAGCGATTCCACGGGCTCCCTCAACCCCCGATCCTTGAGCATTTGGCGCTCCACCTCTCCCGCCGGATACCCCAGTGAGAGCCGCGTCAAAAACCGATCCAACTGGCTCTCCGGCAGCGGGTAAGTCCCATGCTGCTCCAACGGATTCTGGGTCGCGATCACCACGAATGGCGATGGCAACTCCCGCGTCTCGTTATCGACGCTTACGCTCCCCTCGCTCATCGCCTCCAACAGCGCTGACTGGGTCCGCGGCGTCGTGCGATTGATCTCATCGGCCAGCACCAACCCCGAAAAAATCGGCCCCGCCTCAAAACGAAATTCCCCCGTCTCCGCCGCATAGACCGACACCCCGATGATATCGCCCGGCAATAGATCGCTGGTAAATTGCACCCGCTTAAAGCTCAGCCCCACACTCCTGGCCAGCGCCAGGGCCAGCGTTGTTTTCCCCACCCCGGGCACATCCTCCAGCAGCACATGGCCGTCAGCGATCACACTGGCTACCGTCCACCTCACCACCTTGGGCTTGCCCAACAGAGCGGACTCAATATTGCTCACCAACGCCCCCACTTCCTGCGCTGCCTCTTCAATGGTCGGGAGTTCTCCGCCGCCCGGCGCTGCCACTTCAATCGTCATCTCAACTCCTCTTGGAATCATGCGTTGGTGAGCTCACCCGGGTTAACCCACCATGAGCTTCTCCACAATTATTGACAAGTAAAACCAACGCCCCTTGCCGTCTTCGCTCTCGGCCCTAGTTTCTTTTTTATCCAGTATTATTCGTGATGTAGAACGCTTGATCGATGAGCCCTTTCAACGGCCCATGGATCATCGGCGTTAGCCCGAATTATTCATGAGACGTCGTGACGAGGCAAAATCAGAGTTCAGAGGCCAAAATCGCACCCGATTCCGGGCATTGAAAAGCCCCACAGGCGATGTGCTGGGAGCGAAGCGACCGAATACTCTTGGGGTGCAGAGCATCGTCGCGGAGCGAGATACAGGCATCTGGGCTCTGATGAGCCGCAGCAGGCGAGTCGTGAATAATCCGGGTTAGGGGACTTCAATGGGGGATTTATGTCTGAATCGACGCGTTTGTTCGCCGCCAACCTTACTCTTTTTATGCTCGCCGGCCTTCTCGCTCTTCCCGCATGCAGTAGCGAGGATCCACCACCGCGCCTCATCGACCTGCCCGCCGATCTCTCTCTGGCCTACGGAGATACCCAGACCTTCGCCCTGACCCTCAAGAACCCGGCAAGCAGTACTCTCCACCTCAACCTTCGAAGCGACGACCCCGACCTCGGCGTCGATCCCGCCTCCCTCAAAATCGCCGCCGAGACCGCCGCCCCCATCGGCCTCTCCCTCTCCTGCACCGCGGCGGAGGGACCACATCAGGCCCGACTCTTCGTCGACGATCACCAGACCACGCAGAGCTACGGCATCGACGTCGCCTGGACATGCGAACCCAACCGCCTCGACGCCATCACCATCGGCCCCCATCAGCCCATCTCCGATCTCTCCACCGCTCTCCGCGCCACCTCCGACGGCGCCACCATTGACCTAAAGCCCGGCCTCTACCTTTTGTCCGAGCCTCTTCCCGTCGAGCGCTCTCTTCGACTGCGCGCCGTCGACGACAAGCCCACCGTGATCACCACCTTCAATCGCCACCATGCCTTCCAGGTTCACCCCCGCTCGGCCCTCTTTCTCGAAGGCCTGGAACTCCGCGCGGCCTCCGGACCCACCACTGCCGCCATTAGCTCCCAGGGCGATCTCTGGCTTCTGGGCACCACCATCGCCGACGGCCACTCTCAAGGCCTGGCCTCTGCCCTCTCCAGCGACCATGGCCTCCTGGCCCACGATCTCACCCTCCGCGACAATCGCGCCGCCCTGGGGAGCACGGTCAACATCACCGGCGGCCACGGTGAGATCCACAAGCTCAGAGCCACCCACAACCACAGCTTCTATCCCACTGTCTCCAACCACGCCCATCTGTCGATCGCCAATGCCATCATCTCCCACAATACAGCTCAACAGGGAGCGGGCATCTACAACCGCGGCCACATCTCCCTTCGCGCCTCGACGCTGGAGGCCAATCACGCCGACCAGCTCGACAGCTTCGGCGCCGGCATCTATCAGGTCGACGGCCATGCCGATCTGGCCCACACCATCTTTAGCCAAAACCGCGCCACCTTCGGCGCCGCCCTGACCATCGACGCCGGCACCGTCGACGCCGATCACATCTCGGTCTTCGACAACGAGGTGGATGCCGGAAACCCCGTCCTCGTCGACTCCCCGGCCACCTTTATCACGGCCAACTCCGTGCTCGCCGGCACCGACAATACCTATCTCTCCGTCGATCTCATCGACGGCGCTGACTTGATCACCCACGGCGGCAACCTGGTGACCCACCCCGGCTTTGCCTGGCCCAATACCAACACCACCGTCCCCGACCTTCTGCCCTCCTCTCCCTCTCGCCCCCTGGAATGGGCCTCTCACGCCGAGGCCGACGCCCCTCCCTCCTCGGATCGCCACCACATCCCCGGCGACCAGTGCCGAGATCCCCAGGGGACGCCCATCGCCCATCAGTCAGACCCCTCCCCGCATCGCGCCATTTTTTGTGAGCCCGGGGCCCATTTGAGCCAACGAACACCATGAAAAATTTCTTATCCTTCGCTATACTCGCTGCACCAACCTGAATTTGCGGCGAGTAAGCAGTTATGCCTTCACTCCGAAGACTGTGGTCCATCATCGGCCCCGGCCTCCTTTTGGCCGGAGCCGCCATTGGCGTCTCCCACCTCGTCCAATCGACGCGCGCCGGCGCCGATTTCGGCTTTGCCCTGTGGTGGGTCCTGCTCTTCGCCTGCGTCACCAAGTACCCCTTTCTCGAATTTGGGCCCCGCTACGCCGCCGCCACCGGCGAGACTCTCCTGCGCGGATACCTCCGCCTCGGCCCCTGGCCCTTTCGCATCTTCGTCCTCATCACCGTCAGCACCATGTTCATCATTCAGGCCGCCGTCACCATCGTCACCGCCGGCCTCGCCGAACAGGTCTTTCAACTCGGCTTTCCTCCCCTGCTATGGAGTGTCTTCATCCTCGCCGGGTGCATCCTCTTGCTCCTGCTTGGGCGCTACCGCACCCTGGACCAGGTCATGAAGGTCATCGTCTCCCTGTTGGCCCTGGGCACCCTGGTCGCCGTTATCCTCGCCACCAGCGCTGGCGCTGCCTCCGAGGTCAGTGCCGTCGAAGCCCCCTCTTACTGGAACGCCGCCGGCCTCGCCTTCATTATCGCCCTCATCGGTTGGATGCCCATTCCCCTGGACGCCTCCGTCTGGCATAGCATCTGGCAGCGCGATCTCGACCACACCACCGGTCAATCCTCCACCCTTCGCGACGCCCGCATTGGCTTTCACATCGGCTACCTCGCCGCCGCCGGCCTGGGCTTTTTATTCTTTCTCCTCGGCGCCTTCGTCATGTTCGGATCCGGCGTCAGTTTCGATGCCAATAGCGTCGTCTTTGCCGGCCAACTCGCCGACCTCTACGCCGCCTCTCTCGGCGATTGGAGCCGCGGAATCGTCGTCATCGCCGCCCTCTGTGCCATGCTCAGCACCACCCTTGCCGTCACCGACGCTTTTCCCCGCGTCCTCTCCCACATCTGGGTTCAAACCGAGGCTACCGCTTGCGACCAGGCCCCGCCTCGCATCTACAATATGGCCCTTGTCGCCGTGCCCTTGGGCGCCATGGTCATCCTCGCCAAACTCACCGGCGCATTCACCACCCTCGTCGACTTTGCCGCTGGCCTCTCCTTTATCTCTGCCCCCATTCTCGCCTACTTCAACTATCGCCTCGTCACCGGCGAGCACATGCCCGCCGGGGCCCGTCCCTCCAGGGGCTACGCCCGTTTTGCCTGGCTCTGCCTGCTGGCCCTCACTCTGTTCGCCGGCGCCTACCTTATCTGGCTCTTCGCCGCTCCCTGAGCTGCCCATCTTCGCCTTGCCTGTTGCGCCTACCCGGTCTCGGGACTATCTTCTTTTGGCGTCCCCCGCGGACACCTGGGGAATGACTTTTCTCGAGCTCGCGTTGCCACTTGCGTGCACCGGCGAGTTTTTGCCACTGACCGACTCAGGACTACTTCATGGCCAGTCGCCCTTCTTCCAAAAAGAAAAGCGTCAAAGACCACCTTCTCTCGCTGGTCAAATGGCTCCTTATCCTCGGCTTTCTCCTCGGCCTGGCTGGCGTCGCCTCCGTCGCTGGCCTGTTCTATTACTTCGGCCAAGATCTGCCCGAGCTCATGGAGCGCGAGGACTACGACCCCCCTCAGCTCTCCCAGGTCTTCACCAACGACGGCGAGCTCATCGCCGAATTCCACGTCCCCGGTGAGCGCCGCACCCTCATCGATCTCGAGGACATCCCCACCCACGTCCAGCAGGCCTTCCTCGCCGCCGAGGATAGCGACTTTCTGATCCACGACGGCATCGACTACCTGGGCATGGTCCGCGCCATCTACTTTGCCTTTCGCTACGACCAGGGCATGCGCGGCACCTCCACCATCACCCAGCAGCTCATCAAAAATATCGTCCTCACCCCCGAGCGGGCCTACGAGCGCAAAATTCAAGAGATCATCCTCGCCCGGGAGCTGGAGCAAAACCTCTCCAAAGAGGACATTCTCTACATGTACCTCAACACCATCTACCTCGGCCACGGCCACCACGGCATCAAGGAAGCGGCCCGCTTTTACTTTGGCAAATCCGTCCAAGACCTCGACATCCAGGAGGCCGCCCTCCTCGCCGGCATGACCTCCGGTCCCGAAAACGCAAGCCCCCACCGCAATATCGATCGCTCCTACCAGCGCCGCAATTTCACCCTCCGCCAGATGTGGGAAAATGGGTTTATCAACGAGGGCCAATTTCACGAGGCCATGGACTCCGAGATCGAGACCGTCTCCTTTCGCGAGAGCTACCCCCACCTCGGCGAGGCCCCCTACTTCGTCGATCACGTCCGCCGCCTCATCGTCGACCACTACGGCCGCGACGCCCTCTTCGAAGGTGGCCTGCGCATCCACACCACCCTCGACCTCGACTCCCAGCGCGCCGCCGAACGCGCTGCCCGCCGCGGCCTCCGCGACTACGACGACCGACGCGACTTCTTCCGCCCCACCGGCCAGATCGACGAAGACGACATCGATGGTTTTCTCCGCGCCAGCCACGACGACATCAGCCTGCCCCTCTACCCCACGGACACGATCGACGCCGTCGTCACCTCCGTCGACGTCGACGAAGACGAGGTCATCGTCGCCTTCGCCGATTTCGAGGCCACCCTCATCCTCGAGCCCCGCACCCGCATCCTCGGCGAGGGATCCGACAAAAAAGAGCTCGACGAGGCCCTGGCCATCGGTGACATCCTCTCCGTCAGCCCCACGGCCAACCTCACCGACGAGAGCGACGAGCTTATCGACGTCCGCTTTGAACGCGGCGCCGAAGCCGCCGTCATCTCCATCGATCCCGACTCCCGCGCCGTCGTCGCCCTCGTCGGCGGCTACGACTTCGAGATCAACGAGTACAACCATGCCACCCAGGCCTCGCGCCAGACCGGCTCCTCCTTCAAGACCCTGGTCTACGCCGCCGCCCTGGAGGACCGCATCATCTCTCCGGCCTCCGTCTACCTCGATAGCCCCACCGTCTTCCAGATGTACGACGGCACCGACTGGTCCCCCAGCAACGCCGACGGCGAGTGGCGCGGCGCCATGCGCGTTCGCGAAGCCCTGGGCGCCAGCCGCAACGTCGTCTCCGTGCGCATCCTCGACGACCTGGGCGTCGATCGCGCCATCGACTTCGCTCGCCGCATCGGCGTCCAAAGTGAGATGGTCCGCAACCACACCATGGTCATGGGCTCCGGGGAAATGCGCCCCCTGGAGATCACCAACACCTACGCCACCTTCGCCAGCGGCGGCGACTACGCCGACCCCCTCTTCCTCCACCGCGTGGAAACCGTCCGCGGCGAAAGCGAGGACTTCCGCAGCCACGCCGAACCCGTCATGGCCCCCGAGGTCGCCTACCTGACCACCTCTCTACTCGAGAGCGCCGTCAGCGGCTACGTCGACCGCGAGGGCACTTTCCGCGGCGGCACCGGCCACCTCATCGGCTCCGCCCTCGACCAGCCTATCGCCGGGAAAACGGGCACCACCAACAATAGTCGCGACGCCTGGTTCATCGGCTATACCCCCGAATTGGTCACCGGCGTCTGGGTCGGCTTCAGCGACAACAGCTCCCTGGGCCGCCGCGAATACGGCGGGCGTGTCGCCGGCCCCATCTTCAAATACTACAAACAGGACATCCTCCAAGATCGCGACCCCGTCGAATTCGAGGAGCCCCACTCCGGCATCACCACCGCCACCATCGACCCCATCACCGGCAAACTCGCCCGCGGCGAGGGCATCGAGGAGTTCTTCCTCGTCGGCACCGCCCCCACCGAATACGCCCCCGAAGAGGACGAAGACACCGACGAGAGCTTCTTCCTCGACCAATTTCAATAG
>CAYQBU010000160.1:0-9026 GCA_964415785.1 uncultured Bradymonadales bacterium
CAATGAAAAAGCGCTGTCGGAGCTCCGATATCGCGGGGTGTCTGACCTGGGTCAGGCCCTTAGATATGGAGGACTCATCGACAGCGTGGAGGATTGACCCAGGTCTGCTGACCTGGGTCAATCCTGATTCGTCTAACGGAGTAAGTTCCGTTCAAGCGTAGGCGTTCATTAAGCAGCGGGGGCCCAGATATTGCACCATCCCTCGGGGTGGAAGGGACCGGGGATCATGGCACAGCCGCCACAATTTTCGCCGGCTGCGGGATCTTCCCAGTGCAGGCAATTATGGCAGTACTCACCCTCTTCCGGTGAATCGTCGACATATTCGTGGCCTTCGCGCCGGGCGATTTCGTCGTCGGAGAGGCCAGCCAGGGCGTCAGAGTCGTTGCAGCTAAAGTCGTCAACCGTGTCACCGGTGGCGGTATCGTCAGCTGCGGCGCCATTGTCGGCCTCCGGGGGGTCACAGGCGGAGAGAAGGGATCCGGCGCCGATGGCGGCGGCTCCGAGAAGGGCTGCGCGTTCGAGGAACTGGCGTCGATCAAGCTTATTGTCGGACATGGTTGGTACCTCGCCTCGTCTTGGGAAAAAACTGAAACGCCGACGTGGAGCGCAATGCTTCCCGGTCGGCAGATGAATAACTATAACCACCGAAGAGCAAACATGCATGGGGCAATTCGTCGCAAGGGTCCCCTGAGATCACTCCGGAGGTGGATAGCGGTCGAGTTTGCGCTGCAGAGTTCGGCGATGGATGTCCAGGCGTCGAGCGGTTTCGGAGATATTGCCGTCGCAATCGGCGAGGACGCGCTGAATATGTTCCCACTCGGCGCGGGCCAGCGACGGGGCCTGGTAGGAGTGCTCGGAGCCGGACATGGGAGGTTTTTCGCCGCGGGAAAAGGCGGCGATGATATCGTCGGCGTCGGCCGGCTTTTGGAGGTAGTTGATGGCGCCGAGTTTGACGGCATCGATGGCGGTGGCGATGGAGCCATAGCCGGTGAGGACGACGATGCGGGTTTGCTCGTCGATATCGAGGAGGTCGCGGACGACCTCGAGGCCATTTTTGCCGGGCATGCGAAGGTCGACGACCGCCCACTCGGGACTTTCGTCACGGGCGTGGGCGATGGCCTGGTCGTAGTTTTCAGCTTTGCGGACCTCGTAGCCACGATCGGAGAAGGCGCGGGCGAGGCGGTCGCGAAAGATCTCGTTATCATCGACGATGAGAAGCGAAGGTGCGGGACTGCTCATGAGGAGACCTCGGGGGTTGAAGCATGGGGTTGTGGCGAAGGATCGAGGGGAGAGGGGCGCTGGTCGTCCGCGGGAATGTCCACGGTGACGGTGGTGCCCTTTCCGGGGGTACTGTCGAAATGAAGTTGGCCATTGATTTTTTCAAGCAGGGTGCGGGCCAGAAAGACGCCGAGTCCCATGCCCTGGCCCTCTGGTTTGGTGGAGAAGAAGGGCTCGTCGACGCGCTGGAGAACGGCGGGGCACATGCCCTCGCCATGGTCGATGATCTGGAGCCGTAAAAATTGGTGGTGGCGCTGAAAGGCCATGGTGACGCTGGTGTCGGACTCACTGGCCTCGATGGCATTATTGAGCAGGCCGCGGAGGGCCTGGCCGAGGGCACTGGGAGGGACGGACAACTCGATGGCCTGGTCGGTGTCGATGGTGACGTGGACGCGCTGGGGGTCGCGGCAGCCGTCGAGGATATGAGTGACCAGTTCGTCGACGTCGACGGGTCGGGCAAATTCGCCCATGGATTCACCGGCGTCGGCCGACATTTGGTGTAGGATATCGTGGCAGCGTTCGACTTGATCGCGGATGAGTTGGGCATCTTCGCCAAAACGGGCCGGGAGGTCGTAGTCCTGGAGGCCGCGCTGCAACTCGTTGGCCACCAGAGCGATGGTGGACAGGGGGGTGGAAAACTCATGGGCGGCACCGGCGGCGAGGGTGGCGAGGCTGGCCAGTTTCTCGCTGCGCATCTGGGCGTGTCGGACCTCGTTGAGTTCTTGTTCGCGGCGTTTGAGGGCGCGCTGGATGCGATTGATGAAGAAGGCGATGACGCAGGCGGTGAGGATGAAGGCCGCCCATCGGCCGGTGGTGGGCAATACCCACAGTTCAGGGGAGGTCGTCCAGGTGAGGGCCTGATGGGAGGAGGGAAAGAGAAAGAGGAAGAGGTAGGCGGCGATGCTGAGGACGGTGATTGCCCAGGTCCAAAGCGGGTTGAGGACGAGGGCGGCGAGGGCGACGTGGACAAAATAGAGGGGACTAAAGGGGTTTTGAGCGCCGCCGGTAAAGTAGAGAAGGGCCGTCAAAAAGAGGAGGTCGGCGGCGAGGACAACGGCGCCCATGAGTTCGTGGCGTGGATCGTCGGTGCGCGCCCAGGCGATGAGGGCGAGGTTGGAGAGGATCTCCAGGGTCAGAATGAGGACGAGGGTGCCATAGGGGATATCGACGCCGGTCATGTACTGGGAAGCGATGACGACGAAGGACTGGCCGATGATGGCAACCCAGCGAAGCCGGATAAGCCAGGCAAAATTGATGCGGTGGACATCGGGATCGGCGTGATGGCTCGGCAGCTCACGGATCACAGAGCGATGCTGATGGGAGAGGGGTTGAGCGGTGGGGAGAGAAGAAGACATCGGAAAATGGGCAGTAGAGAGAGAACAGGGACCCCTGGCGGGCCAAATACAAGTGAGTCAGGACGGCTATTCCGGCAACCGGCGTTCGTAATGTACAAGGCCAGTGGTCTATGACAAAATGGATTAATTGACTGGACCAAGCTCTCCACTCTCCTGTGATGGTTCGAATCGCCTATGACAACGACAGAAGCCACGGTTGCTGAGCGCATGGTGTCTCTGACGGTGCTCAAAGGGCCCGATCAGGGGATGACGCAGAGTTTTCGCCAGCCCACAGTGAGGGTAGGGCGCGATAAGGGCAATGACTTTGTGCTCTCCGATGGGTTTGTGTCCAACGAACACGCCGAATTTGAGCTCGGCGATGGGGGCGTGAGACTCAGAGATCTGGCCAGTCGCCACGGATCGATTGTGGTGCGCGACGCAGAGGTGGAAAAGCTGCATCAGGAGGAAACTCGGCGGGAAGCGCCACTGGAGGACGGAGACCAGATTCAGGTGGGATCGACCTTGTTGGAGGTCACGATCTCGAAGGCGCCAACATCGCGCTATCGACAGGCCAAGAAGGTCAAGCAGGGAGGGGGAGAGCATCTGATCACGGCGGCCCACAAGCCGGTGCAGACGATCAACCAGCGCCTGGGGGACTCGGATACGCGGATGGCGGCGCTCTTTCACCTGGCGGGAGAGCTCAACGGTCGAACGGCGCTGGAGGAGATCCTGGACCTGATCGTGGAGACGATCTTCGATGCCTTTCCAGCGACCAATTTTTTCGCGGTGATGCTGGGCGATGATCCGGAGACGGTCAGCGAGCGCGAGCCCTTCTGGTCGCGAACCCGTGGGGAGGTCGTCCATGGGGAGGACGAAGAGCTGATCATGAGCACGAGCATCATGCGCCAGGCGCTGGAGAACCGCGAGAGCGTGCTCTTTACCCGCGACACGATGGGCGACGAGATCAGCAAGAGCATCATGGACGCCAATATTACGGCGAGCATGTGCGCGCCGCTGGTGGGGCAGAAGTCATTGTTGGGGTTGATGCTCGTCGATACCCGAGGGCGAGGAGCCCTGTACTCGCGCCACGATCTGGAGCTCTTTAATATCCTGGCCTCGAATGCGGCGTTTGCCATCGAGCGGGCGCGCCTGACCCAGGATATCATGGAGATGTTCGAGGGCTTTGTGTCGGCGAGCGTCAATGCCATTGAGGCTCGCGATCCGGTGACGGCGGGCCATTCGGAGCGCGTGGCCGATTATACGCTGGAGTTGGCAGAGGTGGTCAACGAAGTGGAGGCGGGGAGCCTGCACGACGTGTGGTTGAGCCAGGAGGAGTTGCGAGAGCTTCGGTATGCGGCATTGCTCCATGATTTCGGAAAGATCGCGGTCAGTGAGGATGTCATTCAAAAGGGGGCGAGGTTGCCCGATGGGCGCATGGAGCTGATCGGTCAGCGCTTTGAGACGATCAAGCAATTGGCCTATCGGCAGTCGTTGCGCGGCTATATCCAGGAGATGGAGGCGAACCGAGAGGTGGAGGAGGCCTCCAGAGGGCTCAAGGCGATCGATCGCGAGTACGATGAGGTGTGTCGCGAGCTCGACGATCTATATGGCTTTCTGGAGCGGATTGCGACGAAGGGCTACCTGGAAGATGAGGAGATCGCCCAGGTTCAGGCGTTGGGCGAGCAGTATTACCGCGGGAGCAATGGCAAGCAGAGGCCCTATTTGACGCCCATGGAAGTGGAGAATCTATGCATCCGTAAGGGGACGCTCAACGACGAGGAGTGGGTGGAGATGAGGAGCCACGCGGCGTTGAGCGAGGCCTACCTCGATCAGATTCCCTGGAGTGACGAGTTGCAGCGCATTCCCTGTATCGCGGGGGCCCACCATGAGAAGTTGGATGGATCGGGCTACCCCAAGGGGTTGGGGGAGGGAGCGATCCTGCCCCAGGTTCGGATGTTGACGATCGCCGATATCTTCGACGCCCTCACGGCCAGCGATCGACCCTATCGCAAGGCGGCAAGCATCGATCGAGCGGTGGAGATTTTGTATCTGGAGGCCAATGAGGGGAAGTTGGATCACCAGTTGGTGGAGGCCTTCGAAGATCTGGTGGTGCCCCGAATCGCCCCTCGGGTTCCGGGCGAGCGTTAGCCCTGCTGGCAGGCCTGGGGCAGGGGTTGGTCCTGGTCGTCGAGGATGTGGGAGATGGTGGTGAGAACGGTGCGGCAGGTCTGAGGATCGCGAGTATCGGAGCCGAGGTCGGCGCAGACGCCGCCGATCTCGTCGAGGTCTTGGACGGCCTCACAGCATTGCATCATCTGGCGGCATTGGGCGTCGCGGCAGGCCGGCAAAAGGAGAAGGCCGAGCAGGAGGAGAACGACGAGGGCAAAACCAGGGAGGACGGCGCGGTGGGGGGAGAGAAAAGACATGGAAACTCCGTAAAAAAGGGAGCAAGGGTGACGAATCGAGAATATGCGCTACAATAGCTGAGAGTTCAACGACGAGGAGCGCGTGGTCGACGAAGAGCAGACACCACAACTCATAGGGCGCTATGAATTGCTGACCCGCCTGGCGACAGGGGGCATGGCGGAGCTGTTTTTGGCGCGAGAACGAGGCCTGGCGGGGCTGGAGCGGATGGTAGTGGTCAAGCGGATCTTGCCCCATCTGGCAGATCAGCCCTCGTTTGTAGAGATGTTTCTTCGGGAGGCGCGAATCGTAGCCCGGTTGTCGCATCCCAACGTGGTGCAGATCTATGAGTTGGGCCAGCAAGAGCGCTCCTATCATATCGCCATGGAGTATATCCACGGCTCGACGGTGCGCGAGATGCTGCTGCTGTCGCAGCAGGAAGGGCAGCCGATGCCGCTGGAGGTAACGGTGAGCATTGTGGACCAGGCCTGCCGGGGATTGCATGCGGCCCATGAGCTCAAGGACCTGGATGGGCAACCGCTGGGATTGGTGCACCGCGATATTTCACCGCATAACCTGATGTGCACGACGGCGGGGCATGTGAAATTGCTGGATTTCGGGGTCGCGAAGTCGACCTCGGCCAATGTGGAGGCGACGTACTCGGGGAATCTGAAGGGCAAGTTTGCCTATTTGTCGCCGGAACAATGCCGTCACGAAGATCTGGATCGGCGCTCCGATGTCTTTGCCATGGGAATTGTGCTGTGGGAGATGCTGACGATGCGTCGGCTCTTCAAGCGCAAGACGGAATTGGAGATGATGCAGGCGGTCATCGAGGGCAATGTGCCGGCGCCAAGTCGATTCCGAGAGGATGTACCCCAGGGGCTAGAGGAGGTGGCGTTTAAGGCACTGGCCACGGATCGCGAGGAGCGCTACGAGAGCGTTGAGGCGATGCGTCGGGAGCTTCTGGAGGCCGCCCGGGAAGCGGGGATGGGGATCGATGAGGCGAAGGTGGGCCGGTTTTTGGAAGAGGTGGCCGGAGAGACGTTGGCGGAGCGTCGGGAGACGATGGAGAATGCCTGTGAGCGGGAGTTGACGCGTTCCGAGCGACGTCAATTGTTGCACATGACAGGAGGCACCGATTCGGAGGCAAGCCAGCTGAGAACGTCGACGGATTCCGAGGGAGCGACGGTGGTGCAGAGGCCCGGGGGAACGGACTCGGTGGAGGCCACGCAGGAGGGCAAGACACGCCAGACTTCGCCGGATCGGCTCCAGGAGATGGCGGAGGCGGATCGGGAGCGCGGGGAGACCGAGGGGGATGGAAAAAGTGTAGGCAGTGGGGAGCGCTGGGTGCGGGTATTGGCGACGGTGGCGGTGACGTTGGTCCTGGGAGGCGTGCTCGTGTCCTGGCTCGGCGGGGCGGACGACGATGAGGAGCGAGGGGAAGCACACGCTGGAGAGGTCGATCTGCAAGCGGTGTATGGAGATATTGAAGTCAGTGGTGATTCGATCAATCTGGGGTGGGCGCCGACGATTGACCTGCGGGTGCTGACCCGAGAGGTGGCTCCGATTCACGCCTATCTGGAAAACGAGACGGGTCGGCCAGTACCCAAGGTGTTGGCCGATAGCTATACGGAGCTATCGCGCAAGTTGAGGAGTCAGGAGGTGGAGGCAGCGATGTTGCCACCGGCGCTCTACGTATTGACGACGGAGCGCGACGACAGCATCGAGTTGCTGACGATGCGCGAGTCCGACGGGACGGCGTCGAGCGATGGGCATCTATTGGTGCGTCGTGGCGATGCGATCAACGGGATCGAGGATCTGGAGGGGGCGACCTTTTGCTTTGTGGACGAGGCATCGACATCGGGTCATTTATTGCCAAGACACTTTATTCGTCGACAGGGCTACGACCCGGATGAATTTGTGGGAGAAATTCATTGGAGCGGCGATCACTTTCAGGGTATGCGCGATTTGATCGCCGGCAAATGCGAAGCGGCGGCGGTGTATTCCGGGGCCTATCTGTCGGCTGACGAGTATGACATCCGGACGGGACAGGTGAGCACGCTGGCGTTGACGGGACGGCTTCCCCAGGACGTGATCGCCGTGCATTCCGATGTTAGCGATGAGGATCGCCAGCTTTTGCTGGATGCGCTGGTGAAATTTGATCCCCAGGAGGAGTTCGGCATCGGGAGGCTGGGCCGAAACCAGCGGATCACGGGATTTAGTGAGCGCGATGATCGGGAATTTGACCAGCTTCGAGAGATCGTGCGCCTGGAAGGATTGACGATCTCGGATCTGTAGTTTCGCTACTGGAGAGTGTCAGGCGTCATCGCCGGCCTCCTCAGAGACAATCGTTGGGGGAGGGGAGTCCCAGCGATCGCTGCCGCAGGGGTGTTCATCGAGGGCAGAGGAGTCGGGTTCGTCGATGGTTTGGGCCTCGACCTCAGCGGGAGCACCGGGCTCGGGGGGCGGTGTCGAGGAGCAGGCCAAGAGGCTCAGTGAGAAGATCAGGAAAGCCAAGGGGGCAAGGGATCTCATGAGGACTCCTGACAGGAGGATTCATCGCGACGATCGATATTGAGAAAGAAGTGGTAGCAATAATCGTCGCTATAGTCGTCGGAAAGCCCGTAATTGACGCCGATAAACCAGGCGGGGTCGAAGAACCAGGGACCGCCGTCGGGATAGGAGCCGGAGGACGATGACGTCACCCACCGAAAGGGGGTAAGGCCGCGGTGGCCATTGCCATCGCTGTCAAAGGCCAGGCGGTTCCACATCATGTAGGGGTTGCCGCGAGGACCGTCCTGGCGGCCGTCGGGAAATTGGAGGGAGCGCGGGTTTCCGCCGTAGAGGTTGGACTCGTAATCGCCGAGGTGGGTCCAGAAAGGATCGATGATGGGAGAGAGTTCGTAGTCCAGGGTCTGGAAGCCATCGTCGTCGGAGGCCTGGTCGAAGGTCTGGCCTTGATCGCCGGGGCGGAGGACGAGGCCGTCGCCGGAGAGAAATTCCTCGCCATCGCCGGTGCAGTCAGGGGGAAGAATGCCGCTGGAGCGCTCGTACCAGTAGCATCCGGCATGTTGGCCGCTGGGCACGTAGAGCGGGAAGCGGTGGTCGTCCTCGAGGTTGGAGGCGTCGATCTCCTTGGGGTCCTCGGAGCCCAGGGGCGATGGGGAGTCGGGGTGGTCGACGAGATAAGGAGTGCGGGTGGTGGAGGTACTGCCGTCGACATGGACGGTCTGAATCATGCTCAGGTTGCCGGTGTCGCGCTCGACGGTCTTGAGGAGGCCCACAAAGCTGTGGTCGTAGTGAGTGCCTCCGCTGGAGCGCTGGATGGGGTAGTAGAGGATGTAGTGCAAAAAGTGGTGGGACTCGGTGGAGCTATAAGAGAAGTAGACGTTGGCCGGGAGGTCGTAGTCGCCACTGGCCGCGTTGGCCCGGTTGTCGGAAGCGTCGAGGTTGCCGTCGAAGTCGATGGTGGTGGGGATGTCACCGTCCTGGTCGGGGTTCGAGGGGTCGGCGGTGTCCTGGTAGATCACGGGAGCGTATTGGTGGGCGAGGTCGACGATATCGGTGTCAAATTCCCATTCGGTGCTAAAGGAGCTGCGGACTTCGGGGTTGACGGAGCGGCCGTTGAAGTTTTGTGGCCCCGAGATGCGGAGTTGGTATTGGGTCCCCGGCAGGAGAGGGTCGTTGGGGGTGATGATGATCTCCTGATCATCGTCGACGTAATCACGGGTATCGTCGATGATGGTGGAGGTGGTGGCATCGCGGAGGTTGAGGCCGTCGGTGCCCAGGCTCATGGCGGCGTGGAGCTCCTGGTCGAAGGCGATGGTGATCGCCGTGTCGACGTCGACGCCCTCGCTGAGGTCGGCGGGATCAATGCTGGTGACCTCGGGACCCTCCAGTCCGGGATCATCATTGTTGGGGTCGGGCTGGTTATTGGGGTCGGGCTGGTTATTGGGGTCGGGCTGGTTGTTGGGGTCGGGTTGGTTATTGGGGTCGGGCTGGTTGTTGGGG
>CAYQBU010000161.1:0-8941 GCA_964415785.1 uncultured Bradymonadales bacterium
TGACGATAATAAGGAGTTCGACGATGGCGATGGACGAGCGGTTTAAGGGAATGCGGTTGCCGGCGGTGGCGGCGCCGATGTTTTTGGTCTCCGGTGTGGATCTGGTGGTAGAGGCCTGTCGGGCGGGGATTGTGGGGACCTTTCCGGCGTTGAACCAGCGCACGACCGAGGGGTTTCGGGAGTGGGTGGTGGAGATCAAAACGGCGCTGGCGGAGGCGCGAGAGGCCGACCAGGGGCCAGTGGGTCCGTTTGGGGTGAATCTGATCGTGCACCACAGCAATCCGCGACTGGAGGCGGATCTGGCGGTGTGTGTGGAGCAAGAGGTGCCGCTGGTGATCACGTCGCTGGGGGCGGTGGAAGAGCTGGTGGAGACGGTGCATGGCTATGGCGGGGTGGTCTTTCACGACGTGACGACGCGGCGGCACGCCGAGAAGGCGGCGGAGGCGGGGGTGGACGGGTTGATTCTGGTGGGCGCCGGGGCGGGCGGTCACGCGGGGACGCTCAACCACTTTGGATTTCTGGCGGAGGTCAAAAAGTTCTTTAAGGGAACGATTGTGCTCGCCGGGGGGCTGTCAACGGGGCGGGATGTAGCGGCAGCTCAGGCCATGGGGGCGGATCTGGCCTATATGGGGACGCGGTTTATCGCCACCGAGGAGAGCCAGGCCCAGGGCGACTATAAGGCGATGATCTGCGATGCGGTGGCCGAGGATATCGTGCATACGCCGGCGGTGTCGGGGGTGCCGGCGAATTTTATGGCCCAGAGTCTGGAGGCCAATGGCTTCGATATGGAGGCCCTGCAGAATCCGGGGGAGGTGAATTTTGGTGAGAAGCTGAGCGTCGATGATGAGGCGAAGGCCTGGAAGACGGTGTGGTCGGCGGGACACGGCGTGAGCGCCATCGAGGACGTGGTGGCGGTCCGGGAGTTGGTGGACGAGCTGGAAGTTGAGTACGCGCAGGGCCTGGAGGCGGTGCGGGCCTGGGCGAAATGAGGTAGTGTGATTGAATGCGAGAGTCCCATAGCTGAGGAGCAGGTGATGCGTTGGAGACAGTGGCTGGCCGCGATGGGAGTGATGGCATTGGCGATCGTCGGTGGTGTGGTGGTGTCGCCATCGGTGGCGATGGCTGAGGGGGCGCCGGAGGTGACCAATCCCACGGACCTATTGGAGATGGCCGATGAGATCGGGTTGACTCAGCAGCAGCGATCGACGTTGCGCCAACTGGAGAATCGGGAGGAACAGGAGCTGGGGCCGATGCGGGAGCGCATGCATTTGCTGGGACGGGAAGTCCAGCGGATGATGCAGTCCGATCAGCCCGACCGGGGGGCCATTCAGGAGCGCATCAGAGAGGTGGAACGCCTGAGTAATCGGTTGGCGCGAGAGGAGCGGCGGTTTCAAAACCTGGTTCGAAATGCGGTGAGTGCCAGACAAATACGGGCGGCTCAAGAAGCGATGCAAGAGCATCTCGATGAACACGAGGACGCCGAAGAAGTGCAGTGAGGGAAAGGCTGGGCTTGCCAGCCCCAAAGGGGGTGGTAGACTGAGGAATAAGACCACAGATAGTCAGGCGGTGTGGGGCAGTCTCGACCGGTGAGGTATCTCCATGGATGGGAGGTAGTGATGAGGCTGGATCGTCTGGAAGGTGAGGTGATCGCGGAGAGGTTTCGACTGATTGGCATGGTGGGCAAAGGGGGATACGGGGCGGTATTTGAGGCGGAGCAATTGTCGGTGGGCCGTCGATGCGCGGTTAAGATTTTGTTGCCGACGCGGGCGGACGACGAGACGGTGGAGAAGCGCTTTCGGGCTGAGGCCAAGGTGACCTCGCGGCTGACGCACCCCAATAGCGTGGTGCTCTATGACTTTGGGGTCGACGAGACCACGGGGTATCTATTTTTGGCCACGGAGTACCTGGACGGGGTGACGCTCGATGAGGTGCTCAAGACAGAGGGGCGCCTGGGGATTGAGCGAAGCCTCCGGATCATGGAGCAGATCGCGGCGAGTCTGGACGACGCCCACGAGATGGGGCTCGTGCACCGGGACGTCAAACCCAAGAATATCATGTTGGTGGAGCGGGCCAGTCAGATCGACTTCGTGAAGGTGATCGACTTTGGGATCGCCAAGGCTCTGCATATGACCTCCGATTTGACGGCGACGGGGACGTTGATCGGCACACCGCAATATATGTCGCCGGAGCAATTGCTGGGCCATAAATTGGATGGGCGCTCCGACCAATACGCGCTGGCAGTGATGGGCTATAAAATGCTGACGGGGAGGAATCCCTTTCGGGCGGCGAGCACGATGGACACGGCGATGAACCACGTCCATCAGCGGCCGATGCCGCTGCGAAGCTATTGCCCGGGCATCGAGGTGAACCGAGACGTGGAAGATATATTTCTACAGGCCCTGGAGAAGGCGCCGGATCATCGCTTTGAAGATATTTCGGTCTTTGTTCGGGCGTTAAAGCTCGCGCTTTCAGAGGGCGGCGATACGCTTGAAGGGGAGTCAACGGAAGTGTTCGACAGGCCAGAGGAGACCGGCAGTCATGTCGCCGTCGAGGAAGTGGACAGCGAAGATGAGAGCAGTGGTGAGGGCTCCGATGGGATGATGGTCTTTGAGACCCGGGGGTTTACGAGGGGAACGCAGTTGGTGGGCGACGTTGAGGAGCTACTGGAGGAAGTGGAGAGGAGTCAGGGAAGGGGGGAAGTGGAAGAGGAAGAGGAGAAAAACGACGAGTCCGGCAAGGACAGTGAAGAAGATGAAAGAGGCGGTGTTCAGGTGCCGACGACGGCTGATCGGCCAGCGCCGATGACGGAAACGGCGAGCGTAGAGGTGGAAGCCCGGAGTTTGGAGCAGGGAGAGAGACGCGGTGAGACAGGGGTGCCGACGAGGGTCGCGGCGTTGGGGCTTGGAGTGTTGGCGGTACTGGTGGGAACCCTGGGGACGATCGTGGTGGTCGGGGGAGAGGAGGGAATTGAGGATACCAGTGAGGGGCTGGCGATGGTGACGGAGTTGGAAGAGGGCGAAGAAACCATAGAGGGGGAAGAGGAGGAGGTCGTTGGCGACAGCGCGGAGGACGTCGAGGGAGAGGCGGAGGAAGCGGCGTTGGAGAAGCTGAGCGCTCAACGCATCGACGCGTTGAGCGAGGCGCGGGCGGAGGTGAACAAGAGCGGGGAAGTGGCGATGGGCTCGATGGTGGAAGCCGCCCAGCGGTTGAGGCAGGAGCGCCTGGCCCGCGAGCGAGAACAGGTCAGGGTGGCTTCTGGAGCGGGTCAAGCAGAGCAAGAAGAGCCGGGGACGGTAGTGGTGACGATGATCCCCTGGGGCGAATTGGTGGTTGATGGTGTGGTTCGGGGAGAGCAGACACGCCAGGAGCTGGAATTGGAGGCCGGCCGCCGCCGTCTGGAGCTCGTTCAACGCGGCGAGGTGAGGGCCATCGACGAGGTGGAGGTGAGATCCGGGGAACGCCGGGAGGTGGTGCTCAGGGTGGAGTAGCCAAGGACAAGTGGACGCCGAAGGGGTTGGGAGGTTAGTGTGGTGCAAATCATAGTGCGAGGCGACCCCATCGGGAGAGAGTTGAGTTATGCGCGAGATGCAAGAGTTGGCGACGGGGCTGGAATTCGGCGAGGTCACGCAGAGCTTCGAGGCGCTTCGAGAGGCGGTGGAGGCGGAGTTTGATCAGGGCAATGTGGACCGGGCGCGAATGACCCTGGAAAAGGGGCTCGACGCCGGGGATGAGGCCTGGGCCGGTGAGGAAAGCCACTGGATGTATGCCCGACTGGGACTGGCCTATCAGGCCTTGGAAGATGGAGAGGCGGCAACCCAGGCCTACGAGAAGGCCTTTGAATACGAGCCGCGCGATGGGGAAGTGGCCGGTCAACTGGTGGGGCGGCTGGTTCAAGAAGGTCGATTGGAGCAGGCCCTGGAGGTCATTCAGATGGTGCTGCTCAACCACAAGCAAAATTGGGAGGCCCCGGGAATCGCCGAAATCTATCAGCAACTCGGCGAGATCGAGGAGGGGATAGGTGATCTGGAGGGGGCGCGGGTGGCCTTTGAGAAGGCGCTGGTCAAAGACGGGGATAACCGACTGGCCCTGGAGGGGCTGTTGAGGGTCGTGGGCGCGGTGGGAGAGCCGGCGGATGTGGTGGAGGCGCGGCTGAAGTTGATTCGAAGTCTGGACGATGCCCGGGACCGGTCGCGAGCGCTCGTGGAGTTGGGCAAAGATTGGGAGCAGACCTTCAACGCGCCGATTCGGGCGATGGACACCTACGAGGAGGCGCTGACGGAGTGGGCGGAGAATCGAGAGGCAGTGGAGGCCATCGCCAGTATCGGTGAGACCCTCGAGGATTGGCGACGGGTATGCCGGGCCTATTTTACGCTGAGCGTGATCAGCGACACGCCGCAGGAGAAGGCGGAGTTTTTGATCCAGTCCAGCGATGTGGCTCGACGAGAGCTCTGGGAGCCGGAGAAGGCCCTGGCCGGGTATCGCAAGGCGCTCAAGCACGACCCGACAAGGCTCGATGCGTTCACGGCGGTGACCTCGATTCTGGTGGACGCCCAGGATTGGGAAAATCTGGAGGAAGCCTACGTGGAGGTGATCTCCGCCAATCGGGAGCAGGAGGAGCCCGATCGCCAACTGCTGGGCGTGCTGTGGCAGAAACTGGGCGAGCTCTACGGGGAGCACCTGGGGCGCGCCGAAGACGCCGTCTTTGCCTATGAGCAGGCGCTGGAGTTTTTGCCGGGTCGCGATGGGGTGAGAAGACGGTTGATCGAATTGGCCGAGGAAAACGAGGACCAACTCGATCGAGCGGCCAACCACTTGCGCACCTTTGTGGCCAGCGATCCCTCCAATCCGGAGTGGATGGAGCGATTGGGGCGGGTGTATCTGAGAAAAAAGGATGTGGATCGAGCCTACTGCATGTTTCGGGCGCTGCGGGCCAGGGGCCACCAATTGGAGGGCAAGGCCAAGGGGTTTGTGGAGCGCTTCGACAGCGGCCTCGTCAAGCCCATTCAAGGGGGTATCAATACGAGCTTGATGAAAAAGCATGTCTTTGCACCGGATATGGATATGACGCTCAATCGCTGCTATGCGGTGCTCAAAAAGGGATTGAAGAAGTGGGTGGGCGAGAGCCGCCGAAAGTACGGGCTGCGGCGCCGAGATCGGGTCAAGCTCAAAGAGGAATTGGCGTTTGTGAACTTCTATAAGCGGGTGGGGGCAAATCTGGGGTACGTGGATTTGCCGCGGTTGTGGAAGAGCGCTGAGCAACGGGGAATGATGAATGGAGCGCTGTCGAAACCGGGCTTTATCGTGAGCGAGGAGTTGGTGCGGTCGGCACGGGAGAAGAAGATAGCTTTTACGGTGGCCAAACAGCTCTTCCTGTTTTTGGAGCCCTTCTATCTGGCGGCGATTCGGCCGATGTCGGATCTGCAGGCCTTCTTTTTGCTGGGCGTGGCGCTGGTGCAACCGGAGACGGGCCTCCAGGACCAGTTTCAGCGCGATAAGCGATACCAGAAGGCCTATAAGCGGATGCGACGCAAGATCAGCGACGAAGACAAAGGGCAGCTCAAGAAGTGCGTCGACAGGTTGACGGCCGATTCCGACGAAGTGGTGTTGGGCCCCTGGATCGAGGCGATTGAGGATTCCGCCAATCGGATGGGGTTGCTGTTCTGTGACGACCTGGAGGTGGTTCGAGAGTGCCTCAAAGAGGAGCCACAGCCACTTGGGGAGCGGTCGGTGGAGGAGCGAATGGAAGCCCTGATCAATTATTCGATCAGCGAAAAATATCTATCGATTCGGCCGCAATTGGGCATCAACGTGGCCGGTTGAGCCTCGTGAGGTGGCGCACAGGGGGAAGCATCGTGGTTGACAGGGGTTGGGCAATGCCCCATGGAGGGAGCGTCAATCAGCCACGCAGCGCGCAGGACAGCGAACCATGAAGACCATCCGAAATATTGCCATTGTCGCCCACGTCGATCACGGAAAAACGACCCTGATCGATGAATTGCTCAAACAGACGCGGACGGTGCCCGAGCACCGCGAGTTGGCCGAAAGGGCGATGGATAGCAACGCTCTGGAACAAGAGCGGGGAATCACGATCGTGGCCAAGTGTACGGCCATCGATTGGGAAGGCCGCCGCATCAATATCATCGATACGCCGGGACACGCCGATTTTGGCGGTGAGGTGGAGCGGGTATTGAAGCTGGTGGACTCGGTGGTGCTGCTGGTGGACGCCTTTGAAGGGCCGATGCCGCAGACCAAATTTGTGCTCCGCAAGTCGTTGGAGTTGGGGCTTAAGCCGGTGGTGGTGATCAACAAGATCGATCGGCCACATGGTCGCCCGCACGAAGTGTTGGACATGGTCTTTGAGTTGTTCATGGATCTGGGCGCAGATGATGAGCAGCTCGACTTTCCGGTGGTCTACGCCTCGGGGCTCAAGGGAATCGCCCAGCATGAGATGGACGACGAGGGCACGGATCTAAGGCCGCTGCTGGAGACGGTGGTTGAATTTGTCCCGGAGCCCGGAGGCGATGTGGATGGGCCGCTGCAGATGCAGATCGCGACGTTGGCCTACGACGACTATGTGGGACGGGTGGCCATTGGCCGTGTCTTTGATGGCTCGCTGAAGGTGGGCGACCAGGTGGTGCGCTACAAGCGAGATGGGAGTGAGGAGAAGGCGCGGATCCGAAAGCTATACGGGTTTAAGGGCCTGGATCGCGTGGAGTGCGAGGAGGTCAAGGCCGGCGATATCGCGGCGGTGGCAGGGCTTGAGGGGATCTTGCCGGGAGAGACGATCTGCGATCCGGAGGTGGTGCGACCGCTTCCCATGATTGAGATCGACAAGCCCACGGTGTCGATGGTGTTGATGATCAACAACTCGCCCTTTTCGGGGCTCGACGGCGATTATCTGACCAGTCGCCAGATCAAGGATCGCCTCGATCGGGAGTTGGAGCAAAACGTGGCCCTGGCCGTCGAGGAGACGGAGCGGGCTGAGGCCTATCAGATCTCGGGGCGCGGAGAGTTGCACCTGTCGATTTTGCTGGAGCAGATGCGGCGCGAGGGCTTTGAGATGCAGGTCTCGAAGCCACAGGTGATCTTTCGCGAGGGCCCCAATGGAGAAAAGCAGGAGCCCATCGAAGAGGTGGTCATCGAGGTGGACCAGGATTACGCAGGCACGGTGATCCAGAAGCTCAACGAGCGAAAGGGCACCCTGGTGTCGGTGGAGAACAATCAGGATGGATCGCAGCGCCTGGAATTCCAGGTGCCGTCGCGGGGCCTATTTGGATATCGCTCCGAGTTTTTGACGGATACCCGGGGCACGGGGATCATGCATAGCAACTTTCTGGGCTATGAGGCCTATCGTGGGGATCTGCAAAACGATCGCAACGGGGTACTGATCGTCAAGGACCAGGGCGAGACGACGGCCTATGCGCTCCACAATCTGCAGCAGCGTGGAGAGCTATTTGTGGGTCCGGGAGAAGAGGTCTACGGCGGGCAGATCATCGGGCTCAATAGCCGCGATAATGATCTGGTGGTCAATCCCTGCAAGGGCAAGAAGTTGACCAATGTTCGGGCCTCGGGCAGCGACGATTCGCTGATTCTGTCTCCACCCATCGAGATGACGCTGGAGAAGGCCATCGAGTTCATCAACCCCGACGAGTACGTGGAGATCACGCCATCGGCGGTGCGATTGAGAAAGTCAGAGCTCAACCACAGCTTCCGCAAATAAACACCCATAGATGCAGGAAGATGTGAGTTTCAGCCGCCGACGGAGTAGACCCGTTCGGCGGTTGAGTATTTTTGGACGAGCATGTCGAACCAGGGCTTGTCCTCGGCCATGGGTGTGGCCGTGTAGAGCCATCGCACGCCTCTGGAGGCGTCGCCCAGGCGCGGGGTTCGGCTCTGAATCTCGACGTGGAGGCGGTGGTGCTCCATGCCCTGGGCGATGGAGAGGTCGAGGCAGACCACATCTCCGGGATGGAGGCCGGCGTCGCCCAGAAAGGCCAGAGAGGTCTGGCGCCTGGGGCCTTGCCTTCGCTGGCGGACCTGGTTGAGAAAAGAGGGACCGTCGGGGAAACGACAGGTGAATTGACGCATGGTATTGCTCCTTGTGCCGTCCGTGGCGTGTGAGCGGGCGTTTGACGTGGTCCAGAGTAGACGGGAGTGGTGGGATCGCAAAAAAATTTGGTGAGGCTGTGGACTCGACGGATAGACGAGAGGACAATCGATGGGCACTGAGATCTATGCATTGGCCATAGGGGCCGGGGCCCTGGCGGGGGTGATCAATACGCTGGCGGGCAGCGGCTCGTTGATCACCCTGTGGGCGCTGATGGCCATGGGGCTTCCGGCGACGGTGGCCAACGGGACCAATCGCATCGGGGTGATCATTCAGACGGCGGTGGGGATGGTGACCATGAGGGCCCATGGAACGGAGATGCCCGAGGGGCTGGGGTGGATGGTGGTGTCGACGACGGTGGGGGCGATCGGGGGGGCCTGGCTGGCGACGACCTTTGACCCGGAGGCCCTGGAGTGGGTGATCATCGGCGTGTTGTGGCTGACGCTGGTGGCGTTATTTTTCAAGCCGAAGGAGTGGCTGCGCCAGAAAAATCGCGAAGACGCCGAGGAGCGCACATGGCGACGCTTTGTGGTGATGGGGCTGGTAGGGGCCTGGGGAGGCTTTTTGCAGGCCGGAGTGGGCATCTTGCTGCTCGTGGCGCTGGTGTTGATCATCGGTCGAGATGTGATCGAGGCCACAGCGATCAAATTGGTGGTGGTCTTTGTGTATAGCGTGGTGACGCTGCCCATCTTTTTGGCGGCCGACCAGGTGTACTGGACGTTGGGATTGTTGGTGGGGTTGGGGCAGGCCGTGGGCGGTTGGATGGGGGCGCGATTTGCGGCGACGTCGCCGGAGGCGCCGAAGTGGATCCGGCGATTACTGGTGGTCATGATC
>CAYQBU010000162.1:0-8915 GCA_964415785.1 uncultured Bradymonadales bacterium
CCAGCTTCGGCTACAATGCTCGAACCGAGGTGTATGAAGACCTCATCGACGCCGGTGTGATCGACCCGGTGAAGGTGACGCGAACGGCGCTGCAGAACGCGGCGAGCATTTCGGGACTGATGCTGACGACGGAAGCGATGATCGCTGACAAGAAGGGAAGCGATGATGGCGACGGCGGCGGCGGTGCACCTGGCGGTGCCCCCGGAATGGGCGGCATGGGCGGCATGGGTGGAATGGGCGGCATGATGTAAGCCCATACCATCTGGCTTGAGGGCGATCCCGATGGGGTCGCCTGAACGCAGATGCTAGAATACAACTCCCCCGCAGTCCTCCTGGGCTGCGGGGGAGTTGTCGTTTCGACTACTGCGGCTCATCAGAGCCGAGATGCCTTTATCTCACACCTCGACGAGGCTTGATCACTCCAGGAGTGATTCGATCGCTGCCCAGAAGTAACTTCCTCGCTGCACCTCAAGGGTACTCGGTCGCGATGCTCCCAGCGCGCTCAGGGCGCGCTCTCAGCACATCGACTGTGGGGCTTGGTTTTGGCCTCTCAGCGGTGATTTTTGCTGGGCACGACGAATCATGAAGAATCAGGGCTAACACTGCTTGAAAATAGGAGTTAGCGAAGGGGGCGCATCTCCCGGGGATCGACGGTTTCGGAGGCCTCCACAGCCTTTTCGGTGTAGCGTTGGGAGGCCTCGTTATTGCCCCGACGGGCCTCGAATTGAGCGATCTGGCGAAGGAGGCCGGGGTGATCGGGATGTCGCTCAAGGAGGATGTCGAAGAGCTGGCGAGCTTCCTCAAAGTCATCGAGCTCGGCCAGTGTCTGCGCCTGTTGGAGCGTCAATTGAGTATCCTCCGGATGGTGTTCGCCGAGGCGGGAAAAGACGGCGGCTGCATCGCGGGGGCGCTGTTCGGCTCGGTAGAGGATGCCCAGACGCAGTCCGGACTGCAGATCCGTGGAGTCGGCACTGAACAGCCAGAGGTAGTGACGCAGGGCGCGTTCAGTGTCGTGGGTCTCTTCGGCGCTACGCGCCATGACGCGGTGGATGTCGGGATCTTGAGGGCGATCCTGAAGGGCCTTCTGACCCAACTCCAAGAGGTCCTCAGTGGCGATACGGGCCTCGACGCCCGATTGGAGGGCGTCTTTGAGGTCTTGGCCCCGGAGGGCGCGGCGTGTCTCCAGGGAGGCGGCCTCCAAAAAGAGGTGGTAGGCCTGTTTGGCATCGCCGGCGTCGCGAAAGTCCTGAGCCCGCTCGCGGCGAAGTTCGGCCAGGATTTGCTCGGCCTGGATCTGATGGGTCTCATCGTCACGGACGTCTTCAGCAAGACTGCGGGCTGTGGCGTCGTCTCCTTCGGCCAGCGCCTGTTGGGCGTCGCTGAGGGATTCGGAGGCCGGGCGATCGCCGGAGGATTGGCAACCCCATGCGGCGAGCAGCGCGGTGACAAGAAGCAGGGTCAGCAGGGAGGTGGAGCGCTCCAATTGGGACAGATAGTGCACAGCAGTGGAATCCTGGAAAGGGAAAGTCCGATGGGCTAACCCCATAGTGATCGAAGATTGCAGTTCGATGCAATGGAGGTGGCGGTTATAATCAAGGCCGGGAGAGCACAAGAAGCACATCAGTGAGAAAGCGACCTGGGTGACGAGGAACGATTGAAGTGACCATTTTTGATCCCCACATTCGAAGCGAGACGCAGAGCGAGGATAGCCTGCGGCATTTGAGTTATTTTGGAACCCGTGGGGTGGTGACGGCGGCCTGTGGACACCGGAGCTTTGAGAACGCCGCCAGGCTCATCGAGTATTTCGATGAACTCATAGAAGTGGAAAAGAAGCGGCTGGCCAGATGCGGGCTGGAGGCCTGGGTTGCGCTGGGAGTTACCCCCGATATGGAGCCGCGCCGCGCCCACGGAAGGGTGTGGCCGGCGTTGAGAGAGCGGCTGCAGCGCCCGGAGGTGGTGGCCCTTGGCGAAGTGGGGGTGTGGCGCGACGAGGCGTCACAGTGGCGCCTCTTTGAACGGCAGGTCGAGATCGCCAAAGAGATCGGTCCACTGCCCATCTGGGTGACACCGCCCCAGGAGCTCAAGATCAACATGACCTACAAGATGATGAACTGGTTGGAACGGGCCGGGTATCCGCCGTCGAAAGTGGTGATGGGATTTCTCAATGAACAGTTGTTGAAGAATGTGGTGGCCAGCGGCTTTAATGCCGGATTTCCCCTGGGGGCTTCGGCAAACCCGCCGAGGCGATCGGCACCGGAGATCGCGGCGGTCGTCCAGGAATTTGGAGCGGAGAACATCCTATTGACCAGCTCCCTGAGAGCGGGGGCGGGCGATGTATTGGGATTGCCCAAGGCCGTTGAAGCGTTAACTCGGTGTGGAGTGGAGCAACCCGAAATCGATCGGATGGTCCGGGAGAATGCGGCAGAGCTTTTTCTCGGAGACGCGACGTGGATTGATCACTTAGAAAAGAGGAGAGAGCGCGATGGATAAGATCCTGTTGGCCATTGATTTTAGCCAAAAGACGGTTCCAGCGCTGGACTACGCAAAGAAGTTGGCGGCGTCCTTTGGCGCAGAGCTGGTTCTGGTCCACGGCATCGAGCCCATTGCTCAAGGGGCCGAAGAGGAGGAAGACGAGGTTCGAGAGGTGGAGCAATTCTACGAGGAGTTGAGGCAAAAAGCCCGGAGAGGCTTGGAGAAGGTCAGTGAGGACCTGGAAGGTACGGATCTGGCGTATCGCTCAGTCATCGAAGTGGGGGAGCGCTGGGAGGTGGTTCTCGCCCAGGCCGAGAAGGAGGACGTCGATGTGATCGTCGTGGGTCAGGGTCGACGCACGACGGGAGAGAGCAGGAGGCTTGGCACAACCAGTCAGCGGGTGTACTTCCATGCCCGGCGGCCCGTGTTAACCGTGCCGTCAAATGACTGAACGCCGTCGATGTGGCGAAATCGATTCCCCTGGTTGGAGAAGAATGTGAGCAGTGACGATGCAGCAGTAGAGGCACCGGAGACTCCCGCGGAACTCTTCCACGGCTATGGAAGGCGGGCCCGAAAACAGTTGGGTCAGCATTTTCTGGTAGACGCCCAGATCCTTCACGAGATCGCGACGTTGGCCGATATACGCCCGGGAGAATGGGTATTGGAGATCGGGCCGGGGTGCGGGACTCTGACGCTGGTGCTGTTGCAACGGGGAGCAAAAGTAGAAGCGATCGAGTTGGATACCAACGCCACGTCTTATCTCCAAGAGCGCCTGGAGCCTCATTATCCGTTGGAGGTCCGTGAGGCCAGTGCCCTGGACATCGACCTCGATGAGGTATTGGGCAAGACGGAGGTCCCATGGAAGGTGGTGGCCAATCTTCCCTATAATATAGCCACCAAGATCTTGTTTCGACTCCTGGAACACCACGGGGGTATCGAAGAGATGACCCTGATGTTCCAAAAAGAGGTGGCCCACCGCATCGTCGCCGAGGTGGGCGATAGCGATTTCGGGCGGTTGAGCTTGATGGTGGCGATGTACGCCGACGTCCATCTGGCGATGACGCTTCCGCCGGACGCCTTTGTGCCGGCACCGAAGGTCGATAGCGCGGTGGTCCAATTTCACCTTCATTCCCAGCCGCGCATCGAAGACGAGCAGGTGAGAAAGGTCTTTGGACGCATCGTGAAGGCGGCGTTTCAATCGCGACGAAAAACACTGGCCAACGGGCTCAAGTCGCTGGGTATCGACAAGGGAGTGGTGGAAGAAATATTAGAGGCCCTCGAATTGAGGCCAAAAATCCGACCGCAGCGGGTGAGTTTTGAAAATTTTGCGGTCCTCGCCGACGTGCTGATCCAGAAAGGCGAAGTGCGCTAGTGCGCCTGATCGGTGGGGGGCAAAAAGGATTCCACGCGACGGGCCTGGCGCTCGTAGGAGATGGCGAGGTATGCGCTCCGGTCATCGACGCCGCGCATGCGCATCAGGGCGTATTCCCCGAGGTAGCGGCTGAGAAAAGTCGGGGTGCCGTCGCGCATAAATTGGACGACGTGAGCGACCTCGTGGGTCACAAAATAAAGGGGAAGTCGACCCTGGCGGCCAAAGAAGTTTTCGCGAACGTAGATTCGGGTACCGAGGGTAATTCCCGTGGCCCGACGCCGGAGAGCGAAATAAGCGATGCAGGGGCGAATGCCATGAAAAAGGGGAGGAAAGGTATGTTCAAAGGGGATGAACTGGGCGCGGTCCAGGGCCTGAATGCAGAGTGCTTCAGGGGCAATGCCGCTATTGATGAGGGCGCGGAGCACGGGACGTCGTTCGTGTTGCGCGACCGGGCGAGGCGTCACCTGGGACTCCTTCTCCGCAGAAGGAATAACCCCAGGAGGGTGAGGATGAGGAGGGCTGGGGTCGTCGAATTGGGAGCGCCCACGAGGGCACAGCGGCTGGCGCCATCGTCGTCGCTCTTCAGTTCGCTCTCCTCGCCCTCGGGATAGATATAGCAGAGGCCGGCGATGTCGGCCTCGTGAAGGTGGCGCTTCTGGGTCTCGCCGCTATCGGTGGAGAACCACATGGTGGCGCCCGGCTCGGTCAGGGAGTGGTCGAGTCCAAGGAAGTGGCCGACCTCGTGAGTCAGGGTGTTGCGCAGGTCGATCCTGACGTCGGAGTCGCTGTCAGTGAAGTCGTGGTCGGCGGTGTTGAGCTCGATGTCGGCGTCAAAGATCTCGCCGTTGTTGCTATTGTAGGTGACGGTGGTGAGGCCGACGGCCTGACCACTATATTCCCATGCGTCGTCGCGCCAGACGATGATATTTTCATTGCCGCCTTCATTTTGGCGATAGCCGATATGGTCGCTGGTGGTGAGGCCAGCAAAGTCCATCAAAAAGTCGGAACACTCCGGTTCGTTCCAGGTCTCAAAGCTGTCGATGACAGCGTCCTGGAGCTCGTCGCTGATCTCGTCGCTATCGGGGTGAAAGTCGTCGGAGCCCCGTTCGTTGATGCGGTATTCAATACGGCGCACGGACCATTCCAGGGGGATGGGATGACGCCCTTCGGTGCAAGGCCTGCCCTCGGGACCGCCGCAGGTGCGGGTTCGGACGAAGTTGTACTCCACCTCCGTTTCACTGAGCACGTGGGTGTTGGGGTGATCGTCGAGGCTCTGAGCATGGAGATGATCGGGGGTAGCGCTTAGAGCGATAAAGGTCAGAGAGGCAGCGATGAGGGGAAGCAGCAGGGAGAGTTTCATGGAGCGCCCTCCGAGGTGTCGGAGTCGCTGTGGTGGAGGGCGTCGATGGTCTGGCGTACGGCCTCCTTGAAGAGGTCCAGGCGATGGGTCCGAGAGTAGAGGCTATCGTGGGTGGTCAAGGTCGGGGGCTTGGTTGAAGGGAGTGGGTCGGCGTCGCCGAAGCCGGAGGGCAGGGTTCGGAGGCCCCGGAGTTGAGGGATGACAAAATCGCTTTCGCCGTCGGGGCCCCGGGCGACGGTAAATTTACCCTGGGCGAGGCCGGTGAGAACGAGTTGGGACGAGGTCTGTTCGAGAAAGAGGAAGACGCGCTCTCCGTCGAGAAAATGAGGCAGCCCTGGCGCATGAGTGCCGATACCGGTGTCCGGATCGACGCCGCCGATTTGGCGCAATTGGAAGGATTTGACCGAGGGGCCCAGGAGAACGTCCTGGGTCTCGAAATCGATGGTGGTGTAGACGCGACCGTCATCGCCCATGGCTGCAGAGGTAGAGTTTACCTGGGCGATGACGATGACGTCGGAGTGATTGACCAGGCCGGCCATATCCAATTGGTGTGCGGTGGCACCAAAGGCCGACAGGGCCACTGTCGTCGCGGCGACGAAGACGGTGAACCCGATGAGAAGGCGACGAGAAAGTGGCATCAGATAAATTCCCAATCAGGATTACCCAGGATTATTGCTCTTCGTCTTCGCCCTGGAGGCGAAGGTATTCCAAAAAGCGGTGATACATCTCGATGGAGCCATAGCGAAAGACGGACTTGGGCCGCAGTAATTCATTGAAGCCCAGGGTGCGATTTCGCAAAAAGCCGTCTTGGACAAAGATAATCAGCTCTCCGTCGCCGACGAGTTTTCGCTGGGCGATGGGGGCGCTGTGATCGCCGACGTCGGCCTCCAAAAAGGGCTCGCCCCAGTCGACGTCCAGGTCGAGGATATAGGCGCCGACGTCTTCGCGGCTCCCGCCCGCCATGAATTGTTCGCGCTCGTAGCGGTCGATCATCTCGCGGTAGATGCGCTCATCGGAGATGTCGGGATCTTCCATGTCCCATCGCTCCTGAAGTTCCTCGCGGATCTCGTCGTATTCCTGGTCCGTATGCGGTGGGAATTGACCGGTCGGCAAGGCGCCGAGATAGAGGTCGTCGACGTCGAAGAAAGAGGAGGTGGCGGGAAAGAAGCCGCGGAATTCTCCTTCGTTGGAGTCGATAGTGAGAAAGTCTTCGGAGCCGACCTCCCAGGTCTGGTCGCCGCTGCCGATGGTGAGGTCAGGGGCCAACTCGCCGAGCAGTTGTTGGGTGGGGTGGCCGATGTCGCGGGGATCGAAGGTCACGACCACCTGGCCGCCATCTTCGAGGAATTGGCGGGTGTCCTGAAGCTCCTGGTCGGAGTAGGGGCGATCGTTGAGGTCTTCGTTACTGCTGCCGCTCCAGGTCATTTCCGTGCCCGTAAAGAAGAGGGTCTCGGCGTGACGAAGATCGATGTCCGGGGTCGCCCGGCCGGTGATGTTGGGGTTTCGATTGGTCTCGATATTCATCACATAGTAGCCATGGCCGGGCCTCTCATTTCGAATGGGCTGGTAGTAGCCGGCGTCGGAGGGAAAGACGATGGTGTGGCCACGCGGCGCCGTATCACGAAGCGGGGTGTCCGTGTCCTCATTGCCGGCGAGCCACTCAAATCCGTTGAGGGCGAGCTCCAGGTTATTGCCAGCGTAGAGCCAGGCGTCGCCGAAGACGTTTTGATCGCCGACGACGAGGACGCGGCCCTCGCCGTATTCGGTACCGGCGACCACAGGCAGCGGACCGGAGGGCTCAAGCTCTTCGTCGTCGCCCTGGCTCCAGTTTCCATAGAAGCCGGGGGCGTTGGACTCATCCCAGTAGTCGGCAAAGCTTTGGTCGGAGCTAAAGACGAGGCCGTCGTCGGGATTGTCGGGTTCGATGGGGCCGCCGGTCTTGAAGGAGAACATGTCGACTCCTTCGTTGACCGGGTGGTCGGCGAAGTCGAACATCATGATCCATCCACGGCCGGAGACGGAGTATCTCGGCGGCTGATCGACAGCAGTATGGTACATCATCGGCAGCCCCATGGGCTCCAAGAAGCGATTGACCCGGGTGGCGTGGTAGTAGACGTTGCTGTGATCGGTGATCACGAAGAGCCCGCCGCCGTTGTCGACGAATTCGATGATCGCATCGACCTCGTCATCGGTGAAATCGGGATTGTCGTGGTGGACGAGGTTGATGAAGAGAATCTCGTAGGGCTCGAGTCGAGGGCCGGAGAGCTCTTCGGTGGTAGGGGCCCAGGGGTAGTCATGGGTAAAGAGGTGATCGAAGAGGCGAAAGAAGCCATAGGTGCCCTGGTAGGCGTATTGATCGCGGTGCAGGCAGTGATCTGTGGGGGTCTGGATGTGGGTGTGCACCAGATCGACGAGGATCCAGGGGCGGTCGTCATCCTCCGGGGGCATGACGTAATCTTGGACGGGGCCGGACCAGCATTGCCCACCGGGGGAGTAGGTGTCGGGATCGGCGTCCACGGGACCATCGTCGGAGCATGCGGCACCAAGGCAGAGGGCCAGCGCGGCGACAACAATGATCAAGGAGCGGAGGATAGACGAAGGGCGGTGGAGCGGGCGGGACATCATTTGAAAACCTTACCGATGGTATCTTTGGCACGCGCGAGAGTTACGCTTTGGAGCATGCGTCGAATTTTTGAGTCGTCCTCGATCAGTTTGCCGAGGTATTGTCGATCTATTGCTACCAAGACTGTTTTCGGATCTCCAGTTTTTACCGTGGCGGTCGCCGCTTTGCCACTGATCAGGGAGACCTCGCCAAAATAGGCGCCGGGTCCCATGGTTTTGAGGTCCACGGAAGCGTCGCTGGGGCCGTCGGTGGCGACGTGTACGCGGCCGCGCTCGACGATGTAGAGGTGTTCCACGGGCTGATCTTCGTGGACGATCACGGTGTGAGCATCGGGTTCCAGGAGGCTGGACGCTTCGATAAGCTCAACGAGTTGATCCTCGGAGAGGTGTTTAAAGAGGGGACTTTCACGGATCGTTCGCTCGATCGCTTTTTCCATGGTGTTTCCAAAGCGCAGATAGAGGGTGAAGCACCCGGGGTTTCCGGGGTCTCGTCAAGGCTCAAAAGTCTACCAAGGGCGACGCCGGAATGTCCATGCTGGCGCCAGAACAGACAGCGAAAAAATTGCGAAGAAAAGAGCTATTGTTAGGGTAGGGGCTAGAAGTCAGCTTTGGCCACGGAGGGTCAGGGCATGGATGAGATGATGACATGGAGGTCAGTGATGGACGAGCAGCGAGATCAGGAGCGAGTGCCCTGCGATATCATTCTCAACAAGGTGGAAAGTGGTCATACGAATGTATGCCGGGCGGAGAATGTATCCTTGGGAGGCATGAGGTTAAGGCGGGTGGCGGAAGCCCATGAAGCGCAAGGCGCGAAGGTGACCCTGCAATTTGCACTGCCCGGCCGCAATGAGCCTCTGTGGGTTAGCGGTGAAAAGGTCTACGAGGATGGCGAGGAGGTGGGTATTCGCTTCACCAATATCTCGCACACCGACTTCCGGGTGCTGCGCAATTGGTTGCGCGATCGCCGGGAGGCGTCCATGCAGCAAGCGGTGGCTGTAGGATAGAAGGAGAGGCCTGGATAGACAGAGCAAAGCAAAGCAAAGCCCCGGCGAGCGCAAATGCTCGCCGGGGCTTTGTTATGGCGATTCA
>CAYQBU010000163.1:0-8833 GCA_964415785.1 uncultured Bradymonadales bacterium
ATTGAGGGAGTTGAATTCTGAGGGGAGTCCATGGAGGATGAGCATTCGGCGTATAGTATTTTTGGCCCGTTCAGGACTCAAAGAGTCGGGGGGGGAGCTGGTTTTCTTTTTCAAGGCGGAGGAGAGGTATGGATTGGCGAAAAGGGTTGGCGTTGTTGGTGCTCATCATCTTTGCGCAGGGTCTTGCGGGATGCGGCGATGATAA
Organism: uncultured Bradymonadales bacterium; assembly: GCA_964415785.1. Lineage (GTDB taxonomy): Bacteria > Myxococcota_A > Bradymonadia > Bradymonadales > Bradymonadaceae > SLJM01. The sequence continues at coordinate 206 of CAYQBU010000163.1, forward strand.
TGGGGACTTCGGTTCCGGAGAGTCTTATGTGGAGGCGTGCGCCCAACATGCGATGGAGTGCACGGAGACAGACGACGAAGAGATCGCGATCACGGCCTGTGAGCAGAGCTGGAATTCTCTGGAGTCGCAGACCGGTAACCCCTCGGGTTGCGAATCGGCATTCGTCGAGGTCTACGAATGCCGGATCGCGCGGATTTGCCCGGTCGATGAACAAGGCGATGGCTCCGATGACCCGTGCATGAATGAGCATGCAAGTGCGGGATTGGCCTGCCATGGCTGACCCTGGAGATTACTCTTCGGGGTCGGGGAGTTCGTCGATGGAGACCGGTTCGTCGGGGGCCTTGTCCATGTGGCCGAAGACATTGCCGAGGGCGGCGAAGTGGAAGTTGATGTCGCGCTCCAGTTGCTCGCGTCGGATATACTCGTCCAGGAGTCGCGAGCGGTTGGCCTCTAGAAACTGAACGCGAAACTCCTCGTAGTTGTCGTCGAATTCGTCGCGGTCGGCCCGACTGCGGTCGAGGAGTCGGGCGATATAGATTTTATTGCGGTCCAGGACGGGATCGGTGACGGGGTCGTCGAAGCTCAATTCCTTGAGGTGTTCAAAGAACTGTTCGACGAGACCGACACCGGGGACGACCTGATTGCCCTGGAGCGAGAAGGGCTGGGTGCGGTGGGCGTCAAATCCCTCGTCGCTGAGCGCCTGGATGGTTTCCTTGATGGTGTTGTCGTCGATGGTTTCGTCGGCGTCGAGCTGGGCGAGGATGTCGACGGCTTTTTGGGCGCTCTCTTGATTAGAGGGGGTGATGCCCTCGATGTCGCGGAGCAGCCGGGAGGCGATCTCACGGCGAAGGGGGCGGTCCAGTGAGCGGATTTCGCTGTCGGTGCGATCATCGATGCGGAAGGCGAAGTCGCCGCGCGGGCTCTCCGTCTGGACGCCGGTCTCACCGATGGTGTCTTCGCCATCGCCGAGGTCGGGGAGGTCGCGGGCGGTGAGATCGAAGTCGGGGATATGCTCCATATTGAGGTCGTCGGCGATGGCGTCGGGGTCGTCTCCGTCGGCGAGGCGTTGGGCGGCCTCCTCCAGGGATGCGTGGGCGTCGGGCCCCTGGGGTCGAAGGAGGGTGGAGTGGAGGCGAGCGGGGATCTGGAATTGCTGGCGATTGTCGCGGTAGTGGGCGCGGATCTCGCGGTCGTAGGTCTGGAGGGCGCTCTCGATCTCCTGGGAACTGGGGGTGGACATCATCTCGACGACGAGGATGTCGATCTCATCTCGGGCAGCCTGATAGATGGGCCAGAGCATTTCTTCGTCCACTTCGTCGGCCAGGGCCTGCTTTAATTTGTCCTCCAGGGCGGCGTCCTGGACCAGTCGGCGGACGTCATTGACCGATAGGCCAGAGCTCTGGAGTTGTTGCTCCATGGACTCACCTTCGGGGGGGTCACCTTTTTCAAAGAGGGGGCGGTATTTGGCGAGTTGGGGAAAATCGTCGATGCGCTCTAGCTCGTCGCGGGGGCTGAGGCTGATATCGCGTTGAGCGGCGGCCTGGCGGACGATATGGGCGCGAACGACGTTGCGGACCAGCCCGACCTGGGCCTGGGGTTGGGCCATCCACTCCGCCTCCCCGGAGGGGATCTCCTCCGGAGCCTGGGGGGCGAGCAGGCGGGTTCGGTCGACGGCGTCGATGACGTCGTCGATGGTGATCTCGATGTCGCGACCGAAGACGACGAGGTCGTCGATATTGTCGTCGTCGACCAGGCGCTGTTGGCGATCCTGGTCGTCGGAGTCGTCGCTGTCGCAGCCCACATGGGCGACGAGGGGGATGAGGGCGACGAGGAGGGCGAGGGAGGCGATCCTTGAACGCATGTTGGCTCTCTGCTAGGAGGTCACGGCGAAGGGCGGCGAGCTCCGATAGACGGAGCGCGGCGCGGCCTACGTTGCCACGAGGTGTCGTGGCACTCAACAGTCCTTGACCGGCGATTTCTTCCGCCGGCGTCGATGATTGCCATAGCGAGCGGCGTTTGACCCCTCCCGGGGAGGCGTCGATCCGGGGCGATGGTCGATGAATTTTTTAACCGGGAGTTTGAACGATGAGTAAAAAAAGCCCCATGCAGATCGTCAACGACGAGCACGGATCCAAAGAAGAGCTGGCCAAGAAGGTCTATGACCTGTTGGACAAGCCCGAAGACGGCGAGGAAGCCGCGGACTTGGAATATAGCGTCCAGACGATGAGCAACCGAAAGCTGTTGCGCCTGTGGAATGCCTACCAGGTGTTGGACAGCGAGTTTGCCTCCAAGCAAGAGCTGGTCGACAAGATCACGGTGGCCACCTTCCCCGGCGGCAATGACGACTACCAGGCGAAGTTGGAGACCTTTACGGTGCCCAAGTTGCTGGACCTGGCCCGCAAGCACAAATTGGTTAAACCAGCGCAGCTTCGCTGGCGTTAACCGGTGCGCTCTCACTTGCTTGAGAGACGCCGAAAATCGCCGAGGCCCATGGGGCCCCAGAGTGGAGCAACCAGGGCCTCGGCGGAATGAATCACGCTTCAGATCCATTGTGGGGATGTGACCGCCACGAGTGTCGTGGGGGTATGGACGAGGCCACCGGTGCTGGCGGCAGGGTGCTATCGCTTGTGTTTTGGGTCGATAGAGCGTACCCTGTAGCAGCCTCAAACGCCCCTTGAACGCCGACTGTGGTCGGTGAGAAGGGGCGTTGGAGCGTTGGGTTGGAGCCGGCAGAAGTGATCATTGATGAGTCATAGTTTCGTCCGGACCGATTCAGCCATCGCACTCTGACCTCTCGTTGGCGACGGTATGCCAGGAGGCGGAGAGGATGGAACGGGATAGGCAGCGATCAACGGCTGCCAAGGCGACACCCGGAAGATGGTCGGGATGGCGCATCCTTCATCGAGCCTTTTATTTGGTTAAGGAGACATACGGTGACGACAACCCCATTCAACGTTGGAGATAAGGCCGTCTACCCTGCTCAGGGAGTGGCAGAAGTCGTGGGCATCGATACCAAGGAGATCATGGGGACGAATCAGACGTTCTACGTCCTTCGGGTCATGGACTCTGACAAGCGGATCATGATCCCGGTGAGCAATGTGGAGAGTGTCGGTCTGCGAGCGGTGATGGACGATAAGGAGTTGGAGGAGGTCTACGACATCCTTCGCGAGCGAGACGTCGATCTCAACAAGCAGACCTGGAATCGGCGCTATCGAGCGTATCTGGAGAAGATCCAGACGGGAAGCCCCTATGAGATCGCGGAAGTGCTGCGGGATTTGAACCTGCTGAAGTTCGAAAAGACGTTGAGCTTCGGGGAGCGAAAGATGCTCGACAAAGCCCAACGGTTGCTGGTCCAGGAGATGGCGGTGGCCAAAGAGACGACGGAAGACGCCGTGATTGAGGAATTGGATCACATCTTCACGGTATAAGGCCGTGGCAGAAAGACATCGACGAAAGGCAGGAGACCGCGCTCTCGGGGAGAGGCGCGGTTTTTTGGTATTTAGCCCGGGTTAGCCGAGGACGATATGGAGCTCGCAACCGTCCTCGGTGGCGCGCCATCCGGGGGGGATGAGCCAGGCGTCGCCGTCTTCGCGCAGGTGGCGGGCGAGGCGACCCTGCATCATCTCGTTGTCGGGATCAAACTCCCAGCGCACGCCCTCGGGGAGGTCGCGGTGGCCGAAGACGTCGGCGCCACGAGCCATATTGAGGAGGACCTCGCGCGGGGGAAGGCGCAGCCGATAGACAAAACTATCCTCGGGGTGGGTGTGGACCGGAGGGCGGTGGAGCTCGATCTTCATGGCCCCGAAGCGCACGTGGACGCGGATCGCGGGGTTGTAGAATTGGGTGACGCCGATCTGATATTTGGCGCCATAGATGGCCATGGCCAGGGCTTTGGTGCGGGTGGCGATGCCCTGGCCGGGGAGGTGGCTGTGGAGGGAGAAGCCACTGATGGTGTTATCTTCCAGGGTCGGACAGCCGCAGTATTCGGAGATAGGGACGAAGCCCTCGTAGTCGTCGTCGACCTCTAATTTGTCGAGGATGTCGTCGGGGGCGTCGTCGACGTCGAGCATGAAGCCCACGACGGCAGAGGGGAGGATGGCGCAGTCGAGCATCACCCACATGGGCATGCCCATGTCCTGGGGACCGCCGAAGGCCTGGTGGTTGGATCGGGTGAGCAGGGAGCCGAATTCGCTGTGGTCCTCCTCTTCGATGAGCAGGGTCTCGACGGGGGTGTCGAGATCGAGGTCGAGGTCCAGAAAGGGAAGATTCCGGTGGGTGGTCAGGGCGTAGGGGACCAGTAGCTCGTCGAGGCGATCGGCATTCATGGCGGCAATCCGTGCAAGGAAAGGGGCATTAAAGGCTTACTAGAAGGGCCGGTGGAGGGCAAATTCAGGGGACGGAGACGGTGGAGCTTTCACGACCCAGTCGGTGGTGGACGTCCTGGCGCAAGTCGTCGAAGGCGGTGGCCCAGTCGGGGTGGGTGGGACGGTAGGCCTCGTCGAGTTGAGCGAGGGCCTCGAGGAGCGCGGGGTGGGCGAGATCGAGGGAGCGCAGTTGGTCGAGGAGCTCGTCGATCATGGCGGTGGCCTGGTCGACGTCATCGTTGTGATGGAGGGCGAGGGCCCAGAAGGCACGGGCGACGGGCAGGCTGCGCTGGTCGTCGAGGCGCTGGAAGTGCTCGACGGCGTCGTTGAGCAGGGGAAGGGCCTTGTCGGCATGGCCGACGGCGAGGCGTAGCCGGCCCATGAGGAGGCGGGCTTCGGTGAGGGCGGCGACATCGCCGATGGGGCGCAGGTGACCCATGGCCTCGCGGACCAGGGTCTGGGTTTCCTTGTAGCGGTTGACCGTAAAGGCCAGGGAGGCGAGGGCGAGGTTGCAGTGGGCGACGCCGCGAAGGTCCTGGTAGTCCTCGAAGGTGTCGTGGGCGGCGCGGTAAAAACGGGCGGCTCGCTTGTAGTTGCCGGCGCTAAAAGCCAGGTGGCCGAGGGTCAGGCGACAGTCGGCGGCGTCGTGGGTTTGCTCCATGGCCACCAGGGTGTCGAGGGCGCGCTCCGCCTTTTTCTGGGCTCGTCGCGGTTGGCCGACGGCGCGAAGAAAGCGGGCCTCGTGGCGTTGGCCGAAGGCCTGGACGGCGCGGTCGTTGAGCTCCTCTTCTAAGATGGCGGCGCGGCGAAAGCAGACTTCGGCCTCCCGATCCTGGCCGCGTCGCCAGTGGGTGTCGGTGGCGAGGCGTAGCAGGCGGGCCTGCAGGGGTCGGTCGGCGATCTTTTCGGCGCGCTTGAGGCCCTCGTCGAGCCACGTCTGAGCTTTGGGATAGAGGCCCCGGGCATGGGTGAGGTGGGCGAGGCCGACGATGCAATAGGTGTCGATGAGTTGGAGAAGGGAACGATATGTGTCGGCCTCGGGCCCCTTCCAGATGGCCTGGATGGAGCGGCGGGTGTCGTCGTACCAGGTGCGGGCCTTTTTGAGTTCTCCCTGGCGGCGTTCGATTTCGGCGAGGCCCCAGCGACTCCAGAGGCTGACATTGGGATCGCTGTGATCGAGGAGCTGGCGGTAGTGGTCGCGGGCGCTGGAGTATTCGCCGACGCGGCGCTCCAGATGAGCGACCTCGAGGGCGACCTCGGGCCCGGAGAGGACGTCGGAGACCTCGTCGAGGCCGGGGCTATGGGGGGAGACGTCGGCGTCGGCGGCGAGCTCCTCGGCGTCGCGAAAGAGGCTCATCGCCTCACGGAGTTTCGCGCCATCGGCGGCATTCTGGGCGGCCCGGACGGTATAGGCGTAGACGCCGGAGGGTTCGCGGGCCTTGGCGTAGTGGTCGACAAATTCCATGGCCCGCTGGCTGTAGGTATCGCCGTAGTGGGCCTTTTTGGCCCGGGCGGCGACGCGGTGGAGGTGGCGCTTGGATCGGCGCTCTTCGATGGCCTGGAGGAGGACGTCGCGCATCATGAGGTGGTTAAAGGCGAGGATGTCGCGGCCGCCGGTGCCCACCTCGCGGAAGAGGCCGTGGTCGACGAGCATTTCGAGGACGGTGTCCAGGGAGCTGAGCCAGGGCTGGTGTTCCTCGACTTTGAGAAAGCGGCGAAGGAGGTCGTAGTCGAAGCGGGCGCCGAGGATGGCGGCGCGGTCCAGGATCGCTCGGGTGGCCTCGGGATCGTCGCTGCCGCCGGCGAGGCGGGTGAGGCGATAGCGCATCAATTCGGCGATTTCGTCGGGCAGTTCGCTCTGGATGTCGACGCCGTCGGCCAGGCGCCAGCCGCCATTTTCCCAGGTCAGTTTGGCGCTTTCCTGGAGGTAGCTGAGGATCTGGCTGATGTGGAGGGGGTTGCCGGAGCCGCGGGTGGCGATTTCGGCGGCGAGGCGATCGTCGACGGGAGCCAGCTTGCGGACCAGGTTTTGGCCCTCTTCGGAGGTGAGGCGGTCGAGGTACAGGCGCAGGACATGCTCGGGGCCGAGGCGCTCCAGACGCTCCATGGCGTAGCGCAATTCGGCGCTCTGCTCGACCTCTTCGGCGCGGAGGGTGCCCACCAGGAGGGTGGCCATGGGATCGAGGTGCATGCCCACGGCGAGGTGTTGGAGAAAGGCCAGGGCGCGCTCGCCGGCGTGGTGGAGCTCCTCGAGGACCAGCAGGCGGGGCTTGTCGTCGCCAGCGCGGCGAAGGAGGTGTTCGATCATGGCGAAGGCGCGCTCCTGAACGGAGACGCCGCGATCGCCCTGTCCGTCCTCAAAGATGGAGACGTCGCCGCCGGGACGCATCAGGCTGAGGCAGAGCTCGGCTTCCTCGGTGGAGAAGCCCCACCGGGAGAGTTTTTCGGCCAGGTGGTTGGCGAGGTCGTCGGCGGCGACATCGGCGATATCCAGGATGTCGATGAGGAGGTCGCGGATGCCCTCAAAGTCGCTGCCGCCGCGGCTAAAGCTGCCGCGGGCCAGATCCATGACGCCGGCCTCCTGGATGCGGATGAGGACCCACTCCAAAAGGCGGCTTTTGCCGATGCCCGATTCGCCCTCCAGAAAGGCGAGGCTGCCCTGGCCGGATTGGACGGTTTTGCGGACCAGGCGCTCCAGGTTGCGGCGCTCGTGATTGCGGCCCACCAGAGGGGCCTGGGCGACGCCGCCGGGGCCAAATTGGGAGACGTCGCCGCGCATGAGGTTGGAGGGCGGAACGGTATGGCCGCCATTTTGGGCCAGAAAGCCGGGGCGCGACATATTGGGGGCCTGGCTCATCCAGGGGGCGTAGCTGAATTGGTTGAGCACGGTCTGCAGGACCGGGCGGACCTCGGCGGCGGATTGAAAGCGCTCGGCGGGGTCCTTGGCCAAGAGGCGGTAGATGCAGCGCTCCAACTCCGGGGGGACCTCGCCCTCGCGGGGCGTAAGCCTGGGAATCGGCGAGCGGATATGTGCGCGCATCAATTCCTGGGGGTCGTCACCGCGGTAGGGCGGGGAGCCGGCGAGGATTTCAAAGAGGATGACCCCCAGGGCGTAGAGGTCGACGCCGGGCTCCACGGGATCCTGGCGAAAGAGCTCGGGGGCCATGTAGCGCGGGGTGCCGAGGAGGACGCGGCGATTGCCCTCGGGCTGGGGGAGGTCGCCATCGCCTGTGGCGTCGTCGGCGTCGCGCTCTTCATCGTCGTCGTCGAGAGAGAGGGCGTCGCTATGGGTGGCGGCGAGTCCAAAATCGACGAGCTTGATGATCTCCTGGTCGGCATCGTCGGAGGTCATCAGGATGTTGGAGGGCTTGAGATCGCGATGGATAATGCCGCGGGCGTGGGCGGCGCTCAAGGCGCTGAGGATCTGGTCGGTCACAGAGACCAGGCGCATCATGTCGATGGGCTCGTTCATCAGGCGGACAAGGCTTTCGCCCTCGACGAGTTCCATGGCCAGCCACAGGGTCTGGTCGTCGTTGTCGGTGCCAAAGTCAAAGACGCTGGCGATGTGGGGATGGTTGAGGCGAGCGACCGCACGGGCCTCGCGGCCGAAACGGCGGCGGGCCCGAGCGGTAAATGCAACCTCGGAGTGCAAGACCTTGAGTGCGATCTCGCGGCCCAGGGAGGTCTGGCGGGCGCGGTAGACGGCGCCCATGCCTCCCGAGGCGATCTCATCGATGATTTCAAAGCGGTCCGCAACAAGGGTTCCCGCGTTCAATTCGGCCATAATCTGAGGGTCGCGAGGAAAGAAGAGTCCTTGGTTGCCGAGAGGATAGCGCCTTTGGGCCAAAATTTGAACCGCGCATCGCGCCGGGAACTCAGAGGGTTACAAAGGGGTGTGGCGTAGAATATAGACTTTATCCTCGCCGCGATCGAGGACCCATCCGGGAAAGAGGCTATCCAACTCCTCGGAGAGCTCATCGAGGACGGCCTGGTCGCTGCGGTCGGCGAGTTGTTCAGGCCAGTCCAGGGAGTAGATGAGGTACTCCTGAGGTTCGTCGGGGTCAACCTGACCGCCGTAGAGGCCGGTGAGGAGAATGTCATCAAAGTGGCCCTCGTCAGGGGTGTGAAGATAGGAGTGGATGCCCTCGGTGTCTTCCATTTGTTCCAAAAGGGCGAAGCCGATCTCCAGGTCCAGTTCGTAACTTGATCGATACGTCATGAGCCAACCTCCAGAAGCAGGGATGCGATGACTGCCTGGACGTCG